>NZ_CASGGV010000111.1:0-334166 GCF_949319125.1 Frankia sp. Hr75.2 | reverse complement strand
GCCATGGACTCAACTGACCCGCCACAGATCCTCAGACAGGTGGGGGTGGGTCAGCGGTCGCGGCGGGCTGCGGCCAGGCCGGCGATGACCATGATGATGCAGCAGCTGATGCCGACGACGTAGCCCCAGCCGCGGTGACCGAAGGAGTCGAACGCGGCCCCGAGACCGAAGATGACCAGCGCGAACAGCATGACGGTGAGGAACGCGGCCAGCAGTTTCTGCGCGGGAGGCGCAGGCGCGCTCACGAGACGGCTCCGATCCGGAGCCGGGCCACCCGATGCTGGGCCACCCGGTCCTGGGCCACCCGGTCCTGGGCCACCCGAGGCTGGGCCGACCGGAGCTGGGCCGGCCGGTCCTGGGCCGGCCGGAGCTGGGCTGTCGACGTCCGTGGCCGGGGTGTGCGCGGCCGCGGGGGCGGGGTGTTCAGGGCTGCCGCCTGCGGGCGTGGGTCAGCACGACGCTGCCCGTGGTGTCGGGTGCACGGCGGTCGGAGAGGGCGACCAGCGGGGAGAAGACCGCGGCCGCGTTCCAGCCGATGCGCCCGCCCTTGGCGGACAGGTTGAGGTAGAGGCGCTCCGCCCGTTCGGACCGGAACATGTAGGTCTGGCGGACCACCTCGAGCCCGGCGTCGGCGAGCAGCTTCGTGAGCTGCTCACCCGGATAGGTGTGCTGCACGTGGTAGCGCTCGCGGTGGCTGGCGAACAGGTCCGGCCAGCGGTCGGCCCGGGTCAGGGCGTCCGCGGACATCACCAGGTCGCCGCCGGGGCGCAGCACGCGGGCCATCTCGGCGAGGGCGGCGGGGCCGTCGTCGAAGTGCTCGATCGCGCAGACCGACATGACGATGTCGAAGGTGGCGGGCGCGAACGGCAGGCGCAGCGCGTCGCCCTCGACGAGGCTGGGACGGTGCTTCAGGCGGCTGCCGAAGTCCAGCTTGTGGCGGGCGAGGTCCAGGCTGACGGCGCGGGCGCCGCGGCGGACCGCCTGGCCGGCCCAGTAGCCGTCGCCGCCGGCGACGTCGAGCATGGTCCGTCCGTGCAGGTCGCCCGCCCAGGAGAGCAGGGTCCCGACCTCGCGGCGGCGCATGACATGCACCTGGTGACCGGCGTAGGCCAGGGCGTCGTCACGTAGGGAACTCATGGCGCACAGTCTGCCTTTCCCACCAGGCGGGACCTGGTCCCGACCCGCTGAACACCCAACTGATCACACTCATAGGCGACACACTTCGGGTTGCCCCGCTCCTGAGCCGCCGACAGCGGCGCCTTCGCCGTCAGCACGGTTTCAGCACGGCGTCGAGGTAGCTGTCCCAGGCGCTGTCGACGTCGGGCGGAGTCACCTTGGCGCGCAGGGCGGCGAGGACTCCCGGCTCGTACAGCCGGCGCAGGGCCGCCGCCAGCGCCGCCGGGTCGTCGGGCGGCACGAGCAGGCCGTCGACGCCGTCACACACGGACGTCGTGAGGGTGCCGACGCGGGTGGCGACGACGGGGACACCGTGCAGGTGCGCGAGGTCGACGTTCTGCGAGGCGGTGCCGGCCCGGTACGGCAGGACCAGCGCGTCCGCGGCGGCGAACAAGGCGGGGACGTCCTCGGCCGGCACGTAGCCGGGGCGCAGCGTGACCCGCTCGCCGAGGCCCAGCTCGGCCACCAGGGTACGAGTGCTCTCGATGCCGCCCCAGAACTCCCCGGCCACGGTCAGGCGGACGTCCTCGGGGCCGGCGGCGAGGGCGCGCAGCAGCACGTCGAGGCCCTTGTACGGCCGGACCAGCCCGAAGAAGAGCAACTCGCGCGACGGCGACGGCTGTGACGATCCCGCCTCTGGCGCGCGCGCCGACCCGGACCCGGACAGGATCATGTCCTCGCCGGCGGCGGTCCACAGGTGGGGTGCCATCTCGGCGACGCGCACGGGGCCGGCGGTGAGCTCCGCGGCGAGCCTGGCCTGCGGCTCGGTGTGCACCAGGACGGCTGAGCAGCGGCGGAGCACCGCGGAGACCAGTGGCTCGTCGATCCGCCGGCGCTCGTGCGGCAGCACGTTGTGGCACAGCGCGAGGACGCCGCGGGACGACCGGCCGCCCCCTGAACGCCCACGCAGCCCACGCAGCCCACGCAGCCCGGCCAGGATGCCCAGGTAGGCGGGAGCCTGGATCGGGGTGACGACGACGAGGACTACAAGGTCCACCGTGGCGCCGGAACCCGGGCCGCCCGAGGCCGGAGCACGCAGCCGGCGGCCCAGCCGGAACCACGAGTCGGGGCGGCGCCAGGACAGCGGGTAGGACGTCGCCGCGAACGGCGTCCCCTCCGGGGTGTCCACCCGTTGTTGTCCGGGGTAGAGCCGCGCCGGGTACTGGCGGGACCACGACTCGATCCGCACCTCGTGCCCGCGCGCGGCGAGGCGGTGCGCCAGCTCGGTGGTGTGCTGGGCTATGCCGCCCTTGTACGGGTGGGTCGGCCCGATGATCGCGATACGCACGCCGAGGCTCAGGTGTCGCTGCGTGACCGGGCCACCAGGTCACCGATCAGCGCGAGAACCACGATCTGGAACCCGACGAGGATCGCGAGCAGCGTGGAGGTGGTCACCCGCAGGTCGTACCGGACGAGGTCGACGATCAACTTCACGAAACCGAGCGCCATGATCCACAGGGCGACCGGCATCAGGACCTTGATCGGGTCGAAGTACATGACCATCCGCAGCACCTGCAGGATGTATCGACGGGCGTCCTTGAAGGGGTGGAACTTGGACGTCCCCGAGCGCTTCGCGTAGTGGATCGGCAGGTAGTCCACGGGGTGCTGGTTGGACAGGAACGCCATGGTGATGGTGGTGACGCAGGAGAATCCCGGCGGGAGCAGGCGCAGGTACGGAAGCGACACGTCCCGGCGGAACGCGCGCAGGCCGGAGTTCAGGTCGGGAATCTTCGTCCCGGACAGCCGCTGCGCGACCATGCGAATGAACCACTTGGCCGGCACGCGGGCCCACTTGTGCGTGCCCTCCTCGGTCGTCCGTGCACCGACGACCTGATCGACGTCAGGGTTTTCGTCCAGGTAGCGAACAAACTCCGGAATGCGCTCGTTCGGGTACGTCATGTCCGCGTCGGTCCAGACGACGATCTTCCCGCGGGCCTCCTGCGTGCCGATGCGCCGCGCCGTGCCCGAGCCGCCGTTGCGCCGGAAGGGCATCAGCCGCATATGGGGGAAGTTCGCCGCCACGTCGCGCAGGACGTCCAGCGTGCCGTCGGTCGACTTGTCGTCGATCACCAGCAGCTCGTAGCTGTACCCGCTGACGTCCATCGCCGCCGTGATGCGCTCGAGCTCGAGGACGACGTGATCCTGCTCGTTGTAACAGGGGAGCACCACGGTCACGTAGGGCGGTGTCTCCACAGCCGTCTTGGTCGGCTGTTCGGCTGGATGGATGGCGCTGACACTCACGTCGGTGTGACTCCCGGTCGTCGTTGCGTGCCCGCGTTCCGTCCCCGGCAGGTCGCGGGCAGTCCGCTCTCCAGGGTGACACGGCCTGCGCCGGGGCCCGAACTCCGGTCGCCCCCCGACTGCGCCTACTGTTACCGCTCGTGGGGACGTTCAGAGGTGATCTACGGGAGTATGTGCGCCATGTGCGGACTCTGCGGGCGGCGCGGGAGACCTCGGCCCGTTCGTTCGTGGCCGGTCTTCGGTATCCACTCGCACACAAGCAGCCGATCTGGATCGGTTCGCCGACAGTGATCGAGGGTCATGAGCGGATCGAGTTCGCCGACGGCGCCGCGCTGCGGATCGGGCTCGCCCCGTTCGGGCTCACCACCAAGCACGACGTCTCGATCCTGCGCGTGCACCCGGAGGGCCGGGTGCGCTGCGAGGGCGTCGTCTCGCTGCAGCGCGGGATCCGCGTCGTGGTCGACTCGGGGGTGCTCGAGCTCGGCCCGTTCGCCAACATCAACGGCTTCGCGAAGATCCTCGTCCGGGAGCGGGTGAGGATCGGCGCCTACTGCAACGTGTCGTGGAACACCCAGCTGCTCGACAACGACTTCCATCCGATGGTCGTGGACGGCGTGGAACAGCCCATGAGCGGGCCGATCGTGCTGGAGGACCGGGCCTGGATCGGTGCCGGGGCGATCGTGCTGAAGGGTGTGACCGTCGGGGAGAGCGCCGTCGTCGCCGCCGGTGCCGTGGTGACGAAGGACGTCCCGCCCAAGGCGGTCGCTGCCGGCTCACCGGCGAAGATCGTCGGGCACATCGACTACTGGCGCTGAGCCGGTGTCCGTGTCGCTGGCCGCCTCCCCCGCCGGCTACCCGGTCGGAGCGCGCTTCCGGCCGATCATGCTGCTGCGCTCGGCGCCGCTGCCGATCTGGCTGATCACCGGGCTGTTCGCGGCGCTGCTCGCGAGCTGGTCGGTGCTGGTGCCGCAGTACCACGCGCCCGACGAGCCGAACCACGTCGACGCGGTGATGCGGCTGGTCCAGGGCGCCGGATGGCCGCATCCCGGCCACGCGTTCGTCCGTCCCGACGGGGTCGGCACTATCGCCGCGTCACCCTACGGAACCGACGCGCTCCCCTACGACCTCGACTACGCCCCGATCGCCAAGGGCGACGCCACGCCGCGCGCCGACCGGCCGACCTGGGACGAGATGGGCGACACCCGCCAGCCTGACGGCGAGCCGCAGCCGCCCGGGGAGATCCAGCAGCTCGTTCAGCACCCACCGCTGTACTACTGGGTGGGCGCCGCCGTGCTCCGGGCGCTGCCCGGCGGCGACGGCGACGGCCTGCGCTGGGACGTCACCATCGGGATCCTGCGTCTGATGAGCGCGCTGATGGTGACGCCGCTCCCGCTGCTCGCGTGGGCGGGGGCGCACCGGCTCAGCGACGGCAACCGGGTCGCGGCGACCTGCGCCGCGCTGGTGCCCCTGGCGATTCCGCAGCTCACCCACATCGGATCGAGCGTCAACAACGACAACCTGCTCGCGCTGACCGCGGGCCTGGCCACGGTGACGATCGTCTACGTCCTGTGCGGGGACACGTCCCTGCGCACGGCCGCGTGGGCCGGGGTGTTCATCGGGCTCGCCCTGTTCTCGAAATCGCTGGCGATCGTGCTCGTGCCGATGGTGGCGCTCGCCTACCTCGTCGCCTGGCGGCGCGCCCGGCGGGACGCGCGCGCCCTGCCCGCGCCGGCGGCGCGGCGCGGCCCGGACGACCCGTTCCTGCTCGCCGAGACCGGTCTCATGGCGGTGCCACCGGGTTCGACCCGGCCCCCGTGGCGGCAGGTCCTGCTCGGCGGCGCGCTCATGATCGGGTTCGGCGGCTGGTGGTGGGTCGTCAACGTCGTCCGCTACCGGACCTTCCAGCCCGAGACCCCGGGATTCCCCCTCGGCGACCACCTGAATGACTGGGGGGATTACACCGAGGTACTGGTCAACGGGACGATCCTGCGCTGGTGGGGCTCGTTCGGCTGGTTCGAGTCGAACCTGCCGACGGAGTTCGTCCGCTCCGCGAGCGTCGCCGTGGTCGTTCTTTTCGCGCTGGCGATCATCCGGGGACGCAACAGCCGGACGCGGGTGAATCTACTGTTCCTGCTGTGGCCGACAATCGGCCTGTTCGGGCTGATGACCCTGCAGTCGGCGCTGGCGTTCGCCGACCATCACCACGTCAGCGGGATCTCGGGGCGCTATCTGTACGCGGGCCTACCTTCGCTGGCGATCGGCGTGGGAATGGGTGTTCTGGCATTCGGCCGGCGGGCCTCCCGGCTCTTTCCCGCCCTTTTCTTCGCGGCCGCCGCGGCGGCCCAGTGGTGGTCGATCAAAACCGTTCTGCCGTACTTCTGGAAGCCCCCTGGTGGCGATCTCGCCGACGCCTGGGACGCGATGACGGCCTGGTCCCCCTGGCCGCCGGCCGCCGCCGTCACCACGATGTGGATCGGCGCCGCGTTCGCGCTGGCAGTGCTGGTGAGCTGCGTGTGGATCGCGTTCCGCTCCGGGCCGGAGGCCGACCCGGACCCGGCCGGCTCCGCGCCCCTGGGCCTGGATCTCGTCGATTCGGGGCCGGCGGTTCTCGAACCTGTGGATTCGGAGCCGGAAAGCTCGGTCTGGGCGCGTCCCGATCCGTCGGATCAGGAACCGGCGCCGTCGGGATCAACCGGTTCGGCACCGGTGAACTCGGGATCGGCGCATTCCGAGGCCGGACCAACCGAATCCGCGCGAATGGACTCGGCACCTGTGGACTCCGACCCTATGGACACCACACCTGTTGACACCGGGTCTCCTGAGTCGGGGCGTTCCCAGGCGGCGAGTACCTCGACGACGCGTTCCACGGCAAAAGGCGACCCGCCGAGCATGACGAGCCCGGTGCCGTCACACTGAATCCAGGCTGTGGAGCGCACGCGTAGGCTCTGCGGTGTCAGCCATCTCGGTTCGGGGGGAGCCGTGCGCCGAAAGCGGGACTGGGAGACCGCGCCGCCTCCGGATCCCACCGGGCCCTCGACCACCGCCGCGTCGAACATCGCGCTGCCACTCGGTTCGGACGACCCCGAACAACTTGGGCTTTACCGGCTGCTCGGACGTCTCGGCGAGGGCGGCATGGGAACGGTCTACCTCGGGCGCAGCCCGGACGACCGGCTCGTGGCCGTCAAGGTGATCCGGGCCGACCTGGCCCGCGTCCCCGAGTTCCGGGCCAGGTTCCGGCGGGAGGCGGACGTCGCGCGCCGGGTCGCCCGCTTCTGCACGGCCGAGGTGCTCGACGTCGTCGACCCGCCCGACGGGCAGCCGTACCTGGTCACCGAGTACGTCGACGGTCTCACGCTGGCGCAGGCCGTGGCCGTCGAGGGCCCGTTGCGCTCGGCCGACCTGGAGCGCGTCGCGGTCAGCGTCGCCGCCGCGCTGACGGCCATCCACGGTGCCGGGCTGGTGCACCGTGACCTCAAACCGTCCAACGTGCTGCTTTCGACCCTCGGCCCGCGGGTGATCGACTTCGGTATCGCCCGCGCCCTCGACGCCCAGACCATGCTCAGCCAGGAGATCCAGCGCATCGGGACGCCGGCGTTCATGGCACCCGAGCAGGCCAACGGCCTGGCGGTGACCGCCGCGGCCGACATCTTCGCCTGGGGCGGGCTCGTCACTTATGCCGGCACCGGCTCCTATCCGTTCGGGGACGGGCCGACGCCGGTCCAGCTCTACCGGGTCGTCCACCGGGAACCGCTGCTGGACGGCCTCGACCCCGCACTGCGGCCGATCGTCGAGCACGCCATGCGCAAGGACCCGGCCGAGCGGCCGTCCGCGCAGGAGCTGTTCCTCCGGCTGGTCGGCATGGGGCCGGCGACCCATCCCGACCCCGACGTCACGCGGGTCATCAAGACCGGTTCGCCCCCCGTCATCACCCCGGGCACGGACCCTCGGGCCGACTCCGGGGCACCGCCGTTGGACGGCGCTCCCGCCGGCGCCGCGCCGTCAGGCCAGGCTGGCGGCGCCGCGCTGCCGCGCCAGTCGACCGGTGCCGGCCACGGCGCTGGTGCGGCCGGAACGGGCGCCGGCGGCGGCGTGGCCGGCACGGGTGCTGGCACGGGCGCCGGTGCGGGCGGCGCGGGAAAGACCGGCGCGGCCGCCGGCGGCGGGACGGCGGGGTACGAGACACGCTCGCTCGCCGATGTCCCCGCGCAGCCGGCGCCCGAGCACGACCAGGCCGGCGGCCCCCGCCAGCCGGCGCCGGGCGGCGGGCACGGCCCCCGGGCCACCCGGTTCCTCGCGGCGACCTCGCGGCGCCGGTTCGCGCTGTTCGCCGCGCCGGTGATCGCGCTGCTGCTGATCGCCGCGCTCATCCCGCTCGCCTTCAGCACCGGCGCCGGCAAGGAGGAGACGCAGGCCGACGTGGCGCGGCGGGTGGCCTCGACCGCCGAGGCGGTGCGCGACTCCGACGCCGGCCGCGCGGCGCGGCTGAGCCTCGCGGCGTTCCGGATCAGCCCGGTGCCGCAGGCCCGCGCCAGCCTGCGGACGTCCTATTCGGCCGCCACCGCGACCGCACTGACCGGGCACACCGGCTCCGTGCTCGGCCTGGGCATCAGCCCGGATGGGCGGACCATCGCCACCTCGGGCGCCGACAACGTGGCCCGGTTGTGGGACGTCTCCGACCGGACGCGTCCCCGGCAGCTGTCGACCATCGACGCGCACGGCGCCTGGGTGCTCGACGCGGCGTTCAGCCCCGACGGGAAGCTGCTCGCGACCGTCGGCTACGACCGCTCCGCGCGCCTGTGGGACATCAGCGACCGGACCCGGCCGAAGCAGCTCTCGCCCATGCTGGCGCACAACGGGTACGTTCTCGACGCCGCCTTCTCCCCCGACGGGAGGATGCTGGCCACCTCGGGCTACGACAACACCGCCCGGTTGTGGGACATCACCGACCCGCGCCAGCCCCACGAGCTCGCCGTGCTCGACCGGCACACCAGCTGGGTCAACGAGGTCGCCTTCAGCCCGGACGGCAAGCTCCTCGCCACCGCGAGCGCGGACCACACAGCCCGCCTGTGGGACATCGCCAACCCGCGCCAGCCCCGCCCGCTGGCCGCCATCACCACGCACACGGACTTCGTCTGGACAGTGGCCTTCAGCCCCGACGGGCGGCGTCTGGCCACCGGTGCCTACGACGGCCTGGTCAAGATCTGGGACATCACCGACCCGACCAGGCCGGGCGCGACCGCCTCGTTCCGCGCGGACGAGAAGTGGGTCTTCGACGTCGCCTACAGCCCGGACGGCCGGACCCTGGCCACCGCCGGCTGGGATACCAGCGTCCATCTGTGGGACCTGACCGCGCCGGGCCAGCCCGCACCGGCCGGCCGGGTCTCCGGCCACGGCGACTGGGTCCAGGCCGTCGAATTCACTCCGGACGGAACGTCCATCGTGTCCGTCAGCGACGACCACACGGCCCGGATCTCCCGGATCGACGACGCCGGGCTGGTCGCGCGCGCCTGCGCGGACCCGTCCCGCCAGATCACCGAGGCCGAGTGGCAACGCGACATCATGGACGTCCCCTACCAGCCGGTCTGCTAGCGCCGGACCGACCGGTGCTGTCGGGCGGCCCGCCACCGGCAAGGCAGCGCTCTCCACCAATGCGTGGCGGCTCAGTGAGTCCTGGCTATCACCCAACCGCCACGGTTCGGAAGCCTAGTGCTCGGCGTCGGCAGATCCGGCAGATCCGGCCGGGCCGGTGCGCCCGGCCGCGGGGCGGTTGTTGCCGGATCCGTGGTCGGCGAGGCGGGTCAGGCCGGAGCCGAGCCGGGCGACGACGGCACCGCCGACGCGGCTGGCGGGGGAGCTCGCGGCGGACGGCGCGCCGGATCCTCCTGAGCCACTGGACCCGCCACCGAGGCGGGACCGCAGCGCGGCGTTGGCGATCCGGGCCGCGGTGACCAGCTTCGGCTCGTCCGGGGATGCTGGCGCCCACGGCGGGCGGGGGACCTTGCGCGCGGCGGCCAGCTCCTGCTCGAGCTCGCTGATCCGGTTCAGCCGCTGCAGGTCACGGGCGGCGGCTTCGCTGCGCTCGGCGTCGATCCGGGCCCATTCCCGCTGCCGGGCGCGGGCAGCGCCGACCGCGTCGTCCTGCAGCGCGAGGACACGCAGGTACAGGTCAACGCGGTTGCGCTCCATCCGGGCCAGCAGGGTGTTGGCGACCCAGGGGGCGAGCAGGTCGGCGGCGCGGCGGGCCCAGGGGGCACGGCGGTCGAGGATCACACCGAGGCCGAAGATCGGCGCGATGGTGAAGAAGCGCAGGTCGGGATGCTCGGCGACGAAGTCCTCGACGGCGGTGCGCACACCGTTGCGGGGGCCGCCCTCGGCCAGGGCCCAGGAGAACGCGCCCATGCCGCGGAAGCCCCGGCCGGGGACGGCGTCCGTCCTGTCGATCTCCACGCCGACGTCCCACGAGTTGGGCTGGCGCACCGACTCCGGGATGCGGTCGGGGGCGTAGTACTGGTCCCGGCGGCCGGCGGGCCATCCGACGTCGTGCAGGATCACCAGCGGGAAGTAGGAGCGGCCGAAGTCACGCACGGCGGTCTCGATCATCCCGAGCTCGCCGCGGACCGTGGCGTAGTTGTGGTCTCCGTCGATCAGATAGGCGTCGGTCGGGGCGTGGCCGTCGAGCGCCTCGGGGCTGTAGCCACGGATGACCTCGACGTCGAGACCACCGCCGGAGGACGGCGCGACGCCCGGTTCGGGGTCGATGACCAGCAGCCGCCCGCCGCCGCCCCGCCGCAGCAGGTCGACGAGCAGGGACGTCGTCACGCCGCTCTCCGAGCCGATCTCGGCGATGCTGCGCGCGCCGGATGCCTCCAGCAGCGGAACCCACATCTCGCGCAGGTCCGACAGTGAGTGCAGCAGCAGGGGGGCGAGTGTCTTCTCGGTGATCTCGGTGATCTCGGGGGCGTGGTCGCCGCCGTCGTAGGTGACAGCCGCGAGCTCGGCGAAGCTGTCGCGCACCTCGACATCCGTCCCCGCGGCGGCGGGTGCGCGCCCGCCTGCCCCGCCTGCCCCGCCTGCCCCGGCATCACCCGACTCGCTGCCGGCTGGCGCCTCGCCACCCGGGGCGGTGCCGCCTGGGGCGGTGCCACTCGGGGCTGCGTCTTCCGGGGCTGCGTCTTCCGGCGTCACGTCACTCGACGCGGCCTCACCGCGGGTGCCGCCGCCCGGTGCCCGGAGTTCGGGGCCGCCCGGCGAGGCGCCACCTGAACCCGGCCCCGGCACACCGCCACCGCTCGCGGCGGAACGACGTGGCGCGGTCCCGGCACTGCCACGCCTTCCTCCAGCCAGTGGATCCGACCCACCCGCGAGCACGTCGAACGTCGCGGAGCTCCCCGGAGAGACGACGTAGCCGGACGAGACGGGAGCGGTCGGGCTCCCCGGCGGCCCAGGTCGTTCCGCGGCGGTTGCCGGCGGCCCGGGGGTGACCGGCAGCCCGGCGGCTACCGGCGGCCCGGCGGCTACCGGCGGCCCGGCGGCTACCGGCGGCCCGGCGGCTACCGGCGGCCCGGCGGCTACCGGCGGCCCGGCGGCTACCGGTGGTCCAGCGGTGCCCGATGGTCCGGACGGCCGCGACGACACAGGTCCGGTCGGCCGCTCGCCGGGCGCCGAGGCCGGGGCCGCCTCGGGGGGCGGCACCGAGCGCGGCGTGAAGAGCGAGGACGGGGGCAGCGCGGTCGGTGGCGGCGTCGCCGAGGGCCGCACGGACGGACGCTGCTTGGCCGGGGTCCGCGGCAGCGCCGCCGGCGGCACCACGGTCGGCGGCGGCACCACGGTCGGCGGCGGCGCGGCACTCGCGGGCGGCACCGCGCTCCGCGGCGGGGACTGCCCCGGGCCGGAGGCACCGCGTTCGGACGAGCGGCCCGGCCAGGCCACCGTCTGGTCTGTCGACGGGCGGAACCAGCGGCCGGCCGCGTCGACCCCGCCCGGCTGGCCGGCGGGGTCGTCCTGGCCCTGGGCCGGCTGCCTCCCGGCATCCCGCCCCAGGGCCGCACGGTCCCGGCTGTCCGCACGGTCCCGGCCGGTCCCGTCGGTGTCCTCCGGGCCGCCGGGCTCGGACGTCATCGCAGGCCGCCCAGCTCGCGACGGATCTTGCGGGCGGCGCGGACAGGCAGGCCGGTGCGGGCGACACCGGCCGTGCGCACCTGAAGCGGGTCGGCCCGGATCCCCAACCAGCCGAAAGCCATCTCGACCTCGATCGCGTACGTTCCGCCCAGCGTGGGCTGGGAGGTGAAATCGATCGTGTAGATGATCTGGGGATCGTCGCCGACGATCTCCAGCAGGTTGGCCTGCAGCAGGCGGACCCCGACCAGCGCGATCTGCTGGCCGGCGAGGTCGTCCAGCGACGTGACGGTCACCTTGTACGGCTCGACGGCGTTGTGCAGGTGGAACGAGATCGTCAGCCAGTCGAGACGGAGCAGGCCGCGACGGCCGGCCGGGTCGATGCGCACCCGCCGGACGCCGACCCCGTCGATGCGCAGGCGCACGATCGACATCCCGTCCCGGCCGGAACGGGTGACCGCGGTCTCCTTCTGCCCGTGGACGAAGTCGGTGCCGGTGTCGACGTACACCTCGACGGGGCCGGCCGCGGCCTCCGGGGAGACCTCCTCGGCGGGCACCCCGGCCGCGGCCGCCAGGCCGCTGATCACCGCGAGCGACCGGTTCGCGACCCCGGCCACGCCCGCGGGCCAGTACAGCTCCCGCATCGTGATCTTCTCGACGTCCGCGGGGGTCAGGTAGGGCATCCGGCGGACCAGCTCGGGCGGGAGCAGGCCCTCGGTGGAGTCGGAGCCGAAGTTGTCGTCGTGCGCCCAGGCCCCGAACGCCGACGCCTCGGCCGCGGTGGGACGGGAGACGAACCGGGTCAGCGTCCGCAGCGACGCGTGCCGGGCCCCGGGCTCGGACAGCGACGGCATCGCCGTCTCCGAGCGCCGGTAGCGCAGCCATTCCCGCTGGAAGGCGAGGATGCCGTCCTGGACGGCGGTCCGCTGGGCGACCTGGGTCCGCGACGTCCGGTCGATGCTCAGGACGGGCCGGCCGTCGTCGTCGAAGGAGACCAGCGAGCCGATGTCGGGCATACAGAGCTGTTCGAGCACCTCGGGGCTGCGCATGAGCTGGTTGGCCATCAGCTCGGGCTGCCCGCCGGAGGCCGCGTAACCCTCGATCTGCAGGCCGGCGAGGCGGTGCGTGCCGGCGGCGGCGTTCGTCGCCATGTACAGGCCGACGACGTCGAACTCGCGCCCGGTGGAGGCGAGCAGCCGGGCGAGCAGCGCCTGGATGGTGCCGCCCCAGCCCAGGTCGACCAGCACGATGCGGCCCGAGTCTGGCAGCTGGGTGTCGAGGTACTGGACGTAGCGGTCACGCAGCCGGCCGGCGGTCAGCACGATCTCGCTGCGGATGCGCTCGTCGGAGCACAGCGCCTCAAGGGTGTCGTCGAGCAGGCCGGGGACGTCGAGCCGGCGGTCGGTGAGCGAGGAGATGCCGGCGACGTTGTCGATGGCCACCCCGAGCTGGCGCAGCAGCTGGCCGACGCTGGGCGCGTGCCGGCGGACGAGGAACCCGCGCAGCTCCTCGGGGCTGCCCTCGAACACGTTGGCCAGCGCGCAGACCTGCCGGGACGCCCACAGCGTCGAGGTGGTCACCCCGGCGTCGGCGCCCGGGTCGGCGATCAGCCGGGAGAGGAAGTCACCCTCCCGCATCAGGCAGTAGATGTGGTCGGCGCCGTGGTCTCCGGTGCGTTCCACCGCCCAGTCGGCGAACCCGGTGAAGACCGGACCGAACACCGTCGCCCCGGACTCCCAGTAGCGCCGCAGCCCCGGCGGGACGGCGGCGGCGTCCGCCCGGTGCAGCGAGCGGGCCCGCAGCGCGGTCATGCCGTAGTCGCCGTTGGCGGCGTCGAGGGGGGTGTCGTCCCCGGGGCCGGTGAGCAGGCCCTCCAGCTCGATCGTCGCCTTCAGCGAACCCGAGTACTTCGGGTAGTGGATGGCGACCAGCCCGTGCTCGCGGGCGCTCTCCACGTCCGCGACCGGGTGGTCGCCGAGGTGGACGACCCGCGAGGGCTGCAGGTTCGAGGCCGCCAGCATGTGCCGGAACAGCCCGTCGCTCTTACTGATCCCCGAGTCGGAGGAGGTGAAGATCTGGGTGAACGGCACCCCGGCGAGCTCCGGGCGGCTGAGCAGCCGCTCGAGCTGGGCGGCCGAGAAGTATGTGTCGGAGAGCAGGTAGACCGGCAGGCCGAGCTTGGTCATGGCGAGCTCGGCGAGCTCCACCACGGCCAGGTCGGCGCGGCACAGGTCCCGCTCGACGGCGAGCTCGACGTCCATCAGGTCGCCGATGCTGCCCGCGCCGGGCAGGGCGGGGACGAGAACCTGCCAGATCTCGTCCAGGCGCACCTCGTGGGTGCCGCGCACCTCGTGCGAGTGCAGCCTGGCCTTGTGCTCGGCGAAGACCCGCAGCCGGGCGAACTCGCCCGGCGTGACGCCGGACGGCAGCTGGCCGAGGTCGGCCAGCCGGTGCCCCAGGGTGATGAACGCGTGAACCGGCTCGGGCACCATGCGCCAGAGCAGAGTGTCGAATACGTCCAGAGTCAGGGCCTGCGCACCGCCCGACTCCAGATGCGACCAGACCTCGCGAAGTCGGACGTCGGTGAACACTGCCCGCCCCCTCCAGGCGACCGGGTCCCCGGTCACCTCTTCTGGGCCGGCCAGGCGCCCGGCGGGAACATGCGGCTCGGGTACGAGACGCGGTGTTCGGGTCGTGGCGGCTGCCGGCCGGAGCCAGATAGACGGGTCGATACTATGAACCACCCTGGAGGTGGCAGTCACCGGACTGGGGGCATCACCTCTCGGGCGGGTGCGCGGTACGGTCTACGGCCATCGTCACGAACCCGAGTTGACGACACTCGAGGCCAACCGGTGACGGTTGCGCTGGGCGGAGGAGGGGCCGAGCACGGTGCGGGTCCGAGATGCACGCCCGACGCGGGGAGAAGCAGGCCATGTCGAGGGTGGCTGATCTGTCCACGCTCCCGAAACCGGAGCCGACGCGCGGCGCTCCGGCGAACCGTCCGCGCGGGTCCGGTGCGCGTCACGTCGACCATCGCAGCCGTGCGCAGACCCGGGTCCGCTGGGAGCTGCTGCGAAACCTGATCCGCAAGGACCTGAAGGTCAAGTACAAGGGGTCGTCGCTCGGTTTCGCCTGGTCACTGGCGAATCCGCTGCTCCTCCTGGCCGTCTACACCTTCGTCTTCCAGGTCGTTCTGAAAAGTGGGATCGACAACTTCGGCTTCTATCTGATGTCGGGACTGCTGGTCTGGAACGCGTTCTCAGGCAGTGTCTCGGCCGCCTGCGGCGCCGTGGTGGGCAATGCCAACCTGGTGAAAAAGGTGCGCTTCCCGCTGCTGGTGCTGCCGCTGTCGGCGGTCGGCTTCTCCGCGGTGCACTTCGCGCTCCAGCTCGCGGTGCTCTTCGTCGTCATGCTGGGGTTCGGCTACAGCCTGCTCGGGCCGGAGCTACTGCTGCTGATCCCGGCCGGCGCGGTGGCTCTGCTGTTCACCGTGGCGCTGTCGGTGCTGGTGTCCGCGCTCAACGTCCGTTACCGCGACACCCAGCACCTGCTGGACGTCGCCCTGCTCGCCTGGTTCTGGATCAACCCGATGGTCTACGCGTTCGGCCTGATCGAGAACAGGCTGAACGAGTGGACGTGGGTGTACATGCTCAATCCGATGGCGGTCGTCGTGACCACCTTCCAGCGGGCGATCTACGATCCGCCCGAGGGGAACTCGACCGGCTCGGCGCCGATCCTTGCCGATCTGGGGTACCGCTACTACCTCGAACACCTGGCGATCGCCGGGCTCATCTCGCTGGCCGTGCTGTGGCTGGGGCTGCGAGTGTTCCGGCGGCTGCAGGCCGACTTCGCCGAGGACCTCTAGTGCCGTCGCAACCGCTCGCCCCGCCCCCGATGCAGCCCGCGCAGCCGGCCGCCGTCGCGCCGTCGGCACCACCGGCGCCGGGCGCGCCGGTGGTCATCCGCGCCGCCGGCGTCGGCAAGAAGTTCGTCGCCTACCACAAGCGCGCCACCAGCCTGAAGGAACGCTTCGTCCGGCGGGACACGACGAGCGGCGAGGATTTCTGGGCGCTGCGCGACATCGACGTCGAGATCGGCCGCGGGCAGACGGTGGGACTCGCCGGGGCGAACGGCTCGGGCAAGTCGACGCTGCTCAAGGTACTCGCCGGCATCCTGCGCCCGACCCACGGCAGCGTGTCCGTCAGTGGTCGGATCGCGTCCCTGCTGGAGCTGGGCGCGGGGTTCAACGGCGAGCTCTCCGGCCGGGACAACGTCTACCTCAACGCGTCCCTGCTCGGCCTGTCCAAGCGCGAGATCGACCGGCTCTTCGACTCGATCGTCGACTTCTCCGAGCTGCGCCACAAGATCGACGACGAGGTGAAGCACTACTCGTCCGGCCAGTACGTGCGCCTCGGCTTCGCCGTGGCCGTGCACGTCGACCCGGACGTCCTGCTCGTCGACGAGGTGCTCGCCGTCGGCGACGAGGCGTTCCAGCGCAAGTGCCTGGCCAAGATCGCCCAGTTCCGCGACGAGGGCCGGACGATCCTGTTCGTCACCCACTCCCTCGACCTGATCGAGAACATGTGCGACCGGATCCTGGTGCTGGAGTCCGGCGGCCTGATCTTCGACGGGCAGCCGGTCGTCGGGACGAAGCTGCTGCGCCAGCGGCTGGGCAGCCTGCCCGCGGACAGTCCGATCCCCTTCGACCTGGCGCCGGTGAAGCCGACGGCGGTGGCGTTCAGCCGCAACCCGGGCGGGCCGACCGAGGTGCAGTACGACCCGGGTGAGCAGCTCACGGTCAGCGTCGAGCTCGACCTCACCGACAGCGCGCCGCAGTACGTCTACCTGCACGTGGAGATCATGGGGCAGGGCGAGATACCGATCTGGATGATGGAGACCCCGCCGGGCGGGGTCAGTCCCGGCCCGGGGACCGCCGTGGTGGACTTCGTCGTCCCCCGGCTGCCCGAGCTGCTGGGGGCGTTCGCGATCAACGTCCGGGTGTCGGACGCGGCCACCGGCCAGCCGGTGACGGTACGGCGCTTCGAGGAGCTGTTCGGGGTCAGCGGCCCGCAGGTCGCCGGGCTGCTCAAGGTCGACTACGAGGCGAGGCTGCGCCGATGACGGACCGGGCGACGAGCAACGGGGCGATGACCACCATGGCCATGAACGTGGCCATGACGGGCCAGGCGGCACCCGAGCCGCTCGCCACGATCGTCATCGTGAACTGGAACGGTGCCCACCTGCTCCCGCCCTGCCTGGACGCCGTCGCCAAGCAGGACGCGCCGTTCACCTTCGAGACGCACGTGGTCGACAACGCCTCGGCCGACAACTCGCGCGAGGTGCTGGCACAGCGCTACCCGTGGGCGAAGCTCGTCCCCTCGGACCGCAACCTCGGCTTCGCCGGCGGCAACAACCTCGCCCTGCGGGGTGTCACGACCCCGTACGCGGTACTGCTGAACAACGACGCGATCCCCGAGCCGGACTGGCTGGCCCGGCTGCTGGCCCCGTTCGCCGAGCCGGGCGGCAACCGGCTCGGCGCCGTCACCGGCAAGGTCGTGTTCCTCCCCCGCTTCCTGCGGCTGACCCTGTCGACGCCCACCTTCTCGCCGGGGCCGCACGACCCGCGCGAGCTGGGCGTCCGGGTGAGCTCGGTGACGGTGAACGGCCGCGAGGCGCTGCGTGAGGTGCTGTGGGAGAAGCTCACCTTCGGCGCCGAGGGCCCGGCGGACGCGCCGTTCTTCTGGACCCGCGGCGAGGGTGAGCTGTGCGTGCCGGTGCCCGAGGGCGGCCCGGTCACCATCGGCCTCGCCTGGGCTGCGGACACCGCCAAGCAGGTCACCCTGGGCTGGGCTGGCGCCGGTGACACCACCGCGACGCGCACGCTGCCGGTGGGCACCGAGCCGTCCACCGTGTCGTTCACCGTGGACGAGGGCGCCCCGCGCGTCGATGTGATCAACAACGTCGGCGGGATCGTGCTCACCGACGGCTACGGCGCCGACCGCGGCTACCAGCAGATCGACACCGGCCAGTTCGACAACCCCGAGGAGGTCTTCACCGCCTGCGGCAACGGCATGGCGATGCGGACCGAGCTCGGCCAGGCGCTCGGCTGGTTCGACGACGACTTCTTCCTCTACTACGAGGACACCGACCTCTCCTGGCGCATCCGGGCCCGCGGGTACCAGATCCGCTACGTCCCGGGCGCGGTGCTGCGGCACGTCCACTCGGCGTCGAGCGTCGAGTGGTCCCCGCTGTTCGTGTTCCACACCGACCGCAACCGGCTGCTGATGCTGACCAAGGACGCGACCGTGCGCACGGCCGTCTCGGCGGTCACGCGCTACCCGCTGACCACCGCGTCGATCGCCGTGCGGACATGGCGACAGGCACTGCGCTCGCGCAGCCGCCCGGCGGTGCGGCCCACCGTGCTGCGGGTTCGGGTCTTCGCCTCCTACCTGCGGCTGCTGCCGGCGATGCTGCGCCGCCGCCGGGAGATCGGCGCGACCGCCACCGAACGCCGGGTCAGCCTGCAGAGCTGGCTGGTGGAGCGATGACCACGCCCGGCTCCGGGGAGCCCGCGGCAACCGACCAGCCGGCGACTGACCAGCCGGCGACCGATCCGGCGACGACCGTGGAGCCGGTGGCACCTGGCCCGCCGGTCGCGCCCGGGCTGCGGGCGGCGGTCTACAACCGCTTCTGGCACTCGATGGGCGGCGGCGAGCGCCACAACGGCATGATCGCGCAGGTGCTGGCCGCGGACGGGCTCGACGTCGACCTGATCGGGCATTCCGACGTCGACCTCGACGCGCTCGGCAGCCACCTGGGCCTGGATCTCTCCGGCTGCCGGTACCGGCGGCTGCCGGACCGTGGCGAGGACGCGATCGCCGCGCTGTCCGAGTCGTACCACCTGTTCGTGAACGGCTCGTACATGAGCCGGCTCGCCCCGCGCTCGCCGCGGTCGGCCTACCTGTGCTTCTTCCCGACGCCGTTCGACCACGACATGGCCGCCTGGCGCAAGGCCGCGGTGCGCACCGCCGGCCCGCTGCTGCGCGGGGTGAGCCCGGCCGTCAGCTTCGGGCAGGGCTGGTACCCGCCCGAGGGCGGCCGGCGCCGGCAGTGGACGTGGACGAACGGCGAGGGCATCCTGGCCGTCAACCCGGGCGGCGGGCGCACCCTGCGCGCGGACATCGGGCGTCCCGGGGCGAGCGGGGCCGTGCGGCTGCGGGTCGTCGACGCGGACGGCACCGTCCTCGCCAAGCTCCAGATCGACCAGGCGTTCGCGCCGTTCGAGGTAACCCTGCCGTCGTCGACCGCCGGGACGGAGCTCACCTTCGTCAGCGACGTCTTCTCCCCCGGGCCGGCGGACGTCCGCGAGCTCGGTGTGGCCGTCAGCCGGCCGCGGGTCACCGACGCCGACGAGGGGCCGCTGGAGCGGATGGCACTGCGTTTCCCCTGGCTGCTGCGCGACCCGGCCGACCTCGGCTACCTCGAGGGCTACGACACCGTGATGGCCAACTCCGAGTACACCCGGGGCTGGATCCGGCGGATGTGGCGGCGGGACTCCGACGTGCTGTTCCCGCCGATCCAGGTCGACCGGCTCACCCCGGCGCCGGAGCGCGAGAAGGCCGTCATCACCGTCGGCCGGTTCTTCGCCCCCGGCCTCGGCCATGCCAAGCGGCAGCTCGAGATGGTGCAGTGGTTCGCCGAGCTGTACCGCTCCGGTGCGCTGCCCGACTGGCGGATGTACGTCGTCGGCGGATGCGAGGACTCGCAGAAGCCGTACGTCGAACAGGTCCGCGCCGCCGGGGCGGGGGTGCCCGTCGAGGTCCTGCCGAACGCCCCGCGCGCCGAGGTGGAGCGGCTGCTGTCGACCAGCTCGGTCTTCTGGTCCGCGACCGGCTACGGCGAGGACGACCGCAAACGTCCCTGGACGGCGGAGCACTTCGGGATGACGACCGTCGAGGCGATGGCCGGCGGCTGCGTGCCCGTGGTCATCGACCGCGCCGGGCAGCGCGAGATCGTCCGGCACGGGGTGGACGGCTACCGCTGGACCGGCCCGGAGCAGGTCGCCTCGTTCACCCGCCGGCTCGCCGCCGAGGACGGGCTGCGCTCCCGGCTGGCCGCCGCCTCCGTGCAGCGGGCCCAGCAGTTCTCCGACGCCGCGTTCGCCGAACGCTGGCACGGCATCGCCGAGCAGCGCCGGCTCTACTCCTGACCGTGGACCCCCTCCTGAGCACGGACTCACTCCTGAGCACGGACTCCTGACCACGGTGCCGAAGCTGCGCGTCGTCCTCGACGGAACCCCGCTGCTCGGGCCGCGCACCGGCGTCGGCCGATACACGGCGGCGCTGCTGGCCGGCCTCGTCGAGCTGCCCGGGGCGGATCTCGACGTGGCGGCCACCGCCTTCACCTGGCGCGGCGGGGCGGGGCTCGACGCCGCCCTGCCCGCCGGGGTCCGCCCGGCGGCGCGCCGCGTCCCAGCGCGGCTGCTACAGGACGCCTGGACACGCTCGGAGCGCCCGCCCACCGAGTGGCTCACCGGGCGGGCGGACATCGTGCACGGGACGAACTTCGTCCTCGGCCCGCTGTCATCGGCGCGCGGTGTGCTGACCGTGCACGACCTGTCGTACCTGCGCACCCCGGACACGGTGTCGGCTGCCTCCGCGCGCTACGCGACGCTGGTGCCGCGCGGGCTGCGCCGCGCCGCCGCGGTGCTCACCCCCAGCCGCGCCGTCGCCGACGAGGTGATCGCCGCCTACCGGCTCGACCCGGACATGGTCACCCCGACCCCGCTCGGCGTCGACGCCGCCTGGTTCGACGCCGCTCCCCCGGCCCGCGGCTGGCTCGCCGCGCGCGGGCTGCCCGAGCGGTACCTGCTGTTCGTCGGGTCGGCGGAGCCGCGCAAAAACCTGCCGGTGCTGCTGGAGGCGCTGCGCCGGCTGCGCGCCGACGCGCCCGACACCCCGCCGCTGGCGCTCGTCGGCCCGCCCGGCTGGGGCCCGACGCTCGACACCTCGGGCCTGCCCGCGGACGCCGTCGTCACCGTCGGCTACCTCGACGACGCCGAGCTGCGCTCCGTGGTCGCCGGCGCGGCCGCGCTGTGCTTCCCGTCCCGCTACGAGGGCTTCGGGCTACCGCCGCTGGAGGCGCTGGCCGCCGGTACCCGGGTCGTGGCCGCCGACATCCCCGCGGTGCGCGAGGTGGTCGGCGCCGCCGCCGGTGTCCGCCTGGTCACCCCCGGCCGGTGGGACGTCTTCGCCGACGACCTCGCCGGAGCCCTCGGCGCCGCGCTCACCGAACCGACCGACACCGCCCAGGCCGCCACCGGCCGCGAGCACGCCCGCGCGTTCACCTGGCGGCGCACCGCCGAGCTGACCGCCGCCGTCTACCGCCGCGTCGCCGGCTGAGTCCCCCGCCACCCCGGTACCCCCGTCACCCCGACGCGCCGGGGTGACGCCCCCGTGCGCCGGGGTGGCCTGCTCGCCGTTTGGTGCCTTTCTCGCCCTTTCGGAGCGAATTTCGCCGGGAATGCTGCCTCAAACGGCGAGAAAGAAACCAAACGGCGAGGAGCCGAGCATCAGAAAACGCGGTGTTCGCTACCTCGGGTAATCGGCTACCTGCGGAACCGGATCGGAGTCCTCCAGCGGTCGAGCACCCTCCGGCTGCCGATCAGCACTGACCCGGACCGGACGCTTCGTCCTCTTTCGAGATTCCGCGGCGCCCAGCATGGCCATCGAAAGGCCGATCAGGCTTACTCCGAGCGCGCCCAGCACAGCCAGGACGCTCAGTAACACGAGGGCACCATCCGGGCCGACGGCCGTCGCCGCGAGCGCGTCGTGCAGCCGGCCGAGGACATTCCGCCCGGCGAGCTGCGGATCACGCCGAGCCAGCTCACGGCCGAGCATGACCACGACGGTGATCCCGAGCGCCGTGACCAGAGCGGACGTCGGCAGACCGCGTCGCGCGGCCGGGAGCGCCGAGCACGCGCCGGCCAACGCTACGGCCAGCAGAGGCAACGCCGGCAGCAGGTAACGGGTGAAGGGAGCGCCCCCGGCCGCGACGAAACCGACCAGCGTCGTGCCCGCGACCACAGCCTGCGCGATCGCGACAAGCCAGCACAGCACGCCCACCGCGGTACTCCACCGGCCGCTGTCGCACCGGCCACGGCCGCTGTCGCGCCGGAGGTTCCTGGCCGCGCGGACGGCCGCGGCGAGCAGTCCGACGACCGTGACCAGGCCGACGCAGACGGCCATCCACCGGGCCGCGCCGGTCAGCAGGGCCTGGCGGCCGAAGAAGCCGCGGTAGACGAACCACCAGAAGTCACCGGAGGTGAGGACCTCGCGCACCGACCGCGGTTCCGCTCCGGTGGGGAACATGTCGGCGATCAGCCCGGTGGCCGTCGGATCGCCGTAGAGCCTGATGTTGCGCAGGTAGAACCATCCGGCGACCAACACGGTGAGCGCGGCCGTCGCGACGGCGGCGGCGACTCCCAGCAGGAGGGTGCGGGCCCGCTCGGCGCGGGCCCAGCCCGGCGCGCCGCGGCCCAGCACGAACGCGACGCCGACCGCCGGCACGAGAACCGCGGCGGCCAGCGCGCCGCTGGCCCGGCTCAGCGCGGCCGCCGGGATCAACAGCGCCAGCAGGACCAGAGTGCGCGCCGACGGCCCGCGCCGGGCGAGCGTGAGCGTCGCCACCGTCGCTCCGGTGATCAGCGTGACGGCGAGCGCGTCGTTGTAGACCTGGCCGGCGACCGCGACGAACCCACCGATCACAGCGGTGAAGGCCGCCGCGGCGACCGCCAGGTCGGGCCGGGTGGGCAGCAGGGCCCGGGCCAGTGCCGCCGTGGCCACCAGGGCGCCGATCCCGATCGCGAGGTTGAGCAGCCGCGCCCCGTAGAAGCCGGCCAGCGGATGCCCCGCGGCCCGGCCACCGCCGAGCGGGACGGCCTCGAGCAGGTAGAACAGCGGCGGATGGTTCGCCGTGTAGACGAGGTCGAAGTTGCTCAGCCCGCCGGGGCGTCGGGCGCAGGCGGGCAGGATCGCCACCTCCCGCAGGTCGATCGCGGCCCGCGCCTCCTCGGGGGGCACCCGGCAGCCGGCCGGCAGCCCGGACATGCCCGGGACGGCCGCGCGCACGGCGGTGTCCAGCTCCGGCAGCCGGCCGTCGGCGACCTCGAGGGCGTAGGCGGTGTGCTGCGCCTCGTCGGCCCCCGCGAACGGGGCGGTCGCGAACGCGGTGAGCAGGCCGACGGAGCCGAACAGCAGGCCCGCGCCGGCCACGCCGAGCACCAGCCAGCGCCGCCGCGGGTCCACCCGGAACCAGCCCGAGCGGCGCTCACCCGGACTCGACCGGAACCAGCCTGAGCGGCGCCCACCCGGGACGGCTCCGGGTGGGGCGGGCTCAGGCCGGGTCGGGCACATCCGCGGCGGCCAGCGCGGCGAAGTCGTGCTCGGCGTGGCCGGCCCGGGTGGCGGCGGCGGTGAGGGCCAGGGTCGCCTCGGCGATCGGCAGCCGTCCCGCGACCGACTCGGTGGCCAGCCGGACGTCCTTGGCGAGCCCGGCCACGGTGAAGGCCGGCGTGGAGTAGTCGCCCGACTCCAGCATCGCCCGCTTGTACTCGACGATGAATCCCAGCGGCCCGGCGGCGAGCTCGGACAGCAGCAGGCTCCGGCCGACGCCGAGCTCGGTGCCGTAGCGGAGCACCTCGGCGGCGGCGGCCGTCGCCTCGGCCAGGCCGAGGTTGAACACCGTCTTGAGCGCGCTGGCGGCACCGACCGGCCCGACATGGTCGATGCGCCCCGGGTCGCCGAAGGTCTCGAGGATCCCGCGGGCCGCGGCGAGATCGGCGTCGGCGGCGCCCACCAGGACGCGCAGGGTGCCCGCCTCGGCCGGCCCGATCGTGCCGATCACCGGCGCGTCCAGGTAGCGCAGGCCCGCTGCCAGGGCGACGCTGCCCTGCTCGCGGGCGGCCGCGGGGCCGACCGTGGTGCAGTTGATCACAAGCAGGCCGGGCGGCGCGGCGGGGATCACCGCGGCGAGGACATCCGCCGCCGACGCCGGGTCGAACAGCATCAACACGCAGGCGTCCGCGCCGCGCACCGCGGCCGCCGGGTCGGCCGCCTCGCTGGCGCCGCGGGCCGTCAGCTCGCCGGCGCGCCCGGGTGTCCTGTTCCAGACGGCCAGCTCGTGCCCGGCGGCCAGGATGTGGTGGGCCATCCGGACGCCCATCCGGCCCAGGCCGAGAAACGCGACCTTCACGCGATACCTCCCTCGTTGACGCTCCCGCCGCGGTCGACCGGCCGCGGTCGAAGCACCCGCGCCAGCCCGGCCGCGCCGAGCAGCGCGGCCGGGGCGAGCAGGCCGACGACCGATCCCAGGTAGCGGTAATCGAACGCCGAGGTCAGGGAGCTTAGGAGCAGGGTGGACAGGCTTGCTCCCCCGAGCAGCCAGAACAGCCGACCGGGGCCGGCGCGCCCGCGCGCCCGCCCGACGATCTGAGCCAGCAGCCCGGCGAGCAGACCCAGGCCGACCAGGGGCATCGGCCCGTAGCCCAGCCGGGAATAGAAGGCGAGCAGCTCGGCCGGAGGGTCGTTCAGCCGCGCGACGGAGAAGTACCCGTCGGCGGCGTGCGGGCCGTCCGAGACGAGGCGGTTGGTGCCCGTCCGGGGCAGCTCCCAGGTGTCGGCGCGGCTCGTGAGCCTGTTCTCGTACGGGACGGGCGAGAAGTACCCGGCCAGGTAGCGGGCGGTCGAGGTGACCATCGTCCAGGGCTGCTCGCGGATCACGCGCCGGGCGAACTCGCCGGCGAGCTCCTCGCGGCCCGGTGGGACCAGGTCGTTGCCCTGGCGCAGCGGCGAGTCGTCCGGCCAGAGGTAGGTCACCGGGGAGCCGCGCTCGCCGACCGGGCGCGGGTCGCACAGCGACAGCAGGTCGGGATCGTCGGGCAGGCGGGCGCAGTCGGCGAACGGGGCGACCCGGCCGTACAGGAAGAACCCCGAGTGCGCGGTGACGGTGAAGCCCTTCCCCTGCCCCGCGCTCCACGCCGAGTACGCGACGACCGGGACGGCCGCTCCCAGGACGAACGCGAGCACGGCCCCCGCCGCCACGACCGCCGCGTGGGCCCGCCGCCAGTGCGTGACAGCCAGGACGACGGCACCGGCCGCGCCCACCGCGAGCGGGCCGTAGCCGACCGTGCGGACGGTGAGGCTGGCGCCGAGCAGCAGCCCGGCGACGGCGAAGCGCCACGCGGCCGGCCGCCCGGGCCAGGCCAGCAGCACGAGCCCGCCGAGGACGAGCGTCCCGAACAGGCTGTCGGCCAGGACGAACTGGCCGAGGTCGAGCGCCCAGGGGGCCAGCAGTGCCGGTACCGCGACCACCGCGGCCGGCCAGCCCCCGGTGCGGCCGGCCGCCGCGACGGGACCGTGCCGCTCGAACAGCTGACGCGACGCCGCGTAGAGGGCGACCCCGGCCAGCAGGGCCGCCGTGTGCTGCACGACCACCAGCCGGGTCAGGTGGTCGGGGGCGCCGATGACCCGCAGGAACATCGGGTAGCCCGACGGCCGCCAGTCGCCCGCCCACAGCCGGTTGGTGGCCTGGTCGAGGTAGGCGGGCGAGTCGCCGTAGTAGAAGAGCGCGGGCCGGTAGGCCAGCAGGACGGCGGCCCGGGCCCCGACGGCCAGCGTGAGCAGGATCAGGAAGGCGGCATGGCGCCGCACGAAGCCCCAGCGGCGCGGCGCGGCGGACCGCCGATCCGCGCGCCACCGATCCTCACGATGAGGTCGCGAATTGTGACGATCAGGCTGGGCAGGGTCGGGCTGTAGCGGTAGGTTCCCCGCCGCCGGCCCGGCCTGGGAGGGTGGCGTGCCCAGGACGGGCGGCGGGCCCGATGAGCTCGCCATTGCGCCACAGTCTCCCAGGCCGGTCCGACGCGTTCGGCGGCGCCCCCGGCACGGCGGCCGCCCAGGTCAGGCGTCGGCGTCCAGCGAGGCCTTGTCCAGCGCGCCGACGTCCAGCTTGGTGAACAGGCCGCCGGACCACGCGAGGCGACGACCGGCCGGGACGGGCCGGCGCTCCCAGCCGTCGAGGTCGATGCCCAGCACCTCGGCCACCCGGGCCGAGCTGAACGGCAGGAACGGGGCCAGCGCGGTGGTGATGCCGGAGATCGCCTGGATGGAGACCGCAAGGCTGCGCGCCGCGGCCGCCCGGTCGACCTTGACGGTCTTCCACGGCTCCTCGCGGTAGAGGTAGGCGTTCACCTCGGCGGAGATCTCCATCGCCGCCCGCAGCGCCGCCCGCTGCTCGACCTTGCCCAGCAGCTCGCCGACCCGGACGAGGCCGGCGTCCACCGAGTCGAGCAGCGCCGCGTGCACGCCGTCGAGCTCGCCGGTCTCCGGCAGCTCGCCGTCGAAGAACTTGTTGATCTGGGCGAGGACCCGGTTGACGAGGTTGCCCCAGTTGGCGATCAGCTCGTCGTTCACCCGGCGGATGATGTCCGCGTCCGAGATCTCGGTGTCGTTCTGCTCGGGCAGCACCGAGGCCAGGGCGAAGCGCAGCGCGTCCGGCTGGAGCAGGTCGAGGTACTCGCGCACCCCGCGCCCGATGCCCGCCGACTTCGACGCCTTCGCCCCGCCGAAGGTGACGTACTGGTTCGCCGGGACGTCCGTCGGCAGGTTCAGGCCGCCGTAGCCGATCAGCATCGCCGGCCAGATGACGGTGTGGAAGGGGATGTTGTCCTTGCCGACGAAGTAGTACGCCGCCGCCTCGGGGTCCTCCCACCAGGCCCGCCACGCCTCCGGATCACCCGTGGCGGCCGCCCACTCCTTGCTCGCCGACAGGTAGCCGATCACGGCCTCGAACCAGACGTAGAGCCGCTTGCCCGGACCGAGCTCGTCGGTCGGCAGCGGGACGCCCCAGTCCAGGTCCCGGGTGATCGCGCGGTCGTGCAGGCCGTCCTTGACGAACTGCACCGACCAGTTCAGGACGTGCCGGCGCCAGCCCTGGCGGGTCTGCAACCAGTCGAGAAGCTGGTCGGCCAGGCCCGACAGCCGCAGGAAGAAGTGCGTCGTCTGGCGCATCTCCGGGACGGCCCCGGTCACCTTGCTGCGCGGGTCGATCAGCAGCTCCGGGTCGAGGGTGCGCCCACAGTTCTCGCACTGGTCGCCGCGCGCCTGCTGATACGAGCAGTGCGGGCAGGTGCCGACGACGTACCGGTCGGGCAGGAAGCGCCCCGCGTCGGGGTCGTAGAACTGCGAGGTCTCCTTGGCGTAGATGTAACCGGCCTCGCGCAGGCGGGTGAACACGTCCTGGGCGACCGCGCTGTGGTTGTCCGTCCGGGTGCTCGTGAAAAGGTCGAAGCTGATCCCGAGCTCGGACCAGATGCGCAGGAACTCCGGGTGGTACCGGTCGACGATCTCCTGCGGGGAGACGCCCTCCTCGTCCGCCCGGACCGTGATCGGGGTGCCGTGCGCGTCGGACCCCGAGACCATCAGCACCCGGTTGCCCGCCATGCGCTGGTAGCGGGCGAAGATGTCCGCGGGCAGGTAGGCGCCGGCGATGTGCCCGAGATGCGGTGCCCCGTTGGCATACGGCCACGCGACGGCGACAAGGACGGGACGGCTGCCGTGCCGCGCCGCCGTGTCGGGAGTCTGAGTGCTCACAGCCATCAAGCTACCCGCTGGACGTCAGCCGAGATCGGCACCGACGACGAGTGCCCGGCTTGGTCGAGGGCCGGGCGGCCCGTGGCCGTGGCAGTGGCCGTGTCAGCCCCGCAACTCGGCGCCGAACTCGGCAAACGCGGCGGCGAAGCCGTCGTCCCAGGAGCGCAGCGGCCGCAGGCCGGCGTCCAGCCAGGACCGGGCCGAGAGCACCGAGTAGGCCGGCCGGCGCGCCGGGCGGGGGAACTCGTCCGTCGTCGTCGGCCTGACCTTCGCCGGGTCCTGGCCGAGCGCGGCGACGATCGCGCGGGCGAAGCCGTACCAGGTCGTCTCCCCGGACGCGGTGCAGTGGTACACCCCGGGCGCCGGGCGCGCGGTGACCAGGTCGAGCAGGCCGGCGGCGAGGTCGGCCGACCAGGTCGGGCTGCCGTGCTGGTCCGCGACGACGGCGAGCTCGTCGCGCTCCCGGGCCAGCCGGGCGATCGTCTTCACGAAGTTGCCGCCGGTACGCCCGTACACCCACGCCGTCCGCACGACGTACGACTCCGGGCAGAGCGCCAGGACGGCCTCCTCCCCCGCGAGCTTCGTCCGGCCGTACACCGACACCGGCGCCGGCGGGTCGTCCGTCTCGTAGGGCTTGGTCGCGTCACCGTCGAAGACGTAGTCGGTGGAAAGGTGGACGAGCGCCGCGCCGGCCTGGGCGCACGCGGCGGCCAGGTGGGCCGCGCCGGTGGCGTTCACGGCGTACGCGCCCGCCTCGTCCGACTCGGCGCCGTCCACGTTCGTCCAGGCGGCGGTGTTGATCACAACGAGCCCGCCCTGGATCTTCGCCGGCCGGGCCTGGTCGGCGATGACCGCGCGCACCTGGGCCGCGTCGGCGAGGTCGAGCTCGGATCGGGCGAGCCCGCACCAGGCCCGTACTCGCGGGTTGTCAACCTGCGACTGAGCGTCGAGGAGACGACACAGGTCGCTACCGAGCTGTCCACCGGCACCAGTGACGAGGATGCGCACCCCGCGAGTCTGGCAGACGTATACGAACAGCCGGCGACACCCCGACAGTGACGTCGCCATCACGCGCAGTCGGCCGGACCGGTACCGACCGGCCCGAGAAGGGTGCGGCTACCCTGATCCCGGTGACGCCCGAGACGCCAATGACCGAAAAGCCCGACCTGCGCGAGGATCAGCCCCGCAGGTCAGGCGGCCCGGCCGGCGCGGGCACCGAGGAGGCGACAACCGCCTTCAGGGAAGAGTCAGCTGACCTCGACGCGCCTCCCGGCCCGGACGTGCCAGCCGCACGGGCCACTCCGGTGCCAGCCATTCCGGTACCGGCCCCGTCCGCCGGACCAGTGGCGTCCGCACCGACCCCGACCCCGACCCCGACACCGACACCGCCCGCGCCCGCGTCGGACGTGCCCGCACCAGGCGTGGCGGCGTCCGCGGCCCGGTCTCCGCGGCGACCGCGGCGCGTTCCGGTGATCGTCCTGCTCATCACCGCACTGCATGTGGCCCTGCTCGTGACCTACTCGTTCGTGTACACGACCTGGGCGGGCTACGACGAGGCCCAGCACGTCGACATGGTCTACGGCCTGCAGCACGGGGCCGGCTGGCCGGCACCGGGCGAGAAGATGATCGCCACCGGGGTCGCGGCGACATCCGACGACTTCGACCGCGGCCGGTTCCAGGACATGTTCCAGTCCGGCGGCAAGCGGCGTGGCTCCCCGTCGTTCGCGGAGATCGCCCCCACCCCGCGCGACGCCCGGCAGTCGTTCGACGAGCTCGGCGGGCCGACCCCGGTGGACGACGGCCGACTGTCCAACCAGATGATCCAGCATCCGCCGCTCGTCTACGCGATCGGAGCCGGCCTGCTGGAGGCACTGCCCGGCTCCGAGAACTGGGCCTACGACCAGCAGGTGCTGGTCCTGCGGCTGCTCAACATCCTGATCGTGGCCCCGCTGCCCCTGTTGGCCTGGGCCGCGGCGCGCCGGTTCGGCCTGCGCGGCCCGCTCGCCACCGCCGCGGCGGCCCTTCCGCTGGCGATACCCGGGTTCACCAGGGTCGGCGCGACCTTCAACAACGACGGCATCCTCATCCTGGCGACCGGTGCCCTCACCGTGGTCCTGGCCGGGGTCGTACGCGGCGACCTGCGCAGGCGGACCGCGCTGTGGGCCGGCGTCTGGTTCGGCGTGGCCATGCTGTCCAAGGCGTTCGCCTTCGCCCTCCCGTTCACAATCGCCGCCGCCTACCTCGTCGGCTGGCTCCACACCCGGCGAGCCCGGACGTCCGCAGCTACAGCCGGCTCCGAACCCGAACCCGAAGCCGGAGCCGAGTCGGTTCGGGGCGGGCCCCGGGGCCGGCTGCCGGTGCTGCCGGCGGCGATCGCCGTCGGGCTCGGGCTGGCCATCGGCGGCTGGTGGTGGGTCCGCAACTACCTGCTGTACGACGCCCTCCAGCCGAACGGCTGGGCGACGAACCCGCCGCGCCGCGAGCCTCTCCTGCTCCCCGACTCGTTCCTCACCTGGTTCTGGTACTTCGTCCGGACGATGATCAGCAGGTTCTGGGGCGGTCTCGGCATGTTCGAGCCACCGCAGCTCTCCCCGGTCGCGATCGTCGCCGCCACAGTGGTCACGACCGCGCTGTGCGCCCTCGCCGTGATCACTGCCGTCCGTCGCGCCCCGTCCCCCGCCGGGACACCCGCCGGGACACCCGGTTGGCAGGCTCGACTGGCTCGGCTGGCGGCGCCGCTGGTGCTGCTCACCCCGGTTGCCTTCGCGTACCTGATGGTCGGGCAGCGGAGCTGGGCCGAGTACGAGCGCTACACCCGCGGCATCGCCGTCCAGGGCCGCTACCTGTACCTGGGAATCGTCGGCCTCGCGGTCGTCGCGGTCGCCGGGCTCGGCCGGCTGTTGGGCGCGCGTGCCCGGTGGGCGCCGGTGCTCATGCTGGTCGGCGGGCTCGTCATGCAGGCCCTCGCCCTGCTCGCCGTGTGCAGCTACTACTGGCTGCCGCGCCAGGTCTCCTTCACTCCCGCCCGCATCCCGGACGTCGTCGCCGCGATCTCCCGCTGGGCCCCACTCCCCGTGGGCGTCACCATCACCGTCGTCGTCGGGACGGCACTGTTGTGGATCATCGCCCTCGCGCTCACCCTCATCCCGGCCCTGCGCCACCGCACCCCCGCCGACGCCACCGCCAGCTGACCGCCGCCCGCCAGGGCAAACCGAACCAGCTGATCCGCACCGACCCAAGGCCTCGGGGCTCGGAGGTCGAGGGCGGGTGCGCGGGCCTTGGAGGTCTGTGCGCCGGGGGTCGGAGTTCATGGGTCGACCGCGAGGGAGCCAGGTGTCGAGGCGGTCCCGCCCTCACGAACAGCAAGCCTGGTGTCGACCTGGTCCCACCCCAGGCCAGCCAGGTGTCGACTCAGTCCCACTCGCACGAGCAGTGAAGCCACAGCCCGCGCCGCCACCACCATCACACGGCCAGACCGCGATCTATCGGGCAAAATCCCCGCACACCCGGGTGGCCTGCTCGCCGTTTGGCATTCTTCTCGCCCTTTCGGAGCGAATTTCGCAGGAAATACTGCCCGAAACGGCGAGAAAGAAGTCAAACGGCGAGTAGCCGAGCACCAGAAACGGACCGGGGCCTCCACCGTCAGTCCGCCAGCCGACGCTCGGCCGGCGGCGGGCAGGCCGGGCGGGAGTCGGGTCCCTCTGCTGCTAGCTGGTCGCGACCGAGACCCTGGAGTGGTCGCCGATCATCAGGCGGTGCGCCTTGGGGAGAGCGCTCGACGGTACGACCTCGGCGTCCCGCCCGATCAGGGAGTCCTCGATGCGGCCGATGCCGCGGATGGTGGCCCGCTCGAGCACGATCGAGTACTCGATCTCGGTTCGTTCGACGACGCACGAGTGGTAGATCGAGGTGAAGGGGCCCACGTAGGTGTCGACGAGCCGGGTGCCGCGTCCGATGATCGCCGGGCCGCGCACCGTCGAGCGCACCAGGGACGCACCCTCCTCGATCACCACCCGGCCGACGATGGTGCTGTGCTCGTCCACGGTGCCGTGGATCGCGGGCTCGATTGACTCGAGGATGTGCCGGTTGGTCTCCAGCATGTCGTCGAGCCGGCCGGTGTCCTTCCAGTAGCCCTCGACGAGGTGCGGCGCGACGTCGTAGCCGCCGTCCACGAGCCACTGGATCGCTTCGGTGATCTCGAGCTCGCCGCGTCCTGAGGGCTTGATCGAGCGGACGGCCTCGTGGATCGCGAGACCGAACATGTAGACGCCGACGAGCGCGAGGTCGCTCGGCGGGTCGGCGGGCTTCTCGACGAGCCGGATGATCCGGCCGTCCGCGCCGAGCTCGGCGACGCCGAACGCCGAGGGGTTGTCGACCTTGGTGAGCAGGATGAGCGCATCGGAGGTGGTGTGGCGGAACTCCTCGACCAGCCCGGAGATCCCACCGATGATCATGTTGTCGCCGAGGTACATCACGAACGGCTCGCCGGCGAGGAAGTCCCGCGCGATGAGGACGGCGTGCGCCAGACCGAGCGGCGCCTCCTGGCGGATGTAGGTGACGGTGATGCCGAACTGCGATCCGTCACCAACCGCGTTCTCGATCTCGGCCGCCGTCTCGCCGACGATGATCCCGACATCGGTGATCCCGGCGCCGCGGATCGCCTCGAGCCCGTAGAACAGCACCGGCTTGTTGGCGACGGGCACGAGTTGCTTGGCGGAGGTGTGGGTGATCGGCCGAAGACGGGTCCCGGAGCCACCGGCGAGCACGAGTGCCTTCATGATCCGAAACCCTATCGTGGGTCGTTCCAGGAGACAGGCCCTGACTGAAAGTAACCAAAACGTGATGCACGCCACAGCCAGATCTCCACATCGACCTTCTCCCTCGACAAGTCCGCGCGGACGCCGACCCATGAGCGCTTACGCCGTCACGTTCCGGGTACGTTAAGTAACCAGGGGTGCGGGTCGCCGCCACCGCGGACCGGCGTGCCAGCCGTCCGACGGGCAGGCCGGTCGACCGACAGGCACGCCGAGATACCCGGCACACCACAGAGGGGGGACGCGGTGACCGGCGCTGGACCGCGCGCCTCGACAGGGCCTCGACAGGGGCCTGAGTCGCCCCGTACCGGCTCCGACCCCGCAGCGGGCGGGCGGCGCCGGCCGAGGTCACGGCCGCGCGCACGCTCGCGCCAGCGCGAGGTCACCCACGCGAACCAGGACGGGTCGGAGGCCGAGCTCACCGAACCGAGACCGAACCAGCGCCGCGGCGGCTGGGACAGGCTCCAGCGCCGGAACCCGGGCGAGGCCGGCTCGGACGCCCGAACCCGGGAGCAGCACCTGGAGCAGAGTCAGGACCACGCCCAGGACGGCGTTCACGACGACACCACCGACCACGACCACAGCACCGACCTCGGCCACGGCCACGGGTCAGGGTGGCTCCCGGGGTCGGCCGGTCGGCGGCGTGGCGTGGCGTCGCGGCTCGCCGTCGTCGTCTCCGCCATCCTGTCGTGCCTGATCTTCGCCTTCGCCGTCGGCGGGTTCGCCGTCTACGAGCACTTCGACCGCCAGATCAACCGGCTGCGGCTGAGCCTGGACGGCGACCGGCCCGCAAGCCCCGTCGAGGGGACGACCAACTTCCTGCTCGTCGGCTCGGACAGCCGGGCCGGCACCGGGGGCGAGTTCCAGCGCGGCGGCGAGGTCGCCGGCCAGCGCTCGGACACCACGATCCTCGCCCACCTCGACGCGAACGGGACGACGACCCTGGTGTCGTTCCCGCGCGACACCCTCGTGCGCATCCCCGGGCACGGCCGGGACAAGCTGACCCAGGCGATCTCCATCGGGGGCCCGGCGCTGCTGGTCCGGACCATCGAGAATCTCACCGACATCCGCGTCGACCACTATGTGTCGGTCGACCTCGCCGGGTTCCGCGAGATGACCGACGCGATCGGCGGGGTCACGGTCTGCGTGAAGGCGTTGCCGGACGGACGGCGGACGAACCTGCGTGACGAGTGGTCCCAGTGGCGGGGGCGGGTCGGCGAGAACCACCTGACCGGCGACCAGGCCCTCTCGTTCGTCCGCCAGCGCCACGGCCTGCCCGACAACGACTTCGACCGCATCCGCCGGCAGCAGCAGTTCATCGGGGCGGTCTTCCGCAAGGCCACCAGCGACGGCGTGCTGACGAACCCGGCCCGGCTGGAGAACCTGATCAGCGCGGTGACGCGGGCCCTGACCATCGACGACGGAACGGACATCGAGGATCTCCGGCTGCTCGCGAAGCGGATGGGGTCGATGAGCTCCGACCAGATCAGGTTCGTGACGATCCCCGTGCACGCGCCGTCGCCGGCCGAGGGCGGGAACGCGCTCGGCGAGCTGCCCCGGTTCGGTTCCGTGCAGCTTTACGACCAGGCGCAGCTGGACGCGTTCCTGGCGCCGCTGCGCGGCCGGGACGGCACCAGCCCGACGGCCGTCCCCACCCCGCCGGCGTCGCCCCCGGGCGAGGTCTCCGTCGACGTGTTCAACGCCGCGCGGGTCGGGGGGCTCGCCGCGGCCGTGCGCAGTGACCTCGCCGGTCTCGGGTTCCGCGTCGGAACCCCGCGGGACTGGCCCGCCGGCTCGCTGCAGACCAGCGAGGTGCGGTACGGGCCCGGCGGCGAGGCGGCGGCGCGCGCCGTGCGGGCCGTCGTGCCCGACGCCAGGCTTGTCCGCGACGACGACCTGGCCGACCGGATCTCCCTGGTGCTGGGCGAGTCGTTCGAGAAGGTGGACGCGACCGGCGTCCCCGCGGCCGGGGCCCGAGCGGTCTCCGGTATGCGCCCGTCGGCACCGGGCAGCGCCTCGACGGGGTCCACGGGCCCGGCGGGCTCGACCCTGTTCGGAGCCCCCACCAGGCCGACCGCCCCGGTGACGGCGACCGAGCTGACCACCGGCTGCACGTACTGACCGGCGGCACCTCCTGACCGGCGGCGCGCCGATCCGGCCGTGGGCGCCCTCTATCCGCGGGCCGCCCACGGCGCCGGCGAACGGCGCGAATGTGCGGGGCGTCACACACCACCCTCGGATCACCCCAAACAACCACCGGCCATCACCGGGCGTCTGAAGTCTGCGATGAGACGCCCGAGAGACGAGCTTTCAGCCGAAAGATCCGACCTGACCTGGTCGGATGCGGCCGAGCCGCCCGCGCCCGCGACCTGGCGTCCACCGAGCCCACGCGAGCCGCACTTCCGGGAAGCGCGCGTCGCGGAGCCGAACCTCCCAGAGCCGCGTTCCGCGGAGCCGTACTTCACGGAGCCGTACTTCACGGAGGCGCGCCTCGCGGAACCGACGCCCGCGATCGGGTCGCACGCCGCGCTGCCACCGGAGCTGAGCCCGCGTCTTGTCCGGCGGCGGCGCTCGCCGCTGCGCCGGCTGTCCGTCACGCTGGTCGCGATGATCTCGCTGTGCGTCCTGGGGGCCACGTCGGTCGGGTGGGCGGCCTACCGGCACTTCGACAGCGCGATCGACCGCAAGGACTGGACGCCCGTCGCCGGCGCCCGGCCCGCGGTGGTCCCGGGCGACCTGAACGTTCTCCTGCTCGGCAACGACAGCCGGGAGGGCACCCACGGCGAGTTCGGCGACCCGGGCGGCATCCGGGCGGACACGACGATCGTCGCCCACTTCGACGCGGACCGCTCCGTCACGCTGGTGTCCTTCCCGCGCGACACGCTCGTGCCCGTCGTGCCCGCGGCCGCCGCCACCGCCCCGGACGGCCTGTCGAAAATCGCGGACGTCATCCCGCTCGCGGGCGTGCCCGGCCTGATCTCGACCCTCGAGGCGTTCACCGGGCTCAAGATCGACCACACCGTCTCGATCAACCTCGCCGGCTTCCGCGCGATGACGGATGCCGTCGGCGGCGTCACGGTATGCGTCCGGCCGCTGCCCGACGGCAGTACCCGCAACCTCCGGGACCGGGAGTCGGGGTGGCGGGGCCAGCTCGGCGAGAACCGGCTCAACGGCGACCAGGCGCTGGCGTTCGTCCGCACCCGCAAGGCGCTGGGCGAGGAGCGGCTGCGCATCCTGCGCCAGCAGCAGTTCCTCTCCCGGCTGCTCGACGCGGCGACGAGCGCCGGTGTGCTCACCAATCCCGCGCGGATCACCAGTCTGCTCGGCGCCGTCGGTGGCGCGCTGCAGATCAGTGACAGCCTGACCCAGACGGAGATGCTCCGGCTGGCGAAGCGGATCAGCGAGCTCGGCCCGGGCGGCCTGCGGTTCATCACGATCCCGACGTATGTCCCGCTGCCCTCGGCCGGCGCCGTCGACGAGATGGGCACGATCCCGCCGCACGGCATGGTCCTCCTGCACGACCCGGCCGGCCTGGAGGCGATCGTGGGCCCGATGCGGGCCACGGCCGAGAACGGCGGCGGCTCCGGATCGCCCACAGCGCCGGGCGTCTCCGTGGCCGCCGGCGCCGCGCCGGGGGCAACCACGCCGGGGGGAACGGCGCAGGCATCCCCCTCCGCCAGCCCGAGCGGCACAGCGTCCGCCGGCACAGCGTCCGCCGGCACGACGGCCACCGGCACGACGGCCGACCGCACCGCGGCCGCCGGCACGACGCCGCTCCCCGGCACCGCCGCTGGGACGGCATCGGCGGTGCCGGTGCCCGCCGACACCTCCTGCACCCCCTGACCGCCGAACCCGGCTGAGAGGGCCCGATCCCCGGTGCGCGAACGGCGTCCGCGCCGTGTCGTGCCTGTGAACGTCCGAGCTGGGGACGGGAGTCGGTAGCGTTACCGCCCGCGGCGGATCGCCGGCGCTCAGCTCGCCGGAACCCGACCACCGCCGGGCCCGCCCGCCCGCCGACGAACGACCGGATTGGAGACCAGAACCGTTGGACGTCCGGTTCGTCCCAGCACCGTCGATCCTTCCCGACGGCTCCGTGCCGCCCGACGCGCCACCCGCGCGGTTCCCCGGGGTGGCCGCCGCGCTCGCCGCGCGGCTCGCGCGCGACCCGGCGCGTCCGATGATCACTTTTTACGACGACGCCACCGGCGAGCGGGTGGAGTTCTCCACCACGACGCTGGACAACTGGGTGGCGAAGACGGCGAACCTGCTCGGTGACACGGTCGGCCTCGCGCCCGGGGACGCGGTGGGCGTCGACCTGCCGGCGCACTGGACGACCTGCGTCATCCTGCTGGCGGCCTGGTCGGCGGGGCTCGACGTGCATGTCGCCGTCGGCCCGGAGACGCCGGACGGCGGCCCCGGCGGCAAGGGAGCCGAGGGAGCCGAGGGAGCCGAGGGTGCCGGGTCGCCGGCCACCGGCGCCGGCGGCTACACCGGCGCAGGCACCGCTCCGGAGGAGCTCGGTGTCGTCTTCGTCAGCGAGGACCGGCTCGAGATCGCCACCGGACTGGGCGTCGACGAGATCGTCGCGCTGTCGCTGCGTCCGCTCGGTGGCCGGCTGCGGCGTCCGGTGCCGGGCGTGCTCGACTACGCGGTCGAGGTGCCGCCGCACGGCGACCGCTACGCGGCGCCGCCGCCGCCCGCGGGCCAGGCGGGGCTGATCCGCATCGCCGAGAGCGCCGCCCGCCGCGCCGGGCTGGGCCCGGACGACCGGATCCTCACCGCGGCCGGGCCCGCCACCGCCGTCGGCCTGCTCACCGGGATTCTCATCCCGCTGGTCAGCGGCGCGTCGGTCGTGCTGTGCCGCAACCTGGCCAGCATCGAACCGGCGGCGCTGGCCCGCCGGGCCGACAGCGAACGGATCACCGCGGTGGACTGGTCCGTGCCGGGGCCACTCACCGAAGCCCTGCCGGCCGGGGTTCGTCCCATCGACCCCGTCGACGCGCATGCCCGGCGGCGGTAGCGACGACGTGACCGGCTACCCGCGGTCCCCCCGGCCGCTCATGACGGGTGACCTGCCGGCCGTCCGCCGCATCGGCGTGGTCGGGACGGGCTACCTCGGCGCCACGCACGCGGTCTGCATGGCCGAGCTGGGCTATGAGGTCGTGGGGCTCGACACGGACGCCGACAAGGTCCGCCGGCTCGGCGCGGGCGAGGTGCCGTTCTTCGAGCCGGGGCTCGAGGAGCTGCTGCGCAAGAACCTGGAGGCGGGCCGGCTGTCGTTCACCTGCGACCCGGCCGAGGTCGCCGGGTGGGCCGACGTCCACTTCATCTGTGTCGGCACGCCGCAGCGGGCCGGTGACGGCGCCGCCGACATGACCTACGTGGACGCGGCCGTCGAGACGCTGATCCGCGCCGGCCTGCGGCCGGACGCGCTCGTGGTCGGCAAGTCGACGGTGCCGGCGGGCAGCGCCGAGCGGCTCGCGCGCCGGCTGGCAGCGGGAACCGGCGGCACCGGGCCGGGCGGTGCCCGGACGGGCGAGGCGGCGCCGGGCGGAACGGGGACAGGCCGGGCACGGACGGCACAGCCGGCGCCGGGCGGAGTCGAGCTGGCGTGGAACCCGGAGTTCCTGCGCGAGGGGTTCGCGGTCGACGACACGCTGCGCCCGGACAGGCTGGTCTTCGGCGTCCGGCCGGGCGGGCGCGGGGAGGCGGTGCTGCGGGCCGTCTACGCGCCGGTGATCGAGGCCGGCACGCCCGTGATCGTCACCGACTACGCCACCGCCGAGCTGGTGAAGGTCGCGGCGAACGCCTTCCTGGCGACCAAGATCTCCTTCATCAACGCGATGTCGGAGGTCTGCGACGCCGCCGGCGGGGACGTGACGAGCCTGGCGCGGGCGCTCTCCCACGACGCCAGGATCGGCGGGAGGTTCCTGCGGCCGGGGATCGGCTTCGGCGGCGGCTGCCTACCCAAGGACATCCGGGCCTTCCACGCGCGGGCGGCCGAGCTCGGCGCCGGCCCGGCGCTGGGCTTCCTGGCCGAGGTCGACCGGATCAACCTGCGGGCCCGGGAGCGGACCGTCACCCTGATCACCAGGGCCCTCGGGGGCCGCGCGGAGGGCCGGCGGATCACGGTGCTCGGCGCGGCGTTCAAGCCGAACTCGGACGACATCCGCGACTCACCCGCCCTGGAGATCTCCGCCGAACTGCACCGGGCCGGCGCCCGGGTGGTCGTGTACGACCCGGCCGCGATGGCCAACGCCCGGCGGCGCTTCCCCGAGCTGGAGTACGCGCCGTCCGCGCACGAGGCGGCGACCGGCGCGGACGCGCTTGCGGTGCTCACCGAGTGGACCGAGTTCCGCGACCTGGACCCGAACGCGCTCACCCCGCGGGTGGCCGGGCGGGTCGTCGTCGACGGCCGGCACGCGCTCGACGGCCCGGCCTGGCGCCAGGCCGGGTGGGCGTACTACGCGCTCGGCCGTCCACCGGCCTGACCGTCAGCCGGGGCTCAGCCAGCCGGGGCTCAGCCGCGCGGGTCAGGCGGTCGCCTGGGTGGGCGCGGACGCGGCCGACTGTGGGCTCTCGGTGATCTCATCGAGCTCACCGGTCTCGACGTCGTACACGAACCCGCGCACCGAGGCCGACGCGCGCAGGAACGGTGACGAGCGCAGCGCTGTGACCGAACGCCAGACGTCCTCCGCGGCGCTGGTGAACGACTGGAGCCGCCACCTCGGGCGCACACCCGTCCGCTCGGCCAGTGAGGCGCGGAAGCCGTCGTCGGTGAGCGTCTCCATGCCGCACCTGGTGTGGTGGATCAGGATGATCTCGGTGGTCCCGAGTGCGTGCTGGCTGACGGCCAGCGATCGCTCGATGTCCTCGGTCACCACCCCGCCGGCGTTGCGCAGGATGTGCGCGTCGCCCTCCGCGAGGCCGAAGATCGCCTCGAGGTTGATGCGGGCGTCCATGCAGGCCACGATTGCCACGCCGGTGGCCGGGCTGGCCGGCCGGGCCGAGCCGCCGCCCGCCGCGCGGCGCCGTGCGGCGAAGCTCGCCGCACGTGCCAGCAGGATGTCGGTCGTGCCCTGGGCGTGTCCGAGTTCTTCGGGCGCGCTCATGACCGGGGGGTCACCTCCGTCGGTTACGTCGCTCACACGGCGTCACCGCCGCGGAGGCTTGCCACTCTGACAAGAATGCAGTGGACGGGACGTCCACCGCCACCCATCTGCCGCGATCGGGCAGGTGCATCGGATCACGGACACGCCCAGGAGTGCCGACGTATCACGCAGCGCACAGGTGGGAACACTAAGGCAGTGACCCGTCACCTGACGTTGTCTTTGCCCTGGCCGCGCCGAGGCGTCGCTCCCGGCCGGCGCACCTGGCCCGGCCGGGGCACGATGACAGGCGCCACAGGGCGGCGAACCCGGCGGAGCGCCCGGGCGGCGGGCGCGGTTCCCCTCAAGGAACGGACGCCAGTTGGTAAACGGACGATTCGGGACGGCGACCGGACAGGCGTCGGCGGAGTGCGCATTCGGGGGTGGCAGATGGCGCCGCGCAGGTCGTCGGTAGTCTCTCCTGGTGGTCAAAATCGATGTTCTCGAAGTCGATCGGCGCCGCCCGTGGTGAGCCATCGGGTTCCACGTTCACCACTTCAGGTCCTCATCCATGAGGTGGGCAAGTTCGGCGTCGTCGGCGCGGTCTGCTACGCGATCGACTTCGCCGTCTCGAACCTGTGCCACACCCTTCTCGGGATGGGCCCGCTCAGCGCGAAGACCGTGTCGACGGTGGTCGCGGCGACCTGCTCATACGTCGGCAACCGGCAATGGTCGTTCAACCACCGCGCCCGAACGGGCCTGCGCCGGGAGTACACGCTCTTCGTGATCCTGAACGCGGTCGGGCTGGCTATCGCGCTGGCCTGCCTCGGCTTCGCGAAGTACGTGCTCCACCTCGAGGGCGTACTCGCGTTCAACCTGTTCGGGAACGTCCTGGGCACCGGGCTGGGCACGGTCTTCCGCTTCTGGGCGTACAAGAAATACGTCTTCCTGCACCCGGACCACCCAAAGGTGGCGGCACCTCCGGTGAAGGCCGACCGGGTCCCCGAGCCCGCCGGCCAGGCCTGATCCACCCAGGGCGCCGCAAGGCTCCGGGTTCTTCGCGACCCGGCGCCGAACGGCGCCCTGTCCCGTTCTCATCCCATCGGGACTCTAAGAGAACCACGGGGTTCCGGTACCGATCAGTTCTCCTGGCGCCCGGCTGCGCTAGGCTCTCGAGGCCAGCCCATGCACAGCGTGCCCGGTTCTCCACCAGTGGTGACTCGCTCACCGGGACCGCCGCGCAGCCGGTTCGAGAGCCAGGAGGGTGCGCCGTGACGCGGCCGACGCTCGCATCGCCCCGGCCGGGCGGTCGCCCGCGCGACGAGAGCCGCGACGGCGCGATCCGCCAGGCGACCCTCGAGCTACTCGCCGAGCACGGCTACGACGGCGTGACCATGGACCGGGTCGCCACCCGCGCCAAGGCCGGGAAGGCCACCATCTACCGGCGCTGGCCGTCCAAGGTCGCACTGGTGATGGATTCGATCACCCAGTTCACCGAACAAACGCTGCAGATCCCCGACAGCGGCTCGCTGCGGACCGAGATGATCCTGTTCCTGACCGCGTTCCATGAGCTGGTCGGCAGTGAGCAGGGCCGGATCATGGCCGAGATGGTCTCCGAGATGCCGCGCAATCCGGAGCTGCGTGCCGCCGTGCGCGAGCGCATGTGGAGCCAGCGCAAGATGATGTCCGAGGTCATCATCACCAGGGGGATCGCGCGCGGCGAGATAACCCCGGAGGCCGACCCGGCCATCCTGATGGAGATCGGCACCGCGCTGATCCTGCAGCGGCTGCTCATCACCGGGGACCCGGTCGACTCCGCCTTCATCGAGCACGTCGTGGACGACGTGATCATCGCCTACGCCAGCCGCGGCTGACCGCGGGGCCCGGCCAGCTCCGAAACGGGCCCGCCGGTAGCGGGCCACCTGGAGACCGCGGCGGCGGGACAGGTCCGCGGGAGATCGGCGACGCATCCGCTCCGCGCTGTGACGGTGCGAGAACCAGAACCGATCAGTCATGTCCGAAATACGACCCGCGCCTTCGTTATCAACACGGAACTCCTACGCTTGAGCCGGCGCCTGGTGTCGAACCCTCACAAGACCCTCCGCGGGCACGCGCTCGACGCCCTTCGGAGACGGGGGACGACCGGGCGCCCGCAAACGCCCGGCGCCTCGGCGCCCAGCCCATACGGCGCCGTCCCGCGGGGCGGTCTCAGGTACCGCCGCTCCACCGCCGGCCACGGTCCATGCCGACCGTCGACGCGGGCGACATAGGCACATCAGGAGGAACGTCATGCAGCCACCGAACCCGGGTTCGCAGGACCCGGACGCCGAGACTCGGCGGGTCGACAGCGGTGGCCAGGGCTACGGCGACGACGCCGAGACCCGGCTCGTGAACGACGGCGGCTACGCGGCGCACCCCGGTGACGAGGCGACGCGGCGCGTCGACGGCGGCGCGGCAGGCGGCTACCAGCAGGGCGGCGGCTACCAGCAGCCCGGCTACGGGTCGACCGGTGGCTACGCGCAGCAGCCGGGCGCGGGCTACGGCCAGCCCCAGTCGGGCCAGCAGGGCTACCAGCAGCCTGGATACGGCCAGCCCGGATACGACGGCTACGGCCAGCAGAACCCGCCAGGGCAGCAGGGCTACCAGCAGACCCAGGCCTTCCCTCCGGGCTACGGCGCCGCGCCGGGCGCGGAGGGCTACGGCCAGACGGGCCAGAGCTACCAGCAGCCCGGCTACGGCGACTACGGCCAGCAGGGCTACCAGACCGAGGGTTACCAGCAGCCCGGCTACGGCCAGCAGGGCTACCAGACCGAGGGCTACCAGCAGCCCGGCTACGGCCAGCAGGGCTACGAGGGCTACCCGCCCGGTGGCGGCTACCCGGGCGGCCCGGGGGGCCCCGGCGCGCCCGACCCGAACAAGCGCCGCAACATCATCATCATCGCGGTGGCCGCGGCCGTGGCACTCGCCATCGCGATTCCGGTCGCGCTGGTCGCGACCGGCGGCTCCGACGACAAGCCGTCGCCGCCCGTCGCCTCGGGATCGTTGACCCCGTCCGCCTCCACGAGCCCCAGTGCCAGCCCGTCAACGGCTCCGACCAGCGCGTCGCCGTCGCCGTCGGCGTCCCCGTCGGCGAGCTCCGGCGCGCTCACGGCGGCACAGTCGGCGCTGCTCGCGAAGCTGGACCCGACGACGATGACCGACTGTGAGGCGAACCCGGGCGGCGAGGACGAGGACATCGACGCCTCGCTGTTCTGCACCGCCGACAACGGCCAGCTCGTCGCCGCCTACCACTATGTGGACGCCTCGCACCTCGACAACGACGTCGAGTTCCGGAAGACGCAGGTCGAGGACCAGGGTGACTGCGCATCCGGTGACCCCGACATCTTCACGTGGAATTTCAAGGAAGGTCAGACCGAGGGCACGGCCCTTTGCTACTACTACGAGAACAGTTTCTTCATCTTCTGGACCTATGACCGCGATCAGGTCTCGTTCATGGCGCTGAACGACAACGCCTCCGCGCTGTACGAGTGGTGGGCCAAGTTCGACCCGATCCCGCGAGGCTGAGCGGCCGCCGGCATCCGGCGGCGGCGCCCGGATCCCCGCCGGGCTCCCGCCGGATGCCCAGCGCCCGCCGCGGACGGCCCGTCACCGGCGCAACAGGCCCCTGGTCGGGACGCCTCGGGACGATCCGGCGGAACCGTGTGCCTACCCTGTGACGCGCGGCATCATCAGCATGGTGCCATCATCCGTCCCGGCAGCATCTATTCCGGCCAGATCCCCTCTCGGGAGGAATCGTGCCCAGCCATGGCCCCGGCGACGACGGCGTGTCGCCCGTCCCTGAGCCGCCGGCAGGCCCGCTCTCGTCGCGTGACGACGCGCAGACCGCCGCGGACATCGAGGACGAGCTGGACAGCACGCAGATACTGAGGCCGGACGGCGCGCGGACCGGCCTCTCGCTCAGTGCCCCGCCGCCCGGCGGATCGGGGTGGACCGGACCGCCTCCGGGCCCGCCGGTGCCTCCGCGTGGTCCGGTGTCGTTCGGCGGCGGTCCCGCTCCCGGTGGCTTCCCGGGTCTGCGCCCTGGTCCGCACACCGGTCCGCAGCCGCCCGCGCAGGGAGGAGCGGGCGGGCCGGGATGGCCGCCTGCCGGCACGGGGCCCGGCACCGGCTACCCACCCCACCCCGGTGACCGTGGCTTCCCGCCCCCGCCGCCGGTGCCACCCGGCCAGGGCGGACCGCCCCGGGGGCCCGGGTCGCCAGGCCCGGCCGTGCCGCCCGGGCAGTTCGGACCACCGGCGCCGCACGCGCTCTACGGCCAGCCCGCGCCGTCCGGCGCGCACACGCCCTACGGCCAGCCGCCACCCGGCCAGTCGCTGCCGCCCGGCCAGGCCCCGTACGGCCAGCCACTGCCCCCCGGCCAGATCCCGCCCGGCCAGCCGCCGTATGGCCGGTCGCCTTACGGGCAGGTGCCGGACGGCCGGCACCTGTACCGGCAGCCGGCCCCGTACGGGCAGCCCGGGCCGCCCGGCAGGCCCGGGCCGGACCTCCCGCCGATCCCACCGGGCCAGGGGAACCCGCCCGGAACGCCCTTCCCCCCAGGACCAGCCGGCGCTCCCACCGGGTGGGCCGGCTCCCCCGGTGGTCCCGGTGCCGCGGAGGACCCCGGGCCCGCAGCGTCGCCGACGCCGGCCGAGGCCCAGGTCAAGCCGCCGGACGACGAGCTGACCTACCGGCTCGCCCCGCCGGGGCCGCCCCCCGCCGTCCCGGACCGGGCGGACTCCCCCGCCGGGTACGGCCCCGGGTTGACGGCCGCGGCCGACGCCGACGCCGGCCGCGCCGAGAGCACTCGCCACGAGCCGGCCACCCACGCGTCCGACGGCGGGAACCACGAGGACCGGTCTTCCGAGTTCCCGGCCCTGACCGGGCCGCATCCGCTGCCGCCGCCGCCCAGGGAGTCGTTCACCATGCGACGCCCGATGCTGCCGCCACCCGGCCGTATCACGGACGGGCCCGTCTGGCCGGTGCCGCCGCCCAGCTACCTCGACTCGCCGTCCGGCGGCGGTCTGCTGCCGGCGATCCCGCCCGACATCACGATGACCAGGGACGGCGCGGCCGGCGACCCCCCGCCGGGGTCCCGCCGCTCGCCGGAGTCCGAGTTCTCATCCGAGTACCCGGCCGGCTCCGACTTCTCGGCCGGCTCCGACTTCTCGGCCGGCTCCGACTTCTCGGCCGGCTCCGACTTCTCGGCCGGCTCCGGGTACCCGGCCGGATCGGAGTACCCGTCCGGATCGGGGCTCCCGCCCGCCGGCGACGGCGGTCAGGTGCCCGAGCCGGCCGGCCGACCGAGCCGCGGCGTGATCATCATTGCCGCCGTGGCCGCCGTGATCGTGATCGGCGCGGTCATCGGCATCGTGCTGGCGACCCGCGGGGACGACAGCGCCGAGACGACCGCCACCTCGATCCCGCCCGCGGCCGCGGGCGTCCCCACGGACATCCCCGGTGAAGCCCCGGCGGGGCAGCAGCCGACGCCGCAGACCAGCAGCCCCGAGGACACCCTGCGCTCGCTGCTCAACCCGGTCACGATGACGGGCTGCGAGACGCCGCCGGTCAGCGACGGCGCCTACGCGGACGCCACGCTGCAGTGCGTGGGCGCCGAAGGCGTGACGGTGACGGCCTACCACTTCCCGGACCACTCCGCGCTCGACCGCCAGATCGGGGCACGCGAGACCTACTACACCGATGTCGGCAACTGCGACGACGGCCAACAGAGCTCCGAGGAGTGGAACTCGCCGCTGGAGCCCAACGGCGGGTCACGGCTGTGCTACCTGTTCGCCCAGCGCTTCATCACCTTCTGGACCATCGACGACGACCTGGTCGCGTTCTCCGCCTCGGATTCCGACCCGAAGCGGCTGATCACCTGGTGGCAGACGTTTGACCCCATCCGCCGATGAGGCGGCTCCTGCCGGCGGGCGGGCGGACGCGCGTCCTGATCCCCGGCGGGCTGGCCCTGGCCGCCGTCGCCACGGCGGGCGTGCTGATCGCCCGCGCGGCCGGCGGGCCGTCCACCTCGGCTGACCCGGACACCGGGAGATCACAGCCGCCGGCGACGGTCTCCGCGCCACCGGCCCCCCGGGGCACGAGTACCTCGCCCGAGCCGGCGGACCTGGACGGCCCTGAGCGCGAGCTGGCGGCCCGACTGTCCTCGTTCGAGATCACCAGCTGCCGGGGGGCGACCACCGAGGCCACCGCCCCGGGCGGATCGGGCGACCCGGCCGACCCGCGGGCGGCAGGCGTCCAGGCCGCGCTACGGTGCGTGCCGGGGGTGGCGGCCTCCGGGACGCCGCCGGCAGACGTCCTCGTGCTCGGCTACATCGACGAGACGGCCGTGGCCTCCGACGCGGCCCGGCGCGCGGCGGCGATCGTGGACGTCGGCTCCTGCGAGGCGGGCCAGACCAGCACCGAGGCGTACCTGCTGCCGTCCCGGCGTACGGGCACCTTCGTCTGCCAGGCTGCCCCCGGCCGCTTCGCCGCCTACTGGACGATCGACAGCGAGCGGGTGGCGTTCGTCGCGCAGAGCGACGACCCGGCCGGGTTGATCACCTGGTGGCGCGGCTTCGACCCACTCTGAGCCGTGGCCCGGCAGTGATCCGGTCAGCCGCCGGAGCGGCGGCGGCCGTCCGCTGCCTCGGCCAGCTCGTACAGCGTGGCGTGCACATCCTCGACCCGCGGGACGTGTGAGAGGACCATCCGCCCGCGCTCGCCCGCGCTCTCGATGGAGAGCGTCCCCGCGCCGAGCATCCGGTCGAGCAGGCTCTGCTCATAGGAGACGTCGTTGAGCCAGACGAGCGGGATGTCGCGCCCGGAGCGGGTCACGATCCCCTCACGGATCATCAGCCGCTCGGTCGTGATCACATAGTGGGTGGTGATCCAGCGCAGCCAGGGGGCCGCTCCGAAGTACCCGATGGCGGCCAGCCCCAGGGCGAGGACGAGGTACTGGACCGCCTCACGCAGGAAGCCGTCCGGAACGAAGAACACGCCGAAGGTCGTGAGGGCGAGCGCGGCGACGACGGAGAATGCCGGCACCACCAGGCTGCCCCAGTGCGGGTGCAGGTGGAGGACCACATCTTCGTCGTCGGTCAGAACGTCGTCGGGGAACGCCACCGCCTGATCGTCGCATCCCGGACGACCGCGGCACACCGGTGGGCCGCCCCCAGCTGGCACAACACAGCCGTCGTCAGCGCAGATGGACGATGTCGGCGGCGCTGAACGCCCGGCCGTCGACGATGAGCCGGCCGAGCTCGTCGACGTCGGTCGCCGTGCCGTGCGTGGACGTCCCGTCCGGAAGCTCGACGCGGACCCGCCGGCCCAGCGTGGCGCACGTGTCGCGGTACTCCCCGCGGGCCCGCTCGGGCGCCGCCTCCCACCGGCCCAACGCATCGACGAGGTCGGTCAGCAGGGCGCCGAGCAGGGCGGAGCGGTCCAGGCGGGCGGGGTCGGCGCCGAGCAGCAGCAGGCTGGTGGAGCGCGGCGGCAGCTCCGCGGCGCGGGCGGTGACGTTCAGCCCGAACCCGATCACGGCCGCCGGCGGCACGGCCGGGCTCGGGGCCAGCTCCACGAGAATGCCGGCGAGCTTCGCCCCGTCGACCTGCACGTCGTTCGGCCATTTCAGCACCGCGGGCACGCCCGCGTACCCGCGCAGCGTGCGTACGAGCGAGGTGCCGACGACCATCGGCAGCCAGCCGAGCCACCGGGGCTCGATCTCGGGGCGCACCAGCACGGACACCATGAGCCCAGCGCCGGCCGCTGACTCCCAGGAGCGGTCGAGCCGCCCGCGGCCCGCGGTCTGCCGCTCGGCGGCGAGCACGAGCCCGGCCGGGGCACCGTCCGTAACCGTGGGCGAGCGGGTGACCGCGGGCAGTCCCACCGCGCCGGGCTGGCCGCGGGCGATCCGTCCGAGCTCGGCGTTGGTCGAGTCGATCTCGTCGACGACGGCGAGCGCCAGCCCGAGACGGGCTGCGAGCGGGCGGAGAGTGTCGGCGTCCAGCGGCCGTCGTGCCCCTGGCGGCACCGCCGGGGCTGGGCTGTGACCTGTGGCAGGGGGCGAGATGGTCGGCGCGGCGGGGGCCGTTCGACGCCCGGGGGATTCGGCGGGATGCACTGGCACGGGACCACCTTCCCAGAGGTCGGGTGAGACGGTCTCCACAACAATCGCGCACGTGGACCACCGACCGCCGTACGCTTCGCGGTATGGCTCTCCCGGCTTCCCCGCAAGAACCGACGCCCGAACCGCACAGCACAGCCGGCCGCCTCGCCCGGCTGCAAGCGGTGACCGACGAGGCCGTCCATGCTGGTTCGCAGCGCGCGGTGGACGCGCAGCACGCCAAGGGAAAGATGACGGCCCGGGAACGGATCGAGGCGTTCCTCGACCCCGGCTCGTTCGTGGAGACGGACGCGTTCGCGCGCCACCGCTCGCACGACTTCGCGATGGACCGCAACCGCCCCTACGGCGACGGCGTCGTCACCGGCTACGGCACGGTGGACGGCCGCCAGGTCTGCGTCTTCAGCCAGGACTTCACCGTCTTCGGCGGGAGCCTGGGCGAGGTCTTCGGGGAGAAGATCGTCAAGGTCATGGACCTCGCGCTCAGGACGGGAGTGCCGGTCGTCGGTATCAACGACTCCGGCGGCGCGCGGATCCAGGAGGGCGTCGTCTCGCTCGGCCTGTACGGGGAGATCTTCTACCGCAACGTCATGGCGTCCGGCGTCGTGCCACAGCTCTCGCTGATCATGGGCCCGTGTGCGGGCGGCGCGGTGTACTCACCCGCGATCACCGACTTCACGCTCATGGTCGACCAGACCAGCCACATGTTCATCACCGGCCCGGACGTGATCAAAGAGGTCACCGGCGAGGACGTCGGCATGGAGGAGCTGGGTGGCGCCACCACCCACAACTCCCGCAGCGGCGTCGCGCACTTCCAGGCCGCGGACGAGGCCGACTGCCTGGAGCTGGCCCGCGCCCTGCTGTCCTACCTGCCGTCGAACAACATGGACGAGGTGCCGGCTTACACCGAGGTCGCCGACGTCGAGGCCGAGGTCGACCCGGAGCTCGACACGTTCATCCCGGATTCGCCGAACACCCCGTACGACATGCACCATGTGATCGAGCGGGTCCTGGACGAGGAGGACTTCCTCGAGGTCCACGCCCAGTTCGCGCAGAACATGATCGTCGGATTCGGGCGCATCGACGGCCGCTCGGTCGGCGTCGTCGCCAACCAGCCGATGCAGTTCGCCGGCACCCTGGACATCGACGCCAGCGAGAAGGCCGCGCGCTTCGTGCGCACCTGCGACGCGTTCAACATCCCGGTGCTGACGTTCGTGGACGTTCCCGGCTTCCTGCCGGGAACGTCGCAGGAATGGAACGGCATCATCCGGCGCGGCGCCAAGCTCATCTACGCCTACGCCGAGGCGACCGTCCCCAAGGTGACGATCATCACACGCAAGGCCTACGGCGGCGCCTATGACGTCATGGGTTCGAAGCATCTGCGCGCCGACATCAACCTGGCGTGGCCGACGGCCGAGATCGCCGTGATGGGCGCCCGCGGCGCGGTGAACATCATCTATCGCCGCGAGCTCGCCGGCTCGGAAGCGCCCGAGCAACGCCGCAGCGAACTGATCCAGGACTACACCGAGCATTTCGCGACGCCGTACATCGCCGCGGAGCGCGGATACCTGGACGCCGTCATTCCGCCGTCGGTGACTCGGCGCGAGGTCATCCGGGCGCTGCGCCTGCTGCGCACCAAGCGCGAGACGCTCCCACCGAAGAAGCACGGCAACATCCCGCTGTAGGCCGCGGCACTCCGCCGGAGCCGGCGCATCCGCCGGGGTCGCGGCGCACCGCGGTGGTCGCGGCGCACCGCCGCCGCGGGGACGGGCAGCCCGCCGGAGCCGGGATCGCGGGACCGAACGACCAAGGACCGAACGACCAAGGACCGAGGAGGAACGGCCGGTGGCCGACAGACCCGACGAGCTTCCCGGCCGGGCGCACCTGCGGCTGGTCCGCGGGGACGCGACCCCGGAGGAGATCGCCGCGCTCGTGGCCGTCCTGGCCGCACGGTCGGCCCCGGCCGCGCCGCCCGCACGGGTCAGGTCCACCTGGGCCGACCCGGCGTTCCGCCTGCGTGGCGGGGTCGCGGCCGGGCCCGGTGGCTGGAGCCGGTCGGCCCGCACGGGCGGCATACGCTTTCCCGCGGGCGGGTGACCAGACAAAACCGATCATGGCGTCGGCGGCGGGGCAGGTCCTTTCCACCCTCGCTGGCAGAGCAGGAATGGCAAAGAAGAAATATGGTGCGGCCCGACTCGCCTAGACTCAGGCCGGACGAGGACGGGAGGAACGTGCGTAAGATCCTCATCGCCAACCGGGGGGAAATTGCCGTCCGGGTGGCGCGGGCCTGCCGCGACGCGGGATATTCAAGCGTCGCCGTGTATGCGGAGCCCGACATCGACGCCATGCATGTCCGGGTCGCGGACGAGGCGTACGCGCTGGGCGGGACAACGCCCGGCGACTCGTACCTGAGAATCGACAAGATTCTTCAGGCGTGCGAGCTCTCCGGCGCGGACGCGGTGCACCCCGGCTACGGTTTCCTCTCGGAGAACGCGGATTTCGCCGAAGCCGTGATCTCCGCCGGGCTTACCTGGATCGGCCCGCCGCCGGAGGCCATCCGCCGACTCGGTGACAAGACCGCCGCGCGCCACATCGCGCTGGCCGTCGGCGCCCCGCTCGCCCCGGGCACCGCCGACCCGGTCGCCGGGGTCGACGAAGTGGTCTCGTTCGCGAACGAGCACGGCCTGCCGGTCGCCATCAAGGCCGCCTTCGGCGGCGGCGGCCGCGGGCTCAAGGTCGCGTGGAACGCCGAGGAGCTGCCCGAGCTGTTCGAGAGCGCGGTACGCGAGGCCGTCGCGGCCTTCGGCCGGGGCGAGTGCTTCGTCGAGCGCTACCTCGACCAGCCCCGCCACGTCGAGACCCAGATCCTGGCCGACACGCACGGCAACGTCGTCGTCGTCGGCACCCGCGACTGCTCCCTGCAGCGGCGCTACCAGAAGCTCGTCGAGGAGGCCCCCGCGCCGTTCCTCACCGAGGAGCAGAACACCGCGCTGTACGAGGCGTCCAAGTCGATCATCCGCGAGGCCGGCTACGTCGGTGCCGGCACGGTGGAGTTCCTCGTCGCCAAGGACGGAATGATCAGCTTCCTCGAGGTCAACACCCGGTTGCAGGTCGAGCACCCGGTGACCGAGGAGACCTCCGGCGTCGACCTGGTGCGGGCCCAGTTCCGCATCGCCGAGGGCGAGGCCCTCGACCCGGTCGACCCGACCCCGCGCGGCCACTCGATCGAGTTCCGCATCAACGGCGAGGACCCGGGTCGCAACTTCCTCCCGGCGCCGGGCACCGTCACCACGTTCACGGCTCCGGCCGGCCCCGGGGTCCGCCTGGACACCGGCGTCGAGAGCGGCAGCGTCATCGGCGGGGCGTTCGACTCGCTGCTCGCCAAGCTCATCGTCACCGGGGCGACCCGTCAGGAAGCCCTGGAGCGAGCCCGGCGCGCGCTCGACGAGATGGTCGTCGAGGGCATGGCCACCGCGCTGCCGTTCCACCGCGCGGTCGTGCGCGACCTGGCGTTCGCACCGGAGGCGGCGGACGAGCCGTTCCGGGTGCACAACCGCTGGATCGAGACCGAGTTCGACAACACGATCCCGCCGTTCGCCGGCGGCACCGACGCCGACACCGAGACCGACCCGCGGGAGACCGTGGTCGTCGAGGTCGGTGGCAAGCGGCTGGAGGTCGTCCTGCCCGCCGGGTTCGGCGCGGGCGGCGGCGCGGCCGTCTCCGCCGGTGCCGCGGCACCCAGGCGGCGCTCGGCGAGCAAGGCCGCGGCCAAGGTCACCGGCGACGCGCTGACCAGCCCGATGCAGGGCACCATCGTCAAGGTCGCGGTCAGCGACGGCGACACCGTCGAGGCCGGCGACCTGATCGTCGTCCTCGAGGCGATGAAGATGGAGCAGCCCATCAACGCGCACCGGGCCGGGACCGTCGGCGGGCTCGCGGCAGCGGTCGGGGCTGTCGTGACCAGCGGTGCCATTCTCTGCGAGATCAAGGACTGACCGAACGACGCCCACCGGCGGCGGCGTTCCCCAGGCGGGGAGCGCCGCCGCCGTCGTTTCCGGCACGGCCGCGGTGACGGTGACACTGGCGGTGACACTGGCGGTGGCGGTGGCAGCCATCCGCGGTCGGCGCTGGCCCGATCGTCCCGGCCCCCGATCCGATCACTCTGAGCTTCAGCTCGACCGCGGTGGGCGGCGACTTGATCGCGGTGGGCGGCGCGCCGGCCGCGATGCGGAACGCTCCCGCCGTGGTACTCCGATCGGGTGCGCCGCACGGTGGCGTCACGCGGTTCGGGGCGCCGAAGCTCCGCCACACTCTAGGCACAGGTCCAGGTGAGGACGATGCCGTCCGATCAGCGACGTCGCGGGGCGCCAGACGGCTCGCGCGCGGCGATCCGGGCCGTTGTCATGGCCGCGGGTTCTGCCGCCCTGGCGCGAGGAGACGCGCATGCCCGACACCGATCTGCTGCTGGTCCGGCACGGCGAAGCACACTGCGACACCGCGGGCATCGCCGGCGGCGATCTCGGCTGCACCGGTCTGACCAGGCGAGGACGTTCCCAGGCGGAACGAGCCGCCCGCCGGCTGACAGTCATGCACACCACGGAGCGCCGGGTGGACGCGGTGTACGCCGACCCACGCCGCCGGGTCCGGGAGACAGCGGAGATCATCGCCGGCAGGCTGCGGATGCCGGTGATCCTCGAGTCCCGGCTGACCGAGCCCTGCCACGGCAGCGCCGACGGCCAGCCCTGGGCCGACATCTGGACCACGTTCGGCGGCACCCCCGCGGACCGTCCCGACGACCCGGTCGCCCCCGGCGCGGAAAGCTGGAACCACTTCGTCGACCGGGCCGCCGCCGGCCTGCGGCACATGGTGGAGCGCCACCGCGGCCAGCGAGCCCTGCTCATCACGCACGCGGCGACCGTCGAGGTGGCGCACGCGACAATGCTCGGGCTCCCGAACGGCCCCGACCCGCGGGCCGCGTTCGTGCTGGCGCACGCGTCCATCACCTGGTGGTCCCACCGCGCCTCGGAAACCGGCCCGCCCCGGTGGCATCTGGTGTGGCACAACTCCACCGCGCATCTGGCCCTCGGGCTACCCGACCGGGAGGTCGAGCCCGCCATCCGGGCGCGGCGTGACGTACGGCGGCCACCGGGCCGTCCGTAGGCTCTAGCCCGTGACTCCTCCGACGGTTGGAGCCGTCGGCTTCTCAGGCCGCTTCGTCGGCCTGACGGGCCAGCCCGACCCGAAGGATGTTGACCGCCGCGTTCACGTCGGCGTGCGGGGCATGCCCGCAGGCGACACAGGTGAACGCGGCCTGTGTCCTGCGGTTGTCGGCGTGGCAGTGCCCGCAGACCGCACACGTGCGGGAGGTGTTGGCAGGGTTGACCTCGACGACCACCCGTCCGGCACTTTCAGCCTTGGCGCGCAGCACAGCGAGGAACACCCCCCATCCCGCGTCAAGGATCGACTTGTTCAGCCCGGACTTGGCGGCCTGACCGTTCGGGAGGAACGCCCCCGACTGGTCAGGGTCGGGCTTCGGTCTGGCCCTGCGGGTCATGTTGGTGACCCGCAGGGCCTCGACGGCGATCAGATCATGCTCACGGACCAGCCCGACGGCCACCTTGTGGGCAAGATCGAGCCGCTGGCGGCGCACCGCGCCGTGCAGCGCCGCGACCTTGGCGACCGCCTTCCGGCGCAGGGTGGCCTGCTGCGAGGAGAACGACCAGCGGCCCTGATCCGGGTCACAGGCGCGGATCTCCTTCAACTGGGCGGACTGGTCGCCGTAGCGGATCATGGTCTTCGACGGGTGACGTCAGGCGTCGCGGCGTTCCTGCAACGCGGCGTTGTACAGCGCCCGATGGTCGCCAAGCATCACACTCAGCGCCGCGGCCTGCCGGGCGGTCGGGCGGAGCAGGAACTTGAAAGCCCGCCTCACCAGGCGTACTCCGTGCCCCACGGCCACTCGTACCGGGTGTCGACATATCGACGGACCGTGTCCACGGACACCACACCGACAGCGGCCACGACATACGACCGTGACCACAGGATGGGAAGCCCGGACCGCAGGTGCCCGAACCCCGCACGCAGCACATACGAGGAGAAACCCTTGAGCTGGTTGGCGACATACGACAGGGAGTGCTTCGAGTGAGCCCTGACGGACAGGTACACATGGTCGGGCATGACGTCCAACGTGATGACCGACCCGGCAAGCACGCGACGGCGGTACTTCGAGCACCCCACGACGTGGTACCCGAGGTCATAGACTCCACCCGCGCCCACCATCACCCACCGAACCATGATCCAAGTATGCCAGTGCCGCACTATCAGGGCTGTGGTCCGTACCCGACCCCCCTGACACCTGAAAGCACCAGCCCCCTCCGGAGCGCCTGATGGACGGCCAGGGAGAGCACCCCGCAACCGAGACCCCACCCGCCGGGGACGCGGCCCAGGCCCGGCCCGGCGGCCCGGAGCCGGAGCCCGCCGGCGCCGGGGCGGTCTCCCCGCCCCGCGACCGGGAGACTCCCCCGCTGGCGGGGCGGCTGCACTACCTGATCGGCGGGACGCTCCCGCCCCGCTACAACGACTGGGTCTCGAACGACCTGACCGGCCCGGGCTGGCGGGTCCGCCAGGCGCTGCGCCCGTTCCTGCTCATGGTGCCGTTCGCGATCGTGTTCGCGCTGCTGCCCGGCCAGCTCAGCGTGCGGCTCACCCTCGTCGTGTTCCTGCTGCTCTCGGGGATCGGCCTCGGCTTCGCCACCAGCGGTTTCTTCCGCAACCGCCGCCTGGAGCAGCACGGCTTCCCGCCCGTGTTCACCGTCTCCGAGGACTAGCTCCTAGCTCCGGACGAGCCCCGCCCCGGGCGGGCGCCGAGCGAGCGCCGCCGAGCCCCGGGCCGACGGCGGGGTCAGGCCGGGACGTCGGCGAGGATGTCCTTGGTCGCGGAGAGGCCCAGGCGGGTGGCGCCGGCGTCGACGAAGGCCAGGGCCTGCTCCGCGGTGCGGATGCCGCCGGAGGCCTTGACGCCCAGCCGGCCGCCGACCGCGGCGACCATCGCCCGCACCGCGCGCAGCGAGGCGCCGCCGGCCGGGCTGAAGCCGGTCGAGGTCTTCACGAACTCGGCGCCGCCGTCCTCCGCGGCCCGGCAGGCCGCCGCGATGCTCTCGTCCGGGAGCAGGGCCGTCTCGAGGATCACCTTGAGGATCACGTGCGGCGGGACGGACAGTCGCACCTCGGTGATCTCGGTCTCGATGGCGCGCCAGTTCTCGTCCATGATGTTCGCGATGTCGACGACCATGTCGATCTCGGTCGCGCCGTCGGCCACCGCGCGCCGGGCCTCCTCGGCCTTGATCACCGTGAGGTGTGTCCCGTGCGGGAAGCCGACGACCGAGGCGACCGCGAACGACGGATCGGCGTCCTTGCCGTCCTGGCGGGCGCTGGCGGCGGCGAGGAAGACGTGGGTCGGGGCGACGCAGACGGTGCCGACGCCGAGTTTCGCCGCGTCCGCGCAGAGGTTGACGATCTCCTCGCCGGTCGCCTCGGGGCGCAGCAGGGTGTGGTCGATCATGCGCGCGAGCTCGGCGCGGCGGGGCGCGACCCGACGCCCGGCGGCGTCGAAGTCGGCGCCCGGCGCGGGACGGTCGGGTCCGGCGGGAGCCGTTGTCATACCTTGCATCATCGCCCATGCGCAGTGTGGGTTCTCGAGTGTCCCGGTAGGAGCCAACCGTGCAGGTTCAGGTCGTCGATCATCCGCTGGCAGCGACCGCGCTCACCGTCCTGCGGGACGAGCGCACGGCACGCGCCGCCTTCCGCGCCGCCCTGCACGACCTGTCGACGATGCTCGTCTACGAGGCGACCCGCGAGCTGCCGACGATGCCCGTCTCGGTGACGACGCCGCTGGCGACCACCGCCGGGGTGGTGCTCGCGGCCGAGCCGGTGGTCGTGCCCGTGCTGCGGGCCGGTCTCGGCATGCTGCCGGCCGCGCTCACCCTGATGCCGGACGCGCGGTCGGCGTTCATCGGCCTCTCCCGCGACGAGACGACCTTCGAGCCCCGGGTCTACCTCGAGTCGGTGCCGGCGGACCTGGCGGGGCGGCCGGTGTTCCTGCTCGACCCGATGCTGGCGACCGGCGGCTCCGCGCTGCACGCGCTGCGGCTGCTCAACTCCCGGGGCGCCACCGGCATCGTCGTGGTCTCCGTCGTCGCCGCACCCGAGGGGGTCGCCGCGCTGGAGGGCAGCGGCCTGGACGTCAGCGTGGTCACCGCCGTGGTGGACGAGAAGCTGAACGACACCGCCTACATCGTTCCGGGGCTCGGCGACGCCGGCGACCGGATCTACGGCGCCGTCTAGCCCGGAGCCGGGCCCGGGCCCATGCATGCCAGCTCCCACCACCCGGTGATGTGTGGCGGCTCAGAGAGTCCTGGCTGTCACTCGACCGCCGCAGTTACTCGGGCAGAGCGCACAAGGCCTGGCCTGCGTGAATATCCATCGTTTCCGACCGTCTCCGGGGACGCCGGTGCTTCCGCGCACGCCGCGCGCTCGACGACGCGGCCATCACGGGTCACGGGCAGCCCGCAGGCCCGGGGACTCCCATCAGGGCGGCGGCACCGTCGCGCAGCGCGTCCAGCTCGGTCCGGGCGTGGCGGCGCGCGGCGGCCGGGCCGATCGCCGCCACGGTTTCGCGGTCCGTGACGGCCTGCAGATAGATCTTGAGCTTGGGCTCGGTGCCGCTGGGGCGGGCGACGACCCGGGCTCCGCCGTCCAGTTCGAGGAGCAGGACGTCCGCGGGCGGCAGGCCGGCGAGCCCGTCAGGACCGTCCACCGCGCCGGTGAGCAGGTCCCGGACGGCGGTCACGGGACGGCCGGCGACGCGGTCGGGCGGGGACGTCCGCAGCCGGCGCATCGCCGCGGCGACGGCCGCGAGATCGTCGAGGCGGACGGACACCTGGCCGGTGGCGAACACGCCGATGCGGCGGTGCAGGTCGTCGAGGACGTCCAGCAGGGTGCGCCCGGCGCGTTTCTCGCGCTGCGCGGCCCGCGCGAGGGCCAGCGCGGCGGTGATGCCGTCCTTGTCCCGCACCAGGTCGGGGGCCACGGCGTAGCCGAGGGCCTCCTCGTAGCCGAACACGAGGCCGGGATCGGCACGCATGATCCACTTGAAGCCGGTCAGGGTCCGGGTGCAGGGCACGCCGTGGTCGCGGGCGAGCTCCACCAGGGCCGAGGAGCTGACCACGGTCGTCGCGACCGGTCCGGGCCGCGCCCGCAGCACGTGGTCGGCGAGCAGCAGCCCGATCTCGTCCCCGGTCAGCACCCGGCCGCCGACGGCCGCGGCGCACCGGTCCGCGTCCGGGTCGTTCGCGAGCACCAGGTCGGCGCCGACGCGCTCCCCCAGGGCGAGCACGGCGTCGAGCACTCCGGGCTCCTCCGGATTCGGGAACGGCGCCGTCGGGAAGTCGGGATCGGGCTCCCGCTGGTCGACGACCGTCACCGGCACGAGCAGGCCGGCCCGGGTGAACACCGCCTCCAGGACGTCCGCGCCGACGCCGTGCAGCGGCGTGTAGGCGATCCGGAGCGGCGGCCCGTCCACCGGCGGGACGGTGTCGACCGCGCGCACCGCGCCCTCGACGTACGCGGTGACGATCGAGGCGTCGAGGCGGGTCCAGCCGTCGGCGAGCGGGATCGCAGCGGCCGGGCCGACCGCGGCGATCTCGTCCTCGATCTCGGTGTCGGCCGGGGCGACGAGCTGGGCGCCCCGCCCCGCCTCACCCACGGGACCGCCGAGGTAGACCTTGTAGCCGTTGTCGGACGCCGGATTGTGACTCGCCGTGATCATGATCCCAGCCACCGCGCTCAGGTGACGGACTGCGAACGCCAGCACCGGCGTCGGCGTCGGCCCCGGGAGGAGCAGCGCCCGGGCGCCCTGCCCGGCCAGGACCCGGGCGGCGTCCAGGGCGAAGTGGTCGCTGCGCCGGCGCGCGTCGTAGCCGATCACCACCACCGGCGGACCGGTCACGCGGCGTTGCAGCCAGGATCCGAGACCGGCGGTGGTCCGCCGCACCACGGCGGTGTTCATCCCGGCCGGCCCGGCCCGCAGCGGCCCGCGCAGCCCGGCGGTGCCGAAGGCCAGCGGTCCGGCGAAACGCTCGGTGAGGGCGCGGACGTCACCCGCGGCCACCAGCCCGGCGAGCTCCGCCCGGTCGCCGGGGTCGGGGTCTGCCGCCAGCCAGGACGCGACCCGCGACGCCAACGGCTCGGGCAGCCGGCCGACCTCCGCCGTCACGGCGCCCTCCCGGTCGTCACAGAGCAGTCATCACGAGGCGGCGCTCACAGGGCTCGTCAAAGCGCGGTGATGACCTCGGCGAGCATCGAGCCCATCCGGCCGGCCGCCGCGGCGCCGGCGGCGAGGACCTCGGTGTGGTCCAGTGGCGCGCCGGTCATCCCGGCGGCCAGGTTCGTGACCAGCGAGAGCGCGAGCACGTCGATGCCGAGCGCCCGGGCGGCGATCGTCTCGTGCACCGTCGACATGCCGACGAGGTCGGCACCGAGCCCGCGCAGCATGCGGATCTCGGCCGGTGTCTCGAAGTGCGGGCCGGGCAGCGCCGCGTAGATCCCTTCGACCAGGCTCGGCTCCACGGTGCGGGCGAGCGCGCGCAACCGGGGCGAGTAGGCGTCGGTGAGGTCGGTGAACAGCGGGCCGACCAGCGGCGAGCGGCCGGTCAGGTTGAGGTGGTCGGCGACCAGCACCGGTTGGCCCACGTGCAGGTCGGAACGCAGCCCACCGGCCGCGTTCGTCAGGACGACGGTGCCCGCGCCGGCGGCGTGCGCGGTGCGGACGGTGTGCACGACCCGGGAGAGGTCGTGGCCCTCGTAGGCGTGCACCCGGCCGAGGAAGACCAGCAGCCGCCGCCCGCCGAGCAGGATGGAACGGGCCGTGGGCGCGTGCCCGGGAACATCCGTGGCGGGGAAGCCGCCCAGGTCGGCGAAGTCGACGTCCACGACGTCGGTGCCGAGACCGGCCAGGACGTCCGCCGCGGGCCGCCAGCCGGACCCGAGGACGATCGCGACGTCGTGCCGGTCGGCTCCGGTGCGCTCGGCCAGGCAGGCCGCCGACGCCACGGCGTCGGCGGCGCTGATGATGTCGCTGTCCGCCACCAGGCGACTGTACGACTCGTCGGCATACCACTCCCGCGTGGCCCCGGCCCGGCCCCGCCTGGCGTTTCGGGAGCACACTGGTGAGGTGTCCCTCGTCCCCTCCGTCCGGAAGCCCCCGCGGGTGCCGCTTGAGGACGGAGAGCTCATCGAGGTCGTGCTGCGCGGTCGGATGACGGACCCGGCCGGTGGCGGGCGAGTCACCGCGAAGGCCGAGCGCTTCGTCGGGCATCGCCTCGGCACGTCCCGCTGGATCATGCTGACCACGCGGCGGCTGCTGGTGGTCGCGCCCTTCCCGCGGGAGGGCGACTGGTTCGACGTCTCCTACGACCGGCGGGACGTCTCCGCCTCCCGCGGCCTGCGGCACGGCGAGGTGATCGTGGTCGAGCTGAAGACCCCCGGCGGACGACAGATCCTGCGGCTGCCGAACCGCATGCGGTCTGAGGCGGCACGCCTCATCAGGGCCCTGCGCCCGGCCGAGCCCACCCCCCGCCAGACCTGAGCGCCGCCACCACGGCCCACGCGGCGATCATCGGCAGGGCCGTCCGATAGGGTCGACAGCGACGTGACGCGGCTCCCGATCAGTCGCATCAGTCAAATCAGCTATTGGTGACATCAGCACTAGCGGTGACATCAGCAAGTGGTGACACAGGACGGATGACCATGTCGACAGCCGCCAGCACGCCCGGAACGCACAGCACCGCGATGCGTACCCACCTGTGCGGTGATCTGGGGCTCGGCAACGCCGGCCAGCGGGTGACGGTCTGCGGGTGGGTCGCGCACCGCCGCCAGCACGGCCAGTCGCTGATGTTCGTCGACCTGCGCGACCACTCGGGCCTGCTCCAGTGCGTCGTCGACGGCTCGGTCGACGCTCGTTCCGAGTACGTCCTGCGGATCACCGGCACCGTCAGCGCCCGCCCGGAGGGCACCGCGAACCCGGCCCTGGCCACCGGCGAGGTCGAACTGACGGACTGCGCCGTCGAGGTGCTCTCGGTCGCCGCACCGCCGCCGTTCCCGCTCGACGATCGGGCCGACTCCGTCGAGGAGAGCACCCGGCTCACCTACCGGTACCTCGACCTGCGCCGCGACCGGATGCAGCGCAACCTGCGCACCCGCTCGGCGGTCCTCGGCGCGCTGCGCACCGCGTTCGCCGACCGTGGGTTCGTCGAGGTGGAGACGCCGCTGCTGATGCCGTCGACGCCGGAGGGCGCGCGCGAGTTCGTCGTCCCGTCCCGGCAGTTCCCGGGCAGCTTCTACGCGCTGCCGCAGTCGCCGCAGCTTTTCAAGCAGCTGCTGATGGTCGGCGGGATGGACCGCTACTTCCAGCTCGCGCGCTGCCTGCGCGACGAGGACCTGCGCGCCGACCGGCAGTACGAGTTCACCCAGCTCGACCTGGAGATGAGCTTCGTCGGCGTCGACGACATCCTCGATGTGGTCTCCGCGGCGGTGCTCTCCGCCGCCGCCGCCGCGGCCGCGGCGGGCTCCGGGCGCGCCGTGCCCGAGATCGAGCGGCTGACCTGGCATGACGCGATGAACCGGTTCGGGGTCGACAAGCCCGACCTGCGGTTCGGGATGGAGCTCGTCGAGCTCACCGCGATCTTCGCCGACAGCGGCTTCAAGGCGTTCGCCGGCGCCCCGGCGGTCAAGGGCATCCGGGTGCCGGGCGGGTCGGCCACGCACAACCGCAAGGCGCTCGACACCCTCACCGACCGCGCCAAGAAGCTGGGCGCGAAGGGCCTGGTGTGGATGCGCGTCGCCGCCGCCGGGGGGCTGGAGTCACCGGTCGCGAAGTTCCTCTCCCCCGCGGAGCTCACCGGGATCGTCACGGCGACCGCGGCCGAGGAGGGCGACCTGCTGCTGCTCGTCGCGGACGAGTGGGAGACCACCTGCGAGGTGCTCGGCCAGCTGCGCAACGACCTCGGGCGTCCGCCCGCCGGCGCGGGCGAGCTGCGTTTCGCCTGGGTGGTCGACTTCCCCCTGTTCGTCGGCGTGGACGCGGCCACCGGGCGGCCGAAGCCGGGGCACCACCCGTTCACCCGGCCGCATCCCGACGACGTCGAGAAGATGGAGTCCGAGCCGCTGGCGGTGCGCAGCCTGGCCTACGACCTGGTGCTCAACGGGTGGGAGCTGGGCTCGGGGTCGATCCGGATCCACGAGAGCGAGCTGCAGCAGCGCGTCTTCGGGCTGCTGGGCATCTCGCCGGAGGAGGCGAAGGCCCGGTTCGGGTTCTTCCTCACCCCGTTCGGGTACGGCGCCCCGCCGCACGGTGGATTCGCGTTCGGTATCGACCGGCTTGTCGCCATCCTCGCGGGTGAGGACAACATCCGTGAGGTCATCGCCTTCCCGAAGACCCAGTCCGGGCTCGACCCGCTGACCGGCGCTCCCACGACGATCGACGAGCGGCAGCTCCGCGAGCTCGGTATCCGCGTGGTCGCCCCCGCCGTGCCCGGTCCGGCGGCGCCCACCGTTCCCGCCGCGCCCGCCCGCCCGGCATCCTGACAGCGGCCGGGTTCCCCTGTCCCCGGCGCGGCGGAGAGATCCCGGTCAGTCACGCGGAACTACTCGCCGCCACGAAAAGTCAAACTAAGATAACTCTCAGTCGGAGCAAATCCGGACACTGAGGCGCGCGTGGCCAACGACCCGTAAGGGGTGTGCCTTCGTCCCTTCGGGGGGTACGGCCGCGCGATCTGGGTAACCAGCCCGGAGAGCTCGCTGCCCGAGTTCCGGGCCCGCCCGCTGGCGGGGCCCGCTCACCCGGAGGAGCCGCGGTGCACATTCCCTTCTCGTCGTCGCCGAGTTCGAGCCTTGGGATCGAGTGGGAGCTGGAACTCGTCGACCTGCAGAGCCGGCACCTGCGTGGCGGCGCGACCGAGATCCTCGAGGACCTGCGGGCCAAGGTCGGCGAGGAGGGCGCCGCCAAGGCCAAGCACGAGCTCTTCGAGTCGACCATCGAAGTGATCACCGGGGTGTGCCAGACCGTGCCCGAGGCCACCGCCGACCTGCTCGGCACGGTCGAGGTGCTGCGGGATCTGGCCGAGCGGCGCGGCATCGGTCTGATGTGCTCCGGCACCCACCCGATCAGCGAGTACTCCACCCAGAAGATCACCGCGGACGACCGCTACGACCGCCTGGTCGGCCGGATGCAGTGGCTGGCCCGGCGGCTGCTCATCTTCGGGGTGCACGTCCACGTGGGCGTGCGCTCGCCGGAGAAGGCGATGCCCATCGTGAACGCGCTGATGTCCTACATCCCGCACTTCCTGGCGCTCTCGGCGTCCTCGCCCTACTGGCTCGGCTCGCACACGGGGCTCGCGTCGTCGCGCTCACGGGTGTTCGAGAGCCTGCCGACCGCCGGCCTGCCCTACCCGCTGCACGACTGGGCGGCGTTCGAGGGGTTCATGGAGACCCTGGTGACGGCCGGCACCATCGAGACGATCCGCGAGGTGTGGTGGGACATCCGCCCCCACCCCAACTTCGGCACCGTCGAGCTGCGCATCTGCGACGGCCTGCCGACGCTGCTCGAGGTCGGGGCGGTCGCCGCGCTCGCGCAGTGCATCGTCGACCGGATGAACACCCAGCTCGACCGCGGGTACCGGCTTCCGGCCCCGCAACGCTGGGTGGTGCAGGAGAACAAGTGGCGGGCCGCCCGCTACGGGCTCGACGCGGAGATCATGGTGGACGACCGCGGCACCGTGCGCCCGGTCCGCACCGACATCACCGACCTCGTCGAGGATCTCCTCCCCGTCGCCCGCCGGCTCGGCTGTGAAACCGAGCTCACCAACGTCGACCGGATCCTCACCGCCGGGGCGAGCTACATCCGACAGGAACTTGCCGCGCGGCGGGCCGGCGGAGACCTCACCGCTGTGGTCGATACGCTGCTTGCGGAGATGAACGCGGGGCGACCGGTCACCCACGGGTAGCCGGCCTGCCGGAGCGACAGCGGAGGGCCCGGCCCGGTAGATGACAGCGGACATGACACACAGGACCGCCGCGGCGGGCATGCCGATCACGGTGGCCTGGCTCGCGGAGCACGAGGACGAGCTGATCGCGCTGCGGCGTGACCTGCACGCCCATCCCGAGCTGGGCCGCCAGGAGCATCGCACGGCGCGCGTCCTGGAGGAACGGCTGCTGGCCGCCGGCCTGAGCCCGCAGCGGCTCCCCGACGTGCCCGGCCTGTGGTGCGACATCGGCGCGGGGGTCGACTCGGGCGGCCCGGTGGTGATGCTGCGCGCCGACATGGACGCGCTGCCACTCGCCGACGTCAAGGACGTCCCGTACCGGTCGACGGTGCCGGGCGTCGCCCACGCCTGCGGGCACGACGTGCACACCACCGTGGCCCTCGGCGCCGGTCTGGCGCTCGCCGAGCACGCCCGGACGCACCCGTTGCCGGGTACCGTGCGGCTGCTCTTCCAGCCGGCGGAGGAGACCATGCCCGGCGGCGCGCTCGACGTGATCGACGCCGGCGTGCTCAAGCCGGTGACCTCGGCGATCACCGTGCACTGCGACCCCGCCCTCGACGTGGGCACCATCGGGCTGCGCTCCGGCCCGATCACCTCGGCCGCCGACGCGGTGGAGATCACCCTGGCCGGGCCGGGCGGGCACACCTCACGGCCGCAGAACACCGTCGACCTGGTGTACGCCCTCGCCCGACTGGCCGTGGACCTGCCGGCCGCGCTGTCCCGGCGGGTCGACCCGCGCTCCGCGCTCTCGCTGGTCTGGGGCCAGATCCAGTCGGGCACCGTCACGAACGCCATCCCGCGCACCGGCAAGCTGCGCGGGACGATCCGCACGCTGTCCCGGGAGACCTGGGAGGCGGCGCCGGAGCTGGTCGAACGCCTCGCCGAACAGCTCGTCGCCCCGTACGGGGCGCAGATCGCCGTCGACTACGTGCGCGGCGTCCCGCCGGTGGTCAACCACGCGGACGTCGTCGACGCGTTCGGCGCGGTGGTCGACGCGGTGTTCGGGCACGGGGCGGCCACCTCGGTCGCCCAGTCGCTGGGCGGCGAGGATTTCGGCTGGTATCTCACCCACGTGCCCGGCGGCCTGGCCCGGCTGGGCACCCGGACACCGGGCGGCCCCACCTACGACCTGCACCAGGGCAGTTTCGACGTCGACGAGCGCGCGGTCGGCGTCGGTGTGAGGTTCCTCTCCGCCGCCGCCTGTGAGCTGCTCGACCGCTCGGCCGACCCGGTGGGCCCGGACGACCTGGCCTAGGCCAGGTCGTCCGGTGCTGCCCGGCCGGGCAGGCCGGGCAGGCCCGGATCAGGCGATCGGACGTCCACGGAGCTCGGTGACGTACTCGGAGGGGGCGCCGGCCTTCTCGGCCGCGTCCGCGATCATGTCGAGGTAGTTGCGCGACGGCAGCCCGCCCTCGTAGGTGTTCAGCACGTACGTCCAGGCCAGGCTCTCGCCGTCCAGGGTCGAGACCCGCACCCGGATGCGGGTGTAGAGGCCGGTGTCGGCGCCCTCCCAGATGTCGAGCCGCTCCAGGTCGTAGCGGTCGAGGTCGTACAGCAGGACGTACACGTGGGCGCCGGGCGCCTCGACGATGGTCGCCAGCGCTCCGTCCCAGCCGACGTTCTCACCGCCGAAGGTCAGGCGCCAGCCCCTGATCCACCCGGTGCCGATCACCGGGGAGTGCGGCGTGCGCTGCTTCATGTGCGCCGGATCGAGGTTGCTCGCGTAGGCGGCGTACTTCGTCATCGTCGGGGTCTCTTCCGATCTCCCCCGCCCGGTGCGAGAGCGCGGGGGTGGCTTCCACGCCGGGTGCGGCCACCGGCGTCACGGGGATGGACCGACGTCACGGGGGGCGTCCGACGTCGGTGGAAGATACTACGGAGGCCGCCGCACCGGGACGAGAGGGACGCCGGAAGAGGGGCAAACTAGGGAAGTACGACGAGCTCTGGAGGATCCCACGTGACGCGCATCGTCATCCTTGGCGGCGGACCCGGCGGCTACGAGGCGGCCCTGGTCGCCGCGTCCCTCGGCGCGACCGTGACCGTGATCGACTCAGACGGCATCGGCGGGGCGTGCGTCCTGACCGACTGCGTGCCGTCGAAGACCCTCATCGCGACATCGGAGACGATGACGAACTTCGCGATGGCGCCGGCGCTGGGGGTGCGCCCACATGGCGACCCCTCGGCCGAGGTCGGCAGCTGGGAGCTGACCGGCCTGCCCCACCTCACTCCACCGGACGTGGTCACGGTCGACCCCGAGCAGGTCAACGAACGGGTGCGGGCGCTGGCCCGGGCCCAGTCCGCCGACATCGAGCGCCGCCTGGAGCGGGAGCGGGTCGAGGTGGTGCACGGCACCGGACGCCTGGTCGGCCCGCACGCGGTCGAGACGTCCGACGGCGAGACGTTCGTCGGCGACATCGTCCTGGTCGCCACCGGGGCGTCGCCGCGGGAGATCTCCGGCTGCGAGCCGGACGGCGAACGCATCCTCACCTGGCGCCACCTGTACGACCTCAAGGAGATCCCCGAGCACCTGGTCGTGGTCGGTTCCGGCGTCACCGGCGCCGAGTTCGCCAGCGCCTACCGGGCGCTCGGCGCCGAGGTGACACTTGTCTCCTCACGCGAGCGGGTGCTGCCCGGCGAGGACCCGGACGCGGCCCGGGTGATCGAGGACGTCTTCGTCCGCCGCGGCATCGAGGTGCTCAACCGCTCCCGGGCCGCCGCGGCGCGCCGGATCGGTGACGGCGTCCTCGTCGAGCTCACCGACGGCCGGACGGTGACGGGCAGCCACGCACTGATGGCGGTGGGTTCGGTGCCGCGGACGAAGGGCCTCGGTCTCACCGAGGTCGGCGTCCGGCTCGGCTCCGGCGGCCACGTCGTCGTCGACCGCATGTCCCGGACGTCGGTTCCCGGCGTGTACGCGGCCGGCGACTGCACCGGCGTGCTCCCGCTGGCGTCCGTCGCCGCGATGCAGGGCCGGATCGCGATGTGGCACGCCCTCGGCGAGGCGGTGACCCCGCTGCGCCTGGGCACCGTGTCGTCGAACATCTTCACCGAGCCCGAGATCGCCACCGTCGGGGTGACCCAGCGGATGAAGGACTCCGGCGCGATCGCCGCCGAGGTCACCACAGTGCCACTGATGCGCAATCCTCGAGCGAAGATGATGGGGATAGCGGATGGCTTCGTGAAGTTGTTCTGCCGGCCCGGAAGTGGCAGCGTCCTGGGTGGCGTCATCGTTGCTCCGCGTGCAAGTGAACTGATCCTCTCAATTTCACTCGCGGTGGAGAACGGTCTGACCGTCGACCAGATCGCGCACACCTTCTCGATCTATCCCTCCTTGTCCGGTTCCATCACTGAGGCGGCCCGTGTCCTGCGGCCGCGCGACCTGTTCGCCGGCTTCGACACCCCCGCCTGAACAGGCCTGTCACTCCGACCCAGGCCGGATAATGGGCCCATGAAAGGCGTCTTCGTCGGCCTGACGACGCTTGATTCGGTCTACCTCGTGGATCGGCTTCCAGGTGCCGACGAGAAGTGTGTGGCGCGGGATTTCGCCATGAATGCGGGCGGGCCCGCGACGAACGCCGCGGTGACGTTCGCCTACCTCGGCGGGCGGGCCTGCCTCGTGAGCGCCATCGGCACGTCCCCGGCCGCGGCGCTCGTGCACGCGGATCTCGCGCGCTACGGGGTCCGACACATCGAGCTGGTGCCGGAGCAGTCCGGCGACGGTGCAGCCGGTCCCTACGGAGCCCTCGCCGCGCAGGGAGTGGCCGGTCCCGCCGGCCAGCACGGCCCGCCCGGCAAGCCCACCGGACTGCGCTCCGGCGGCACCCGCTCCGGCTACGGCCCGGCGGGACCGCTCACCGGATACCCGCACGTGCGCGGCCGGGGCGGGCCCGGCCTGCCCGGCGGCGCGGCCCACAGCCCCGCCGGGGCGGTCAAGCCGGCCGGCCACGTGCACGGCCCGGTCGGCGGCGCCCACGGCGGCGGGCACGGTGGGCACGGCAACGGACCCGGCGGTGGCCACGGTGGGCCTGGCGGTCACGGTGCGATCGGCGGTCACGGCGGAATCAGCGGCCATGGCGGGATCGCCGGCCACGGGGTGGCCGGCGGGGCCGGGCTCGGTGGAGCCGGCGTCCTCGGCGGGATGGCCGGCCTGGCCGGTGCCGTCCAGACCGGGCCGAACACGGCGGCCGCCGGCCACCTGGCCGGCCAGTCGGCGATGTCCTACGCCCTCCCGATGTCAGCGGTCATGGTGACCTCGCAGACCGGCGAGCGTGCGGTGACCTCGACGCACGGCATGGTCCCCCGGTGCACCGCGAACACCTCCGCCGCGGCCGCGGTCGCCGACGCCGACGTGGTCGTGCTCGACGGCCACCAGGTCGACGCCGCCATCGGCCTGCTCCGCACGCTGCGCGGCTCAGGCCCGCCGGTCCTCCTCGACGGCGGAAGCTGGAAGCCCGGCACCGAGCAGATCCTGCCGTTCGTCGACGTCGTGATCTGCTCGACCGCGTTCCGCCCCCCGGGCTTCGACCCCGGCGCGGACATCCTCGGCCTGCTGCTGCGCTACGGGCCGTTCTTCGTCGCCGTCACGGACGGCCCCGGGCCCATCCGCTGGGCCACGGCGGAACGGCGCGGCCACGTGCTGCCCCCGGTGGTGGCCGCCCGAGACACCCTGGGCGCCGGTGACGTCTTCCACGGCGCCTTCGCCTGGATGATGGCCCACGGCGCGCTCGCGACCGACGAGCTGGTCGGAGCCCTCGGCGAGGCCTCACGGGTCGCCGCCCGCTCCGTCCAGACCTTCGGCCCCCGCAGCTGGATGACCTGACCCCGGCGGGCCGCCGGGGATGCGGTCAGCCCGCAGGCACGGTCAGCCCGGCGGGCTGGGCGGCGGGCTCGACGGCCGCGTCCCGCGCCGCGCAGCCGGCGAGGTGGTCGTTCACCAGCCCGCACGCCTGCATGAGCGCATACGCGGTGGTCGGGCCGACGAAGACGAAGCCGTGCCCCCGCAGCGCCTTCGCCAGCGCCCTGGACTCGGCGGTCACCGCCGGGACGTCGGCGAGCCGGGCCGGGGCCGGGCGGGGCGGCGGCGCGAACGACCAGACCAACTCCTCCAGCGGCTCGGTCAGGGCGAGCACCGCGCGGGCGTTCGCGATCGTCGCCTCGATCTTGCGCCGGTTGCGGACGATGCCGGCGTCCAGGAGAAGTGCCTCGACCGTGCCCGCGCCGAACGCGGCGACGGCGGCCGGATCGAACCCCGCGAACGCCGCCCGGAACGCCGGACGCTTGCGCAGGATCGTCAGCCACGACAGCCCGGACTGGAACGCCTCCAGCGTCATCCGCTCGAACAGGCCGACAGTGTCCCGAACGGGCCGGCCCCACTCTGTGTCGTGGTACTCGACGTACAGCGGCGTCGACAGCCCCCAGGGACACCGCGACCGCCCGTCCACCCCGGCTGCCAGGTCGGACAACCCGGTCACGGGACGAGCCCCTCGAAGCCGGGCTTGATGACCTCGTTGATCAGTGCGAGACGCTGGTCGAATGGGAGGAAGGCGGACTTCATCGCGTTCACGGTCAGCCAGCGGATGTCGGACCAGCCGTAGCCGAACGTCTCGACCAGGGTCGCGAACTCGCTGGACAGCGTCACCCCGCTCATCAGCCGGTTGTCGGTGTTCACCGTGACCCGGAAGTGCAGCCTGCGCAGCAGACCGATCGGATGGCGCTCGATGCTCGGCGCCGCCCCGGTGTGCACGTTCGACGACGGGCACATCTCCAGCGGGACACGGACATCGCGCACGTAGTCGGCCAGATCCCCGAGGGTGGCGTTTCCGTCCGGGTCGACCGTGATGTCGTCGACGATGCGCACGCCGTGCCCCAGCCGGTCGGCGTTGCACCACTGCAGCGCCTCCCAGATCGACGGCAGCCCGAACGCCTCACCCGCGTGGATCGTGAAGTGCCCGTTCGCCCGCTGGATGTACTGGAACGCGTCCAGGTGGCGGGTCGGCGGGTTGCCCGCCTCCGCCCCCGCGATGTCGAACCCGACCACCCCGGCCTCCCGCCACCGGACGGCCAGCTCCGCGATCTCCAGCGAGCGGGCCTGGTGGCGCATGGCGGTCACCAGCGCGCGCACATGCAGGCCGGTTCCCGCCGAGCCGGCGCGGAAGCCGTCCAACGCGGCCTCGACCACCTCGTCGAGCGACATGCCCTGCTCGACGTGGAGTTCCGGGGCGAACCGGACCTCCGCGTAGACGACCCCGTCGGCGGCCAGATCCTCGGCGCACTCGCGGGCCACCCGGGCCACGGCCTCGGGCGTCTGCATGACGCCCACCGTGTGGCTGAACGTCTCCAGGTACCGCACGAGCGACCCGGTGTGCGCACCTCCACGGAACCAGGTACCGAGCTTGTCGACATCGGTCGTCGGCAGCCTGGTGTACCCGGTGGCGTCAGCCAGCTCGACGATGGTCGCGGGCCGCAGGCCACCATCAAGATGATCGTGCAGCAGGACCTTGGGAACCCGGCGGATCGCAGCCTCAGTGATCTTCTCGCTGGCCTGGCCAGCAGGGATGTCCACGCTCACCTCCCTGACGGTAGGCCACCCCACCGACAGTTCGCCGTCCGCCACATGACGACGAGCAGACACCGCGCCCCAATCCACCCCACCCGCACCACCCGCACCACCCGCACCACCCGCACCACCTGCCCCCCGTACCCCCATGCACCGCACCCCGCACCCCGGCACACCGCAACCCACAGCCCGGCACACCGTCGCCCGCGCATCCCAGCGCACCGCGGTTCACCAGCCACCCAGCAGATTCACAAATAACCCAAATAGAAACAATCCACACACACCAAAATGGTGTGTGGCGGGTGAGTGAGTCTATGGACTCACTCACCCGCCACACTTCGGGCGACTCGAGCCGGTGGGGGCGGGGCGACGGAAAACCAGAGGGTTGAAAGCCGGCGGATGGCGGGACGTTTTCTGGCAAGCAAGACAGCTGGCGGTCCTGGGCCAGAGGTCGGGCTCGGTGCGCGGGGCAGTCGCGCGGATCAGCGGCGCGGGGCGCGGATCAGCAGCGCGGGGCGGGGCGCGGGTCAGCGGATGTGGTCGAGGACCAGTGGGGTGGGAGCGGGCGGTTCGTCGGTGACCGAGACGGCGTCCGCGAGTGCGGCGAGTGCCCGGGGGAAGGTCGCCTCGTCGTCGGAGTAGAGCTCGATCAGGGGGGCGCCGGCCTGGACCTGCTCCCCCACCGTCGCATGCCACCGCAGTCCCGCCGCCGCCGAGACGGGATCTTCCTTCCGCGCGCGCCCCGCGCCCAGGCGCCAGGCGGCGATGCCCAGGGCACGGGCGTCGAGGCGGCTCAGGTAGCCGTCCGCCGGAGCGGGGACGGTGCGGGTGAACGTGGCGCTCGGCAGTGGGGCGTCCGGGTCGCCGCCCTGGGCGGCGACCATCGCGCGCCACACGTCGTATGCCGCTCCGGAGGCCAGGACCTCCGCCGGATCCGGCCCGGCACCGGAACCACCGCTGAGGCCGACGATGTCCAGCATCACGCGGGCGAGGGCGACGGTGACCTCGACGAGGTCCGGCGGGCCCGCCCCGCGCAGGGTCTCGACCGCCTCGGTCACCTCGGGGCCGTTGCCCGCGGTGCGGCCCAGCGGGGTGTCCATCGCGGTGAGCAGGGCCTCGGTGCGCACCCCGGCGCGGGTGCCCAGGCCGACCATCGTCCGCGCGAGCTCGCGGGCGTCGGCGAGTGAGGTCATGAAGGCGCCGGTGCCGACCTTGACGTCCAGGACCAGCGCGGACGTCCCCTCGGCGATCTTCTTGCTCATGATCGAGGAGGCGATCAGCGGGATGGACTCGACCGTGCCGGTGACGTCGCGCAGGGCGTACAGCCTGCGGTCCGCGGGAGCCAGGCCGGGGCCGGCGGCGCAGATGACGGCGCCGACGTCCGCCAGCACGGCACGCATGGTGTCCGGGTCGAGATCCGCGCGCCAGCCGGGGATGGCCTCCATCTTGTCGAGCGTCCCGCCGGTGTGCCCGAGCCCCCGGCCGGACAGCTGCGGGACGGCCGCTCCGCACGCGGCCACCAGCGGGGCGAGGACCAGCGAGACCTTGTCCCCGACCCCGCCGGTGGAATGCTTGTCGACCGTCGGGCGGGTCAGGCCGGACAGGTCCAGCCGTTCGCCGCTGGCGATCATCGCCGCCGTCCAGTGATCCAGCTCGTCGGGGGCCATGCCGCGCCAGACCACGGCCATCAGGTAGGCGGACATCTGCTCGTCGGCGACCCGGCCGTGGGTGTAGGCGTCGATGAGCCAGGCGACCGCGTCCGCCGGCAGCGCCGCCCCGTCGCGCTTGGCCCGGATGAGGTCGACGACGTCGTGGGACGCGGCAGGACCGCCGTGACCGCTGCCGGGGGCATCAGCGCTCATGCTCCGCGCTCCGCCGCAGGTGCCCGCTCCGCCGCGGGCGGCAGGTCCGCCGGGCCGAAGGCGCCGGGCAGGAGCTCGCCCAGGGTACGGATTCCGTCCGCGGTCGCCAGTTCGAGCTCGGGACCTCCGTGCTCGTGGAGAAGCTGGCGGCAGCGACCGCACGGCGCGAGCGGCACGCCCGTGCCGTCCACACAGGCGAAGGCGACCAGCCGGCCACCACCGCTGGCCCGCAGCGCCGAGACAAGACCACATTCAGCGCACAGTGTGAGCCCGTAGGAGGCGTTCTCCACGTTGCAGCCGACGACGACCCGACCGTCGTCGACCATCGCCGCCGCGCCGACCCGCAGGCCGGAGTAGGGCGCGTAGGCGTGCCGCGCCACCCGCACCGCCTCGCCGCGCAGGTGCTCCCAGCCGCTGTCGTCCACGTTCCCTCCCGGACGGTTCGCCTTCCCTCCAGGCTGCCTGCCCGGATGCGCCACGTCGCTACCCAGCGGCACCGAGTCACACCGAGCCCACGGACCAGGTCCACACGGCCCGTCGGCACCGGCCCCGACCAGCATGCCCCACTGCCGGTGAGCCGACCGGATGTGATCCCATGGAATCGTCAACGCTGAGCGGAGAGGACAACCGATGTCAGGCGAGCGCCGGGGCGATCGCGGTCCAGCCGGTCCACGAGCTCTCGTCGGGCGTCGGTACCGGCTCGACGGGGTGATCGGTCAGGGCGGCTTCGGTGTCGTGCACCGGGCCACCGACGAGCTGCTCGGCCGGCAGGTCGCCGTCAAGGAGGTCCGGCTCCCCACCGACGGCAGCGAGGGGGAGCGGGAGCTCGCGCGGGAGCGGGTGCTGCGGGAGGCGCGCGCCGCCGGCCGGCTGCATCATCCCGGCGCGGTCGCGGTCCTGGACGTCATCGCCGAGGGCGACCTGCCCTGGATCGTCATGGAATTCGTCGACGGGCGGTCCCTGTCGGCGATCATCGAGGAGCGCGGGCGGCTCGGGGTCGGCGAGGTCTGCCGCATCGGCATCAGCCTCGCCTACGCGCTGGAGGCCGCCCACCGCCTGGGCATCGTGCACCGTGACGTGAAGCCGAGCAACGTCCTGGTGACAGCGGACGAACGCGCCCGGCTCACCGACTTCGGGATCGCCGTCAGCCATGGCGACCCTCGACTGACCAGCACCGGGATGGTTCTCGGCTCCCCGGCCTACCTGGCACCCGAGCGGGCCCGCGGCGACGCCGGAACGGCCGCCAGCGACCGGTGGGGGCTGGGCGCCACGCTGTTCACCAGCGTCGAGGGGGTCTCCCCGTTCCCCGGGAACGACCCGATCTCCATTCTCGCCGCGGTGGTGCAGAGCCGGCGCCGGCCGTTCCGCGCCGCCGGGCGGCTCGCACCCGTGATCGACGATCTCATGGCCACCCACCAGGCACGCCGGCCGAGTCTGGCGACGGTGCGCTCGCGGCTGCGCGACATCCTCGAACGCGGCGGGGACACCCGGCCCTCCCGGGCCCGCAGCCGACCATCCCGGCCCGCGGTAACGGCGATCACTCCGACGTCGGGCACACCCGCGGCCCCCACACCCGTCGCCCCCGGGCCTCCGACGGCCCCGATCCCGGCCGGGTTCGCGGCGGACGGCGGTGACACGTTCACCGCGGGCGGAGCATCCACGGGCGGCGCATCCCCGGCCGACCAGGACACCGTGGTCAGCCAGTATGCCGGGCCCGACGAGACCACCGTCCTCGGCGAGTCCGTCCTCGGCGGACCGGCGACCGCCGGCGCGCGCGCCGGTGAGACGCACAACGCCATGGCGGAGGACGACGAAACGTCCGACGACCACTCGTCCCCGGAGGACGGCGGCGCGGACCTGACCGCGCTGCTCACGGGCACGACGACGGCACCGGCCGGCGGCGCACCCGCCGGCCCACCGCCAGCCGCCCCGGGGCTGGCCGGCACCGTGCTGATGAACGCGGCGCCCAGCGAGGCACCGCCGGACGACACCGTGCCCGGCGACCCACTGTCGGACGACACCCTGCCCGGCGAGACACCATCAGACGACACCCTGCCCGGCGCCCTGCCCGGCGAGGCGCCGCCGAATGACACCGTGCCCGGCGGGGTGCTGGCGGACGACACCGTGCTGGCCGAGGCATCGCCGGACGGAACCGTGCTGACCCGGACGTCGCCGGCGAGCACGGGCAACACCCGGGCCGACGCGGACAATGACACCCGCACCGACATCGGTACAGACAGCGCGGCGGTCATCGCCGCGGAGGAGGCCGGCTCCCCGACACCGGACTCGGCGGCCGTCGAACCCACGGCGAGCCGGGTCGGGGCAGGCGACCCGGCGACGAGCGACGCACGGCCGGCGGGAACGGCGAGACAGTCGGGAACGGCTGGTGCGCACCCGCGGTTGACCCGTCGGCTGGAGCGGCTCCGGGCGATGGAGCGGCGGCGGGGCGCGACGGTTGAGCGTTCCCGGGGCGCTGAGCGGCTGCGACCGGTCGACCGCATGCGGGCACTCGGCGGCATCCCGGCGCGGGCGCGGACATCCCAGGACTCGTTGGATCCGATGACCGGCGGCCTGCCGATACCCGGCGCCGGTGCGGCATCGGCCGCGACGGGAACGGTGCCGGACCCGGCCGGTTCCGCGGGCACCGAACCGGCCGCCACCACGGCCATCGGGACAGCCAAGGCCACCGGGACAGCCGGGACGAGGAGTACGCCCGACGCCACGGGAACGCCCGGCACCGCCGCGGAACCGACGTCCGCTGTGGGGCGCCGGTACTCGGCGGCCGCGGCGTTGTTCTCCCGGCCGGGCAGGTCCACGGCCTCCGGCGATTCCGGTCCGGGGATCTCCGCGGGTCCGCCGAGCGCACCCCGCGCCGCCGCCCCTCCGCGACAGGAGCCGGAGCAGGAGCCGCCGACGAGTGGGCAGAACCTGTTCCGCCCGCCCTCCGAACGCCAGCCGGAGGAGCGGCGGCACCCGGGTGGGGTGCTGGGACGTCCGGACGGGGCGAGCGCCGTTACGCACAGCCGCGGACGTCGCCTGACTGTGATCCTCGTCGCGTCCGTCGTCGTGATCGCGCTTGCGGTCGTCGCCGCCGTCCTGGTGTTCGGCGGGGGTGACGACGGTGCGGAGCCGGCCGGCGCCGGGCCGCGCCCGACCGTCCAGGCTGACCAGGAAGCCGCGGCAGTCCAGGCTGGAGACCTGGTCGCGTCGAATTCGGAGCCGGTCACGGCGCCTCCGGGCTGGGTCTCCTACGTCGATCCGACGGGCTGGTCGATTGCCTACCCGTCGCGCTGGCAGCGGCGGCCCGGACCCGGGGGCGAGGGGAATACGGACTTCGTGGATCCGGCTACTGGTACGTTCTTGCGCATCGGGAGCATCGCGAGTGCGAACACCTCCGCCATTGAGGACTGGCGCACGAACGAAATCAGCTTCCGGGATCGAGTGCGGGACTACCGGCGGGTACGGATCGAACCAGGTGACGGGGCGGACGGCGCGACACAGGCCGACTGGGAGTTCACCTACGCCTCCGGTGGGGGGACGGTGCATGTGCTCAACCGTGGCGCGGTGCGAAACGGGCATGGATACGCTCTGTACTGGTACACGGCCGAGGAGCTGTGGGAGGCGGATCAGCCGCTCATGCGACAGCTCTTCGCGACCTTCAGGCCGGCCTCATGAGGAGCCTCAGGGCCGGTTGCCGGCCTGACGGGTCCGGCGGCCGACGGGGTTGCGTCCGGTCCAGTCAATTCGTCTGTCAGACTTGACTCGATGGCCAGATCGGCGAGCGTGCCCCCCGACACCTCTCGGCACGGCACACCCCGCTACGTAGCGCAGCGCTACCGCCTCGACACACCTATCGGGCGCGGTGGCGCTGGCGTTGTGTGGTGCGGCGAGGACGAGCTGCTCCAGCGGCCAGTCGCAATCAAGGAAATCCTCGTGCCGATGGCGGGCGCGCAGGCGGAACGGGACGCCATCCGGGCCCGGGTGCTGCGCGAGGCGCGTGCGCTGGCCCGGCTGCACAGCCCGGCCATCGTCTCGGTCTTCGACGTCGTCGAGGAGCACGAGCGGCACTGGATCGTCATGGAGCTCGTCGACGCGGACAGCCTCGGCGACACCATCAAGAACCACGGCCCGTTGCCGTTCGACCAGGTCGCCGCGATCGGGCTGGCACTGGCCGACGCCCTCGCCGCCGCCCACTCGGCCGGGGTGCTGCACCGCGACGTGAAGCCGGGCAACGTCCTGCTCGGCCGGGACAACCGGGTCCGCCTCACCGACTTCGGCATCGCCGCGACCGAGGGCGACGTCACCCTGACCGGGACGGGCGCGCTCGTCGGCTCGCCGGCCTACATCGCCCCGGAGCGGGTGCGCGGCTCCTCGGGCACGCCCGCGAGCGACCTGTGGGGCCTCGGCGCGACGCTCTACTCGGCGGTCGAGGGCTGCCCGCCTTTCGAGGGCCCGGAGACCTACGCGGTGCTGAGCGCCGTGGTGGAGGGCCGGCGGCGGCCGTTCCGGCTCGCCGGGCCGCTGCGCGGCCTGCTCACCGACCTGCTCGACCGTCCCGCCGAGCTGCGCCCGGACGTCGACGAGATCCGCCGCCGGCTGACCCCCATCGCGCGCAACGCCACGCCCGTCCCGGCGGTCGTCACGAATCCGCGCAGCCGCCAGTCCGAACCCGCTGCGGACGAACCGTCATCGGACGACGGCCTGGAGAACCTGGCCCCGTCGTCGCTGCCGCCGACCGACCGCCAGCCGGCGCCGAGCGGCGACATCGGGGTGACCGACCGGCTGATGCCGGGCCGGGAGATGACGCCCCTGCCGCCGCGGGCGGACCTGTCGACCCCGAGCGACGATCTGACGGCCGTCGGGCACGCGCCGGTGACCGGGCCGGGTGTGGCGAGCACTGGCCCGCACGACGACATCACCCAGATCGGCGCGCTCGCCGCGGCCGTCGACATGTTCGACCAGGACGACGCCAACATGGCCGCCGGCCTGCTCTCGCTGGACCGGGACGGCGAACGCGCCGGTCGCGGGGGCGGTGTCTCGCACCGGGCACCGGCCGCGGGGCGCGGCGACCACCGCGGCGACGCCCCCCGCGGATCGGCCCGCAAGGGTCGGCCGCCGACGATCGCGATCGTCGCCGGCGCGGCGGTGGCGATGCTGGCGGGTCTCGCTGTCGCGCTCACCCTGCTGTTCACCGGCAACGGGGGCGACTCCGACGGCACCAGCGCGGAGGGCACGTCTCCCTCGCCGTCGTTCGCCCCGCGGACACCGGACCCGCTGCCGACCACCGACGTGGTCGTCACCGAGCCGGTTCAGACGCCGGACCGGCCGGCCTACACGCCCCGGGCACGGCGGACGACCACTCCGACGCCTCCGCCCCCGCCGGCGGAGACCGATCCGCCCGAGACGACTCCCACGGCGGGGCCGACAACACCACCGGTGACCACCGCGCCGGCGTCGTCGGCACCCGCGACCACACCGCCGACGGAGGTCTCGCCGACCGGCGCTGGGCCCACGCCCACCCAGGTCGTCCCCACGCCCCCCGGCGGCGGCGCCTGATCACGGCCGGCACCGGCCGCCCGGTCAGGTAGGTCAGTCGACGGTCCGCAAACCGGCCGGTGACCGCCGGCCGGTGACCGCTGCCGCCGTGGTGCGGTTCGGGCGTTGTTCGCTTCGGGTGCGGAGTCGGGCCGTCGGGATGCGCCCTGACGACGCGATTCGGGTCCGTGCATGTCCGATTCGCTTGACATGCGCCGCGGAACATCACAACATAGGTAAGCCTCACTTAAGCGTCCGACGGTCATGTCGCGAGCGGGCTTCCGCTCGGCCCGCGTGAACCCCGAAGCACGAGGAGTCCGCTGATCGGAAAGGCTCGGCCACCGCGCCGCTTTCCGGCCGGCGGCACCGTCGCCGCGCGAGGGCCGGGCTCCGGTATTCCAGGGGCGGTCGCCCGCCAGCCCGCCGACGGGTCGGATTCCACGCGAGCCGGCGGCGCGGCGTATCCGGGGAAACCGGCGGCCGACACCTGACGTCACCGGCGAATCCCGCGACATCCCCGCCCTTGACCTGCCCGGTTTCGAGAGCGCGACCGGCCGATCGGCGCATCCACCATGAAGCAGTGTTCCAGAGAAATCACCGCACGAAGCGCCGATCAGAGGAGAAGCATCGACATGCGCGTTGTAATGTTCGGATATCAGACCTGGGGACATCGAACACTGCAGGCGCTGCTCGACTCCGACAATGACGTCACTCTCGTCGTCACGCACGAAAAGGGCGAAGGCGATTACGAGAAGATCTGGGACGACTCGGTCGCCGATCTCGCCACCGAGGCCGGCGTGCCGGTGGCGATCCGGAACCGCCCCGATGACGAGGATCTGATGTCGCTGCTCAAGGCGGCCGACCCCGACGTCATCGTCGCCACGAACTGGCGCACCTGGATTCCGCCGCAGATTTTCAACCTGCCCCGGCTGGGAACGCTGAACATCCACGACTCGCTGCTGCCGGCCTATGCCGGGTTCGCGCCGCTGATCTGGGCGCTCATCAACGGCGAGCCTGAGGTGGGCGTGACCGCGCACATGATGACCGACGTCCTCGACGCCGGTGACGTCGTCCTGCAGCGGCGGGTGCGGGTCGGCCCGCGCGACACGACGGCCGACCTGTTCCACCGCACCCTGGCCCTGTTCGGCCCGATGGCTGTGGAGGGCCTGGATCTGATGGCGTCCGGGCGCACCGAGTGGGCGAAGCAGGACCGCTCGAAGGCGAGCTTCTTCCACAAGCGGTCGCCCGTGGACAGCCTCATCGACTGGACCTGGACGGCCGAGGAGCTCGACCGGCTCGTCCGCGCCCAGTGCGACCCGTACCCCAACGCCTACACGTACCGCAACGGCGAGCGGCTGCGGATCGTCTCCGCGGAGGTGTCGAAGGGCATCTACGGCGGCACTCCCGGACGGATCTTCATCCGGGAGGGTGACGGGGTCGTCATCGTGGCCGGCGCCGAGGCGCGGCGCGGCCGCAGCCACGGGCTGCTGGTCCGGACGGTCCGCACCGACGACGGGCGCGAGCTGCCGGCGACGGAGTACTTCACCACGATGGGCGGTTACCTTACCCGGCAGCCGTAGCGGCCGGGGCTCGCCGCCGCCGCCGACGGCACCGGCACCGCTGCTGACGCTGGCGGCGACGACGATCGGCGACGAGCCGGGTGACGCGCGGCGTGCGCGCGTCACCCGGCTCGCCCGGACGTGATCCCGACTGGTCAGCCCGCCGCCGCGACCTTGGCCAGGGTGGGCTTGAGCTGCTCGAGCTGCCAGGGGATGTTCAGGATGGTCGGGTTGTTGACCACCCCCGCCGTGAAGGCGTCGACCTCCTGCGCCCGGCCGTCCACGACCGCCGGGATCCTCGTGTACAGCTCGTTGGCCTTCATCTCGGTGCGCAGCTCGTCGGTCGCGAAGCCGATCATCATGAAGTCGGCGTCGAGCTCACCGATCTTCTCCATGCTCAGCGCGCGGTCGACGACGCTCGCGGTGACCCGCGGCGACAGCTTCATCCCGAGCTGGCCGTAGAGCTGGATGGAGATCGTCTCCGGGTCGTCGATCACGGCGAGCCCGTTGGACTCGTAGTAGTAGCTGTAGCTGAACGTCTTGCCCGCCAGCCCGGGCAGTTCCGCGGCCGTGTCGGAGACGATCTTCTCGGTGGCTTCGATCGCCTTCGCGACGTCGGCCTCACGGCCAACCGCCTTCCCGATCACCGTGCTCACGTCCTGCCAGGTCGAGATACCGGCGTCGGTCTCGTAGGCGACGGTCGGCGCGATCTCGCTGAGGCGGTCGTAGTAGTCCGCCAGCCCGTAGAAGTTCGTCGCGAGGATCAGGTCGGGATCGAGTGCGGCGATCTGCTCGAGGTTGAGGTCGCCGCTGGTGTCGAGCGCCGTGCTGTCCGCGAGGTCGATCCTGCCCTCGAGCCAGGGGAAGTCCCCGTCCGGCTTGTAGGGGTTCTGACCGTAGGCGATCGGCGTGATTCCGAGCGCCGCGAGCGTGTCCTCCTCGTAGCTCAGCGCGATGATTTTCTTCGGTTCCGCGGGAATGGTCGTCGATCCGAGCGCGTGCTTGATCGTGACCGGGAACCCGGCCGCCGCCGCGGTGCCCCCCTCCTGGGACGCACCCCCGTCGTCATCGCTGCCGCAGGCCACGATTCCGACCATGACGGCCGCCGCGACGCATATCGCCGCGAGCGATTTTCTTATACCCCGCACCACAACATCAACCTTCCGTAACTAGTTATGCAGCGAAATCGCTACCTGACTGGATTTTGGTCGGATTAACCAAAAATTCGTTGCGGCAAATTCGATGCGTCAGGGACGGGTCCGTCGATTTGCCGCGGGCGCGATGCCCGTGCGGCGCGCGTGGCCGGGCCGCACGCGCCGCGCGCGAGCGGGTTAGCGCAGGTGACGGGCCCGCGCGGCGAGCGCGGCCAGGGCACGCGTCCACGCCGTGGCGAGATCACCGACCGCGGATGCCGGGAGCCCGCCGGCGCCGGACGTCCACCGGGCGACCAGCCGCAGGCCGCCGGGCAGGTCGAGCGCCCGGATGATCACCGTGAGCGGGAAGGGGTCGGCGCGCGCGGAGTTCCAGCCGGCGAAGAGACCCTCGTCCTCGCGCGCGACATCCCAGTCAGCCGGCTCGGGCCGCGACCACCTGCCCTCGTAGTTCAGGTAGACCGCCGGCTGGCCGGCGCGGGCGAGGACCGGCGCCGTGCGCGGGTTCAGATGGCGCAGCAGGCCGTAGCCGCTACCGCCCCGAGGGGTCTCGGCCTTGCGCCGGTGGACGGCGACGACCGCGGCGTCCAGCGCCGCGCCGGCCGCCGGGTCGCCAAGGTCGACCGGCCGCTGATCCAGGCAGAGCGGGTGGACGTCGGCGAACCACCCCACGGTGCGGGTCAGGTCCGCCTCGTCCACCTCCGGGTCGACGCGGCCATGGCTCTGCAGGGCGACCACGAGCCCGGCGGCCTGCGTGCCCTCCCACCGGCGGCGGCAGTCGGCCACCGCCAGCGCCAGCGCGGCGAGCAGGATCTCGTCGACCCCGACGCCCCAGACAGCGGGCGCGACCACCAGCACGTCGCCGGCCCAGGTCTCGGGAATCGTCGCGGTTACCGCCCCGGCGTCGCGCTCGACCACCGCCGTGTCGTGCTCCGGTGCCGCCCGCTCGACCGCCGCGACCGCCGCGACCTCCTCGGTCGCCGCGGTCGCCCCGTCGACCGGGAGCCGACTGTCCTCCCCCGTCGCGAGCTCGCTGGGCGCACCGGCCGGGCGCGGTAGCGGCGCGCCGCCCTCGACGGTCCGGAGCCAGTACGCCAGCTCCGCCTCCCGCTCGGGTCGCCGGGCTTGCTCGGTGACACCCAGCGCCCACCGCCGGTAGGACGTCGACACCGGCGCGAGGGCCGGTACGCCGCCCCGGGTCAGGGCGTTCCAGGCCGCGGCGAGATCATCCAGGATGATCTGCCAGGACACCCCGTCGGTCACCAGGTGGTGCACGAGGACCAGCAGCCGGCCCGAGCTGCTGTGCCCGGCGTCGAACCAGACGACGCGGACCATCGCGCCGGCGTCGGGGTCGAGCTCCCGGTTGGCGCGGAGCGCCTCGGCGGCGAGCGTCCGGTCGAGGTCGTCGTCCGCGCCCACCTCCACCCGGCGCACCCACGAGCCGACACCGGCCGGGCCGGGCGGAGGCACATCGAGGTACCACGCCTCACCGCCGTCGGCGCTGGTCGCCGGCAGGCCGTCGGGGACGGTGCCGGTCGCCGCACGCACCAGCCGGGCCCGCAGGATCTCGTGCCGCTCCGCCACCGCGGCCAGGACGGCCCGCAGCGCCGGCAGGGTGACCGAGGCCGGGACGTGCAGCAGCATGGGCGAGGAGAAACCGTCCACACCGCCGCCGGCGGCCCGCAGCGCGAGCAGCGGCGGGGTCGGCGGCACCACGCCGACGCCGTCGCCGGCCACAGCCGTGGCGACGGCACCAGGAAGCGGCCCGACCCCGGTCGTGACGACGGTGCCCGGGAACGCCCCGGCCCCGGTGAGCACCGCCGCGAGCTCGGCCGGCGTCCGGTGCCGGAACACCTGGGCCGGCCGGACCACGAACCCGTCGGCCCGCAGCCGGCTGACGAGCCGCATCGAGATGATGCTGTCGCCGCCGAGGGCGAAGAAGTCGTCGTCGACGCCGACGGCGGTGGGCTGCCGCCCCGCCTGTTCCTCTGCCGCCGGCCCGCGACGGCTGTCGCCCAGCCCGAGGACCTCAGCGAACAGCTCGCACAGGCGTGCCTCCGTCGCCGAGGCCGGCGCACGGCCGGCTGCCGAGAGCGCGAACCGGGGAGCCGGCAGCGCTGCCCGGTCGAGCTTGCCGTTGGGGGTCATCGGAAGCCGGCCCGGGACGAGCACCACCGCCGCCGGCACCATGTACTCGGGCAGGTACTCGGCCGCGTGCACGCGCAGCGCCGCCGGGTCGAGCCGGCCACCGCCGGGCGCCGCGCCGCCGGGCACAGCGCCGCCGGGCACCGGGCCAGTCTGCGCCGGGTCGACCGGCACGACGTAGGCGACGAGCTGGAGTGATCCAGGGCGGTCCTCCCGGGCCAGCACGACCGCCTGGCGCACGCCGGGGTGACGCATCAGCACGGACTGGATCTCGCCCGGCTCGATCCGGTAGCCACGGATCTTGATCTGGTCGTCGGCCCGGCCCAGGAAGTCCAGCACCCCGCCGGGGCGCCAGCGCGCCCGGTCGCCCGTCCGGTAGAGCCGGTCGCCCGGCCGGCCGAACGGGTCGGCGACGAACCGCTGAGCGGTCAGCTCCGGGCGTCCGAGATAGCCCCGCGCCAGCCCGCGGCCGCCGATGTAGAGCTCGCCGACCGCCCCGACCCCGACCGGCCGCAGCGCGGTATCCAGCACGTAGGCGCGGGTGTTGGGGTCGGGGACGCCGATCGGCACCGCGCCGGTCCAGTCCGGGTCCGCCTGCCACAGGGTGGAGTTGACCGTCGCCTCGGTCAGGCCGTAGGCGGCGACCACCCGCAGGTGGCTCGACCAGCGGCGCACCGTCTCGATCGGCACGGTCTCGGTGCCCACCACCAGCACCGCGCCCGCCGGCAGCGCGCAGTCCGCCGGCAACGCGGCGACCAGGGCGGGCGGCAGGATCATGTGCGTGGCGCCGTGGTCGGCGAGGTACCCGGTGAGCTCCGGCCCGGCGACGCGCCGCTGCGCCGGCACGATGATCGCGCGCCCGCCGACACACAGCGCCATGCACAGGTCGAAGACCGCGACGTCGAACCCGACCGAGGCGAACTGCGCCACCCGGGACGTCCCGTTCACCCCGAGCCGGTCGACAGCGGTCGCGACCAGGCTGCCCACACCCTCGTGGGTGACCACCACACCCTTGGGACGTCCGGTCGAGCCCGACGTGTAGATGACGTAGGCGGCGCTGTCGAGGCTCGTGGCCACGCCGGTGCCGGGCCGGGCCGGGTCACCCGTGGCCAGCTCGGCCGCCGTCCCGGGCTCGTCGAGCAGCACGAGGTCAAGCCCGGGCGCGCCGGTGCCCGGCGCGCCCGGATCGCCCAGCGGCCCCGGCACTCCGAGCGCCCCGAGCGCCCCGAGCGCGATCAGCTCCTCGGCGTGGCCGCGGGTGGAGACCAGCAGCCGGGCGCCCGCGTCGGAGATCATGAAGGCGACGCGGTCCGCCGGGTGGTCGAGGTCGAGCGGCAGGAAGGCGGCGCCGGTCTTCAGCACCCCCAGCAGCGCGACGACCAGGTCGGCCGAGCGCGGCACGGCGACGGCCACCACCGATTCCGGCCCCGCGCCGCGGGCGGCCAGCAGCCGTGCGAGCCGGTTCGCCCGCGCGTCGAGCTCGGCGTAGGTCAGCTCGACGTCCTCGCAGACCACGGCCACCTCCCCCGGGGTGCGGTCGGCCTGGGCCTCGAAGGCCGCCGGCCAGGTCAGCTCGGTGACCGCGCGCCCGGTGCGGTTGAACCCGGTCAGGACCAGATCCCGCTCTGCGTCGTCGAGAACGGGCAGGGCAGCCAGCGGTGCTGTCGGGGCCGCGAGCACGGCCTCGGTGAGCAGCTGCAGCCGGCGGCCGAACGACGCGGCCGTGGCGTGGTCGAAGAGGTCCGCGCTGTAGGCGAGCCCGACCGCCAGCTCGGTCGTGCCGGCCTCGGTGACGCGCTCCAGGAAGTCGAAGGAGAGGTCGAACTTGGCGGTGGCGGCGCGCACCGGCTCGGGCCGGGCCGTCACGCCCGGCAGGTCGAGCCCGGCGGCGGCGCCCGCCGCCGGCAGGTGGACGACCATCACCTGGAACAGCGGGTGCCGGGCGAGGGAGCGCGGCGGGTTGACCGCCTCGACGACCCGGTCGAACGGCAGGTCCTGGTGGTCGAAGGCCGCGAGGTCGGCGGCCCGGACTCGGCCGAGCAGCTCGCCGAAGCTCACCGGCCCCGACAGGTCCGTCCGCAGCACCAGCGTGTTGAGGAAGAAGCCCACCAGGTCGTCGAGCCGCTCGTCGCCGCGGCCGGCCACCGGGCTGCCGATCGGGATGTCGTCGCCGGCCCCGAGCCGGTGTAGCAGCGTCGCGACCAGGGCCTGCAACACCATGAACAGGCTGACGTCGTGCGCCCGGGCGGTGGCGCGCAGTCGGTCGAGCAACTCGGCGTCCCAGGTCAGCTCGACGACGCCGCCGCGGTGGGACGGCTCGGCCGGCCGGGACCGGTCGGTGGGCACCGCCAGCTCGACCGGCAGCCCGGCCAGCTCGCGGCGCCAGAAGTCGCGCTGGGCCGAGGCGGGGCTGGCCGGGTCCGACTCGTCCCCCAGCAACGCGCGCTGCCAGAGGGTGTAGTCGACGTACTGCACCGGCAGCGCGGCCCATCGCGGCGCCTCGCCGCGCAGCCGGGCGCGGTAGGCGGTCGACAGGTCACGGGCCAGCGCCTGGTCCGAGCCTTCGTCGGCGGCGATGTGGTGGACCAGGAACTGGACCACGTGCAGCCGCGGGTCGAGCCGGACGGCGGTGACCCGCACCGGCAGCTCACGCTCGAGGTCGAACACCCGTGCCGACGCGTTCTCCAGACGCCGGGCCAGGTCCCCGGCGGAGCCGAGCTCGATCAGCTCGACGTCCACCCGGGCCGCGGCGGGGTCGAGGACCCGCTGGTGGGGCACGCCGTCCGGGGCGGGGAAGACCGTGCGCAGCGCCTCGTGCCGGGTGACCACGTCGCCGACGGCGGCCTGCAGCGCACCGACGTCGAGCGGCCCTTCCAGCCGCCAGGTGACCGGGATGTTGTAGGTCGGGCTGGGCCCCTCCACCTGGCCGAGCACCCACAGCCGGGCCTGGGCGTGCGACAGCGGTGGGCGCTGCGGCCGGTCGGCGGGCGCCAGGGCGGGCCGGGCCGCGGCCACCGCCCCGTCGAGCCGGCGGGCCAGGCCCGCCACTGTCGGCTCGTCGAAGATGTCGCGGGCGGAAACCTCCACGCCGAACACCGAGCGGATCCGGCTGCGCAGGCGCATCGCCAGCAGCGAGTGCCCACCCAGGGCGAAGAAGTCGTCCTCGGCGCCGACCTCCACCGTCCCGAGGACGGCGGCGAACTGCTCGGCGAGCAGCTCCTCGCGCGCGCCGCGCGGGCGGCGGCCGGGCCACGCCGCCGGCTCGCCGGGTGCCGGCAGGGCCGCGCGGTCCAGCTTTCCGCTGACGGTGCGCGGCAGCTCGGCCACCGCGACGAACGCGCTCGGCACAAGATGGGACGGCAGCGTCCGCGCGAGCTCGGAGCGCAGCGCGCCGAGATCGGCCACGGCGCGATCGCCCGTCGCGCGATCGCCCGTCGCGCGATCGCCCGTCGCGCGATCGCCCGTCGCGCGATCGGCCGCGGCGGGATCGGCCGGGCCAGGAACGGCCACGCCGGGATCGACCGTGGCGCAAGGGCCGTCCGGGACGACGTAGGCGACCAGACGCGGGTCTCCCGCGGCGTCCTCCCGGACGATCACGGCCGCGGCGGCGACGCCGGGCAGCGCCAGCAGCGCGGCCTCGATCTCGCCGGGCTCGATCCGGAAGCCACGTACCTTGACCTGGTCGTCGACCCGTCCGAGGAAGGCCAGCGTGCCGTCGGCGCGGCGCCGCGCCCGGTCGCCGGTGCGGTACATCCGCCCGCCCGGGGCGCCGAACGGGTCGGCGACGAACCGGGTGGCGCTCAGCCCCGGCCGGCCCAGGTAGCCGCGGGCCAGGCCGTCACCGGCCAGGTACAGCTCCCCGGGCACCCCGTCCGGGACGGGCTCGAGACCGACGTCCAGGACGAGGGCACGGGTGTTCGCGACGGGGCCGGCCGTGCCGTCACCGTGCCAGCCGTAGGCGTCGACGCTGTACTCGGTCGGGCCGTACAGGTCGTGCGCCACGACACCGGGCAGGGTGCGCAGGCGCTCCCACAGCGGCGCCGGGGTGGCCTCGCCGCCGACCGCGATCACGCCCGGCAGGTGGGCGCCGTCGAGGAACCCGAGGTGGACGAGCTCACGCAGGTATGTCGGGGTGACGTCGAGGAAGTCGATCCGCGCGTTGACCACGTACTCGGCGAGGGCTGCCGGGTCACGCATCGTCGCTTCGTCGGCGACGTGCACGGTGTGCCCGGCGAACAGCCACAGCAGCGGCTCCCACGACCCGTCGAAGCTGAACGACGCCGCGTGGACGGCCCGCAGCGGCCCGTCGCCGCCCCGCGCCGCCACCGCCGGCAGGATCAGCTCCACCTCGTGCGAGGCGAACAGGTTCGTCACGCCGCGGTGCGTGGCGACCACTGCCTTCGGACGGCCGGTGGTGCCGGAGGTGTAGATCACGTACGCGGCGTTGTCGCCGCGCAGCGCCTGGCCCGCCGGCGGGAGGCCGGCGATCGGCAGGTCGGCGGGATGGGCCGCCAGCTCGGCCTGGACGGCCGGGTCGTCGAGGACGACCACCTCCGCCCCGGTCGCCGGCAGCTGGCCGGCGAGGGCCGCGGTGGTGAGCACGAGCCGCGGCCGGGCGTCGGTGAGCAGGAAGGCCAGCCGGTCCGCGGGGTGGTCGGTGTCGATCGGGAGGTAGCACGCCCCGGCGGTCATGACGCCGAGCAGGGCGGGCACCACCCGGGCCCGGGGCAGCGCGAGCGCGACCACGTCCTCGACGCCGGCCCCGCGCCGGGCGAGCAGCCAGGCCATGCTCCCGACCTGCTCGGCCAGCTCGGCGAAGGTCAGCTTCGTCCCGCCGGCCACCAGGGCGGGGCGGTCCGGGCTGGCCGCGGCCGCCGCGGCGAACAGGCGCACCGCGGTGGGCTGCGGCGGTTCCCGGCGCGGGCCGGTGGCGGACCGCAGGGCCCGCCGGCGCTCGTCCCCGCCGAGCAGGGCCAGTCGGCTGACCGGCCGGTCCGGGTCCCGGGCGAGCTGCCCGAGCAGGTCGACGAGCCGGTCCGCCAGCCGCCGCGCGGTGTCGGCGTCCCACACGTCACGGGCGTACTCGACGAGCAGCGTGATCTGGTCGCTCCCGCCGCGGTCGACGAAGGTGACGTCCAGGTCGAACTTCACCGTGCCCGCCTCGGTGCGCAGCCAGGACGTCGGCAGGCCGAGCAGGGTGTGCTCGCCGTCGGCCAGGTGGTGGTAGCCGGTCATCACCTGGAAGAGCGGGTTGCGGCCCGCCGAGCGGCGCGGGTTGACAGCCGCGACCACGTCTTCGAAGGGCAGGTCGGCGTGGTCGAACGCGGCCAGGTCCGTCTCGCGGGTGCGGGCCAGCAGCTCGGCGAACGTCGGGTCGGCGGAGAGGTCCGAGCGCAGCACCAGCGTGTTGACGAAGAACCCGACGAGGTGGTCGAGCGCGGTGTCGGTGCGGCCGGCGATCGGCACGCCGAGCGGGATGTCGTCACCGGCGCCGAGGCGGTGCAGCAGGGTGGCCGTCGAGGCGTGCGCGAGCATCGACATGCTGGCGCCGGTCCGCGCGCACAGGCCGCGCAGGGCCGTCACGGTGGCGGCGGGCAGCTCGCGGGCCTCCCGGCCGCCCGCGCCGTCGCGCACCGCCGGGCGCGGCCGGTCCAGCGGCAGCTCGATCTCCGCCGGGATGCCCCGCAGCGCCTGCTCCCAGTAGGCGAGCTGGCGGCCCGCCGGCGACGACGGGTCGGCCGGCTCGCCGAGCAGCTCCCGCTGCCAGAGGGTGTAGTCGGCGTACTGCACCGGCAGCGGCTCCCAGTCCGGCTCCCGGCCCGCACGGCGCGCGGCGTAGGCGGCGTCGAGGTCCTCCAGGAACGGCCGGTCCGACCACTCGTCGGTCGCGATGTGGTGCAGGACCACGGCAAGCACCGACTCGGCGGGGCTGGTCCGGAACACGGCCAGCCGCAGGGGCGGGTCGGTCCGCAGGTCGAACGGTTCGGCGACGAACCGCTCGACGAGGCGCTGAAGCTCATCCGGCTCAAGGGGTCGCTCCGGGCCGTCCAGGCTCGGTTCGGCGGCCGGGCCCGTCTCCGCGCCGGCGCTCGGAGCGCCCGGGCGCGCGGGGGCGACGTCGACGAACCGGACCTCGGGACCTGCCTCGGCGGGGTCGAGGATCCGCTGGTAGCCCTCGCCGTCGTGCTCCGCGATGACGGTCCGCAGGATCTCGTGCCGGGCCACGACGTCCGCGGCGGCGGCGCGCAGCGCGTCCAGGTCGATCTCGCCGCCCAGCCGGATCACCAACGGGTAGTTGTACGCGTTCGTCCCGCCCGCGACGCGGTCCACCAGCCACAGCCGGCGCTGGGCCGGCGAGAGCGGGATGCGCTCCGGGCGGTCGGCGGGGACCAGCGGCGGCCGGCTCGGCACGGCGGGCTCGTCACCGGCGGCGCCGACCCGGGCCGCGAGCGCGGCCACCGTCGGGGCCTCGAACAGGTCACGGATCGCCAGGTCTGCGCCGAGCGCGGCGCGGGCCCGGCTGACCAGGCGAGTGGCCAGCAGCGAGTGGCCGCCGAGCGCGAAGAAGTCATCCTCGACGCCGACCTCGGGCAGCCCGAGCACCTCGGCGTACAGCTCGCAGAGCGTGACCTCCGCCGGTGACGACGCCGGGCGCGAGGCCACCAGGGCCACGGCGGGATCGGCCTGGGGCAGGCTGGCGACGTCCAGCTTGCCGTTGGCGGTGCGCGGGATCTCGCTCAGCGTGACGTAGGCGGCCGGCACCATGTAGTCGGGCAGGGCGGTGGTGAGGTCGGCGCGCAGCAGCGCCGCCAGCGCCGCGGCACCACGGGCCGCGGTCGGGTCGTTGGCGAGTGGCGGCGCGGCCTCGCCGCCCGCCGGGTCCGGCAGGTAGCCGTCCACGCGGGGGCCCGCGCCGACGTCGACCGCGCGCACGAACACCGCGTCCAACAGGCCGGGGCCGGCCGCGGACAGGGTGAGGTGCTGCTCGTAGCCGAGCCGGTCGGCGAGCGCGAACAGCTCCTCGGGGTCGACTGCGTGCTCAGCGTCGACCGCGCGCTCGGGCGCGGCGGCACCGCCCGGGACGTCCCGCCCGGCGACCCGGGCCGCGAGGGCGAGCTCGCCGGCCACCCGCGCGTCGGGGATCGCCGCGACCCGCAGCATCGGCGGGCGGCGGTCACGCAGATGCGCCTCGATCGCGTCGGTACCGGCGACCGGATGCCCCCAGACCAGCACGGGGGCCTCACCGAGACGCACCGGCGGCGCGGCGGACGGGATCGGCCGCTCGGCCGACGAGACCGGCGGCTCGGGGGGCGGCTCCGGCGGCGCGGCGGGCCGGCGCAGCACGACGTCGAACCGGTGCCGGGTGAGCTCGTTGTGGAACGAGCCCCGCTTGACCCGCAGCGAGAGCTCGGCGCCGGTCTCGCTGGCGAGCGCGGTGAAGAACTCCGGCGCCAGCACCAGCTCCTTGTCGAGCCGGACCCGGCGATCGACGGCCGGCGCGAGCCGGGCGAGGTCGGCGTCACGCAGGCCGCCCGCGGGCTCGGCGAGCCCGCCGGGACCGGACCGGCTCACCTCGATCGCGGTGTGGAAGGCCCGCAGCCTGGCGAGGTTGCGCACGTCCCCGACGAAGAGGGCGCCGCCGGGGGCGAGCAGCTCCAGCGCGGCGCGCAGCACCCCGCGCAGGTACTCGGGGCTGGGAAAGTACTGCACCACCGAGTTGATCACGATGGTGTCGAAGAGCCCGGCCGGCAGGCCGTCGGTGACGTGCGCCGGCTGGCAGCGCAGCTCCAGGCCGGCGAAGCGGGGGTCACCGGCGGTCTCGGCCCGGAGCTTGTCGATCACCGGGGCGGCGAAGTCCGTCCCCCAGTAGCTGTCGCACTCCGGCGCGAGCTGGCCGAGCAGCAGACCGGTGCCGACGCCGATCTCCAGGATGCGACGCGGGGCGAGCTCGCGGATGCGCTCGACGGTCGCCGCCCGCCACTGCCGCATGTGCTCCAGCGCGATGGGCTGCCCGTCGTAGCTGGAGTCCCAGCCGGCGAAGTCCTCGCGGTGCACCGCGGTCGGGATCTGCACGTACTCGTCGCTGTAGACCTGGCGCCACTCGCCGACCTGGTCGGCCTCGACGGCAGCCCGGTCGGCGGCGGTCAGCTCCGCGGGCACGACGTAGGCGACCAGCCGCCGGGTTCCCGGCGCCCCGGTGTCGTCGGCCGCGACGACGGCGGCCTGGCTGACCCGCGGATGACGGTCGAGCGCCGCGGTGATCTCCCCGAGCTCCACCCGGTAGCCGCGGATCTTGACCTGTTCGTCGGTGCGGCCGAGGAAGTCGAGGTTCCCGTCAGCGGCGCCGCGCACGACCAGGTCACCGGTGCGGTACATCCGCCCGCCGGGGACCCGCGGGTCGGCGACGAAGCGGGTGGCGGTCAGGGCGAAGCGGTCGAGGTAGCCCCGGGCCAGGCCGTCGCCGGCGATGTAGAGCTCGCCTGGGACCCCGTCGGGCACCGGGTGCAGCCAGCCGTCCAGTACGTAGGCGCGGGTGTTGCGGATGGGGCGGCCGACGGTCGGCGTCGGGCTGTCGGCGGTGCCGGCGCCCAGAGTGTTGATCGTGTACTCGGTGGGGCCGTACAGGTTGTACCCGGCGGTGTCCGCGGTGTCGCGCAGCCGGTTCCACACCGCCTCCGAAACCGCCTCGCCGCCGAGCATGACCAGCGGCGGCCGGTGCAGGCCCCCGGGCCCGCTCCCGGCTTCCGCGGTGGCGCCCGCGGTCGCGGCGGCGCCCACGGTCGCGGGCGGCCCCGCCGGAACGTCCTCGGCGCGGTCGAGCAGGCCGAGCTCGAACAGGTGGTGGGCGTAGGTGGGCGTCACGTTCACCACGTCCACCCGGTGGACGTCGCAGTAGGCGACGAGGGCCTCGGCGTCACGGCGCAGGTTCTCGTCGCACACATGTACCTCGTGGCCCTCGACGAGCCAGAGCAGCTCCTCCCAGGACATGTCGAAGGCGAAGGAGACGGTGTGCGCGATCCGCAGCCGGCGCCCGCCGGCCGCCGCCACCGCGGGGGCGAAGATCTCCTCGCGGTGGTTGAGCTGCATGTTGGTCAGTCCCCGGTAGGGGGTCACCACTCCCTTCGGACGCCCGGTCGACCCCGAGGTGTAGATGACGTAGGCGGGGTGGTCGAGGCGGTCGGCGCGGTCCCGGGCGAACAGCCCGAGCTCGGCGTCGGACAGCTCTCCGGCGCCGGTGGCTGCGAGCTCCGCGGCCATCGCGGGGTCGTCGAGCAGCAGTCTCGGTACCGGCTCGTCGGGCCCGGCGCCGGCGCCGTCCAGGTAGGCGGCGGTGGCGCCGGTCGCCACCAGCAGCGCCGCCCCGGCGTCGGCGACCATGCCGAGCAGGCGGGCGGGCGGGTGGTCGAGCTCCAGGGGCAGGTAGGCGGCCCCGGTGCGCAGCACCGCGAACAGCGCCACCACCATGTTCACCGAGCGGCCGAGCCCCAGCGCGACGACCGTCTCCGGGCCGGCGCCGCGCGCGAGCAGCAGCCGGGCCATCCGGTTGACCCGCGCGTCCAGGTCGGCGTAGCTGACGCGCTCGTCGCCGAACACCAGCGCGGTGAGATCGGGCGTGCGGGCGACCTGCGCGGCGAGCATGTCGGCGACGGTCTCGGTGCCGACCGGGAGGAACGGCTCGGCCCACCTCGCCGCGAGCTCCGCCCGCTCGGCCGGCAGCAGCACCTCGACCGACCCGACCGGGACGGTGACGTCCCGGACCAGCTCGTCGAGCAGCCCGCGGAACCGGTCGAACAGCGCCGCAGCCCGCTGCGCGCCGACGACGTCCGGCCGGTACTCCAGGCGCATCGTGATCCGCGTGCCGGGGAACAGCACGAACGTCAGCGGGTAGTGCGTGTGGTCGATGCTGGTGCCGCCGGTGATCCCGAACCGGTCGCTGCTCTGCTCGGTGGCCACCTCGTCGATGAAGTTCTGCAGCACGTACAGCGTGTCGAACAGCTGCGTGCGGCCGCTGGCGCGCTGGATGTCGCCGAGCCCCAGGTACTCGTGGTCCATCACGTCGACCCGCTGGTCCTGGACCCGGCGGAGCAGGTCCAGCACCGACTCACGCGGGTCCAGCCGCACCCGGACGGGCACGGTGTTCAGGAACAGGCCGATCACCTCGTCGATGCCCTCGACGTCGGTGGGCCGACCGGCCACCGTGGTGCCGAACACGACGTCGTCGGAGCCGACGGCGTTGCCGAGGACGAGCGCCAGCGCGGCGTTGAACACCGTGTTGACGGTGATGCCGTGGCGGCGGGAGAGCTCCCGCACCGCGCGCGCCGTCGACTCGGCCAGCTCGGTGGTGATCCGCTCGGGCTCGATCGGCGGCAGCCCACGGGCCTCGGGCACCACCAGCGTCGGGCCGTCGAGGTCGGCGAGCGCGGCCCGCCATGCATCCTCGGCGCCCGCGGTGTCCCGGGCCCGCAGCCAGACCAGGAAGTCGCGGTAGGAGGCGGCCGGGACGGGCAGCCCCTCGTCACCGCCGCCACGTTCGTAGAGCCCGAGGAGCTGGTCGATGACCAGGGCGCCAGACCAGCCGTCCCAGACCAGCACCTGCCGGTTGAAGACCAGCCGGTCGTGGTCGGGGCCGAGGCGCAGCAGGGTGAGCCGCCACAGCGGCGGGTTCGAGATGTCGAAGGGGCGCTCCCGGTCGCGGCGCGCCAGCAGCTCGGCCTGCTCGGCCCGCTCGGCAGCGGGCAGGCCGGTGAGGTCGGTCTCCTCCAGCGGCGCGGGCAGCTCGGTGACGACGAACTGCAGCGGCGCGGGCAGCCCGTCGCCGAGGAAACCGGCGCGCAGCGTCGGGTTGCGCCGCATGAACGTCTCGCAGGCGCGGCGCAGCCGGTCTACGTCGAAACGGTGGCCGAAGTCGAGCGCGAACTGGGCGGTGTAGGCGTCGCTGGAGCGGTCGAAGGCGGAGTGGAAGAACAGGCCCTCCTGTAGCGGCGAGAGCGGCCAGATCTCGGCGACGGGCCCCGGGCTCACCCGCTCGACCCGCGCCCGCTCGGCCGGCGACAGCTCGACCAGGTCACCGGTCGCTGCCGGGCCGGCGGCGCCGTCCGCACCGGTGACGGCGGCCGGACCAGCGGTGTCAGCCTGGGCAGCGGCGCCAGCCAGGACGGCATCGTCGGCCAGGCCGGCCAGGCCGGCCAGGCCGGCGAGCGCGGCCAGCCAGGCGGTGGCCAGGGCGTCGGCCGCGGTCCGGTCGATCACCGTGGTGAGGTAGGTGAGGGTGGTCCGCAGCACGGGCCCGTCAGGCGTCTGGACGCTGACGGCGTCCACGGTCAGCGGGTAGGCGACGCCCATGGCCGGGTCGGGCTCGGCGGCGAGCGCGTCGAACTCCGGTGCCGGCGCCCAGGCGTCGGCCGCGTCTGCGCCGAACCGCCCGAGATAGTTGAACAGGACCTCCGGGTGCTCCGCCCCGGCGAGCACCGGCGCCGCGGCCGCGTTGGCGTAGCGCAGCAGCCCGAACCCGGCCCCGCCGTCGGGGATCTCGCGCAGCCGGCCCGCCACGGCCTCGAGCGTGCCCGCCAGCCCGCCGGACGCCAGCCCGCCGGAGGCCGGATCGCCGGAGGCCGGGTCGCCGGAGGCCGGCAGCCGGACGGGTGAGATGGCGGTGAACCAGCCGACCGTCCGGGAGAGGTCGACCTCGGGCGCGATCGGGTCGCGGCCGTGGCGCTCGAGATCCACGAGCAGGTCGGACGATCCGTCCCAGCCCCGCTCGCGGCGCCAGCCGGTGACGGCGGCACGCAGCGCGGCAAGCAGCACCGCGGTGACGTCGGTTCCCGCCGCCGCGGGAACGGAGGTGAGCAGCGGCGCGGTGGCTCGCGCGGGCAGCTCCACGACGAGGCGGTCGGTGTCGGCGATCGTGCCCGCCGCAGCGGGGGCCGCTCCGGGAGCCGCCGCGGCGCCGGTCGCAGCCGCAGCGCCGGTCGACGGGGCGCCGCCCAGCAGCCGACCGCCCGGGGCGAGGGTCGCCGTCCAGTGCGCGAGCTCGGCGAGGCGGGCCGGGTCCTGGGCGCGTTCGGCGGTGATCCGGGCGAACGCGCGCAGCGAGGTTCCGACCGGGTCCAGGTGGGGAGCTCGCCCGGCGAGCACGGCCGCGAAGGCGGTCCGCAGGTCGGCGAGCAGGACCCGCCAGGAGACCCCGTCGACGACGAGGTGGTGTGCGACCAGCAGCAGCCGCCCGGGCTGGTCGGAGCCGGCGTCGAGCCAGCTCACTCGCAGCATCGCGCCGGCCTCGGGGTCGAGCCCGTCGGCCGTCGCGGCCGACTCGGCCGCGACGGCGGCGCGCAGGCCGGCCTCGTCGAGGCCGGCGATGTCCACCCGACGCAGCAGGTCGCCGGCACGCGCCGAACCGACCGGCAGGGTCTCCAGCAGCCACAGCGCGGGCGACAGGCGCAGCAGCCGGGCCCGCAGCGCGTCGTGCTGGTCGAGCAGGGCCTGGACGGCGTCCCGCAGCAGGTCCACGGTGGCGCCGGCCGGCGTCGAGACCAGCATGGCCTGGTTGAAACGGCGCACCGGCCCGCCCCAGCTCGCCAGCCGGGAGACGATCGGGAGCGGGGTGAACACGCCGATCGCCTCGGGATCGGCACCCAGGCCCGTTCCCGCTCCGCCAGGGCGGTCAGGCGCGGCGCCAGGTCCGGCGAATGCGGCCGGCCCGTCGGGCGCGGTGGAAACGGCGGAGGCGGCGGGCTCGGTGCGGGCCGCGAGCTTAGCCGGGGTGCGGTGGGTGAAGACGTCCCGGGGCGTGAAGCCGACCTGTTCGCGCCGGGCACGGTTGACGAGCTGGATCGCGCTGATGCTGTCGCCGCCGAGGGTGAAGAAGTCGTCGTCGACCCCCACCTCGTCCAGGCCGAGCACGCCCGCGAACACCGCGCACAGCGTTCGCTCCCGCTCGGTGCGGGCGCGGGTGCCGGTGGAGACGCTCGCCAGATCCGGCGCCGGCAGGGCGGCGCGGTCGAGCTTGCCGTTGCCGGTGAGCGGGAAGGCGTCCAGCGCCAGCACGGCAACCGGCACCATGAACTCGGGGAGCATGGCGGCGGCGTGCCGGCGCAGCTCCTCGGAGTCGACCCGGCGCCCCGGAGCGGCCACGACGTAACCGACCAGCCGCCGCTGCCCCGGCTGGTCCTCCCGGGCCAGCACCACGGCCTGCTCCACCGCCGGGTGGGTCGCGATCGCCGCCTGGATCTCGCCGAGCTCGATGCGGAAGCCTCGCACCTTGACCTGGTCGTCGGCCCGGCCGAGGTACTCGAAGCCGCCGTCGGCGGTTCGGCGGGCGAGGTCGCCGGTGCGGTACATCCGGGCGCCCGGCCCGCCGAACGGGTCCGCGACGAAGCGGGTGGCGGTGAGACCGGGCCGGCCCAGGTAGCCGCGGGCGAGCTGGGCGCCGCTGACGTACAGCTCGCCGAGGCCGCCCGGCGCCACCGGCCGCAGGTGCTGGTCGAGGACGTGCACCCGCAGCCCCGGGATGGGCCCGCCGACCAGGCTGGCCCGCGCCGCCGCGACGACGGCCTCGTCCAGCCGCAGGTAGGTGACGTGCACCGTCGTCTCGGTGATGCCGTACATGTTGACGAGCACCGGGGCGTCGTCGCGGTGGCGGGCGTACCAGGCGGGCAGCCGGCCGAGGTCGAGCGCCTCGCCCCCGAACACGACGTACCGCAGCGCCAGCCCCGCCGGGTCCTCCCCGCCCGCCCGGTCGGCCTCGATGAGCTGGCTGAACGCCGACGGGGTCTGGCTGAGCACGGTCACCGACTCCCGCCGGAGCAGGTCCAGGAACAGCTCCGGCGACCGCGAGACGTGGTGGTCGACGACGACCAGGCGGCCGCCGTACAGCAGCGGGCCCCACAGCTCCCAGACGGAGAAGTCGAACGACGCGGAGTGGAACATCGTCCACACGTCGGTCTCGTCGAAGCCGAACCACGGCTGGGTGTGCGCGAACAGCCTGGTGACCGTCTGGTGCGGGACGACAACGCCCTTGGGACGTCCCGTCGAGCCCGAGGTGTAGATCACGTAGGCCGCGTTCTCCGGCCGGGCCCGGCCGGCGGCGGGCAGCCGGGCCGGGGACTGCTCCGCGAGCGCGGCCACGACCGGCGGCGCGTCCAGCGCGATCACCGGCACCCGGGTGCGCGCGGGCAGGGCCGGCAGCGCCTCGGTGGAGGTCACCAGGCACACCGGTGCCGCGTCGGAAAGCATGAAGGCGAGCCGGTCGGCGGGGTAGGCGGTGTCGAGCGGCAGGTAGGCCGCGCCCGCCTTCTGCACCGCGAGCAGGGCGACGACCAGGTCGATCGAGCGCGGCAGCGCCACGGCGACGAGCGACTCCGGCTCCACCCCGCGGGTGGCCAGCAGGCGGGCGAGGCGGTTCGCGGCGGCGTCCAGCTCGGCGTAGGTCAGCCGCCGCTCGCCCCAGGTGACCGCGACGGCGTCGGGAACCCGCGCCGCCTGGGCCTCGAACAGCTCGGGAAGTGTTGTGTCGGTCGCCCACGCACCGGTCGGCTCGTCCTCATCCGGACGGGTCGCGGCCGGGGCGGCGCCGACGGTGCCGGCGGACGCCACGGACCCGGCGGACGCGCCGATGGCGCCGACGGGCCTGTCCGGATCTGCGACGGCCGCGGCGAGCAGGTCCAGGAGCTGGTCGGCGAGCGCGGTGACGGTAGCCCCGGAGAGCAGCTCCGGCCGGTAGCCGAAGTTGATACGCAGCCGCTCCCCCGGGATCACCCGGATCGTCAGCGGGTAGTGCGTGGCGTCGTGGCCGTCCAGGCCCTCCAGGCGCAGGCCGCTGTCCGGCCCGAGCAGGCCGGCCGGGTCGAACGGGTAGGACTCCAGCACGAACAGGGTGTCGAACAGCTCGGGCAGCCCCACGGCCGCGTGGATGTCGGTCAGGCCCAGGTGGTGGTGCTCGAGGGTCGCCGTCTGGTCGGCGCGCACCCGGTCGAGCAGGCCCACGAAGCTCTCGGCCGGGTCGAGGGTGACGCGGACGGGCACCGTCGCGAGCAGCAGTCCGATCATCTCCGCGGCGCCGGGCAGCTCCGCCGGCCGGCCGGCCACCGACGTCCCGAACACGACGTCGTCGCGCCCGACCGCGCGGCCGAGCACGACCGCCCACGCGGCGCGCAGCACGGTGTTGAGGGTGAGCCCGCGCTCGCGGACGAAGGTTCCCAGGCCGGCGGTCAGGGCGGCGTCGGCGTGACGTTCCACCGCGGCGGTCACCCCGCCGTCCACCGTGTCCCGCTGATCCACGGCCTGATCGGGAGCCTGCTCGGGGACCTGGTCCGGGGCGTGGGCCGCGGTCTGGGTCGGGGTGCTCGGGCGGGCGGTGGCCGCGGCCAGCAGCGTCGGCTCGGTGACGCCGGCCAGCGCGGCGGCCCAGGCCCGCCGGGAGGCGTCCCGGTCCTGGCCGGCCAGCCAGCGCAGGTATTCCCAGTAGGACGGCGCCGGCGGCGGCGCGGCGGCCGGCCCGTCCGCCCGGGCGAGCTCGTACCGGCGGAACAGCTCACGCAGCAGCAGCGGGACGGACCAGCCGTCGAGCACCACGTGGTGCGGGCTCAGCACGAGCCGCCAGGCGTCCGGGCCGGTGCGCAGCAGCAGGAAGCGCACCAGCGGCGGCGCCGTGAGGTCGAAGGGGGTCTGCCGGTCGGCCCGTCCCAGCCGCTCGGCCTCCGCCAGCGCCTCGGCCCGCGGCCAGCCCGCGAGGTCGACCTCCGTCCACACCTCGTCGAAGGCGGCCGGCGCGAGATCGGCCAGCACGATCTGGACGGGCGCGTCGCCGTCGTACAGGAAGGCGGTGCGCAGGTTCTCGTGCCGCTCGAACAGGGCCCGGCCCGCCGCGCGCAGGCGGGCCGGGTCGAGCCGTCCACGCAGGTCGACGACGAACTGCAGGATGTAGGCGTCGGAACCGGCCGCGCCGGGAACCGTCCCGGACCCGTCGCCGAGCAGCGAGTGGAAGACCAGGCCGGCCTGCAGCGGCGACACGGGCCGGACACCGGTCAGATCCGGGTACCGGGCCCGCCAGCGCTCCAGGTCGACGGCGCTCACCCCGGCGAGATCCGCGTCGAGGGCTGTGTCGGCGGGCGGTGGCACAGTGGCCTGTTCCGCCGCGGCGGCGAGGGACGCCGGGGTGGGGTGGCGGAAGATGTCCGGCAGCACGCAGGCCAGGCCGGCGGCGCGGGCACCGGCGACCACCTGGAACGCCAGGATGCTGTCGCCGCCGAGGTGGAAGAAGGAGTCGTCGGCACCGACCCGCTCGATGCCCAGAACCGTCCCGAACAGATCGCAGAGCAGCGACTCGGCGGCGGTGGCCGGCGCCCGCGACCCGGCCGCCGCGGCGAAGTCCGGCCGGGGTAGCCCGCGCCGGTCAAGCTTCCCGTTCGGCGTGGTCGGCAGGGCCGCCAGCTGGACGAACGCTCCCGGCACCATGTGCTCCGGCAGGGCCGCCGCCAGGTGCTCACGCAGCAGCGCCGGGTCGACCACGGTCCCCGGCGCGGCCGGCACCACGTAGGCGACGAGGTGCCGCCCCGCCGGGCCGTCGTCCCGGGCCACCACCGCGCAGCGCGCCACCGCGGGATGCCGCCCGAGCACCGCCTCGATCTCGCCCGGCTCGATCCGGAACCCGCGCACCTTGACCTGGTCGTCGACCCGGCCGAGGACGTCCAGCTCGCCGTCGGCGGTCCAGCGCGCCAGGTCGCCGGTGCGGTAGAGCCGCCCCCCGGCGCTGAAGGGGTCGGCGACGAAGCGGGACGCGGTCAGGCCGGGCCGGCGCAGATAGCCGTCCGCGACGCCCGCCCCGCCGATGTACAGCTCGCCGGGCATGCCGGGGGCGACCGGGGCCAGCGCGGTGTCCAGCAGGTAGACCTGGGTCGAGCGGATCGGACGGCCCACGGTCGGCCGTCCGTCGCCGGCGACCGGGCCGGCCGTCGACCAGATCGTCGTCTCGGTCGGCCCGTACAGGTTCACGACCTCTTCGGCCCGTTCGGCGAGCGTGGTCGCCACCGCCGGCGGCAGGCCCTCTCCGCCGCTGAGCACGCGCACCCCGGGGAAGCGGTCGTCGCTCGCCGCCAGGATCGACTGCCACATCGAGGGGGTGGCCTGCGCGACGGTGATCCCGCCGCCCGCCAGCAGCGCCGCCAGCGCGGTCGGGTCACGGGCCTCGTCCTGGCCGGCCAGGTGGACGGTGGCGCCGGCGGTGAGCGGGGCGAGCAGTTCCAGCGCCGCGATGTCGAACGACAGCGTCGTCAGTGCCAGCACCCGGTCGCCGTCACCCAGCTGGAACTGGTCGACCATGCTGGCCAGGAAGTTCGTCAGCGCGCGGTGCGGCACCACCACGCCCTTGGGACGCCCGGTCGAGCCGGACGTGTAGATGACGTAGGCGGCGCTTCCCAGCTCCGCCGGGACCGCGGCCACGGCCGGCGGTTCGGGCACCGACCCGGGCTCGGCCCCGAACTCGGCCCCGGACTCGGTCCCGGCGGCCGGCCCGTTGACGAGGACGACGGTGACGCCGGCGGGGATGGGCAGCGTCGCAGCGAGCTCGCGGGTGGTGATGAGCAGCGAGGGCGCGGCGTCCTCGAGGACGAGCGTGATCCGGTCGGCCGGGTACCCCGGGTCCACCGGCAGGTAGGCGGCGCCGGCGCGGGTCACCCCCGCCAGGGCCACGACGAGGTCGAGCGTGCGCGGGAGCGCCAGCGCGACGATGGTGCCCGGGCCGGCACCCAGGCCGCGCAGCCGGTAGGCGAGCGCGTCGGCCCGTCCGACCAGCTCGCCGTAGGTCAGGGTGCCGCCGGACGTGACGACGGCGGCGTGCCCGGGAGCGCGCGCGGCGCGCCGCGCGAGCAGCTCGGCCCAGGTCGCGTCGGGGCTCGGCGCCGCGGTGTCGTTCCAGTCGACCAGCGTCCGCCGGCGCTCGGAATCGGTGAGCAGGTCGACGGCGGCGAGCGGCCGCCGCGGATGGCGCGTCGCATGGTCGAGGAACGTCTCGAGGTGGCGGAGCACGGCGCCGGCCAAGCCGGCGGTGACCGCGGCGGTGAGGAACCCGGCCTCCAGATCGAGCTGGTCGGCCCCGATCTCCACGGTGACTCCCAGCGGGAACTGGGCGTCACCGGTGTGCAGCGGCCGGCGCGCGCCGCTCAGCTCGCGCGCGCCGAGGTGCTCGGCAGCGGCCGTCCGCACGGCGAACAGGGTGGTGAACACGCTCGAGACGCCGTCGGAGCGGTCCGGGTTGACCGCGCGGACGACGTCCTCCAGGTCGACGTGCTGGTGGGCGAAGGCGCCGCGGCAGGTCTCGCTGGTCCGCGCGAGCAGGTCCCGGAAGGAGTCGCCGGGGCGGACCCGCACCCGCAGCGCGACCGTGTTGCCGAAATAGCCGATGAGGCGGTCGGCACCGGGCTGGTCCCGGTTGACCACGGGCGAGCCGACCACGATGTCGGTGGCCCCGGTGTGCCGGTGCAGCACCGCGGCGAAGGCCGCCAGCAGCACCATGAAGGGCGTGGCGCCGTGCTCGACCGCGAACGCGCGCACCCGCCGCCCGAGCCCGGCCACCGCCGGGTGGACGACCTGGCCGCCCGGGTCGGCCAGTTTGCCCGGGTCGGCCGGTTTACCCGGGTCGGCCCCGGCGGCGGTGGCGGCCGCCACGGGCTCGCCGCCGGGGAGCCGCAGCGGCTCGGGCAGCGCGGTGAGCTGGCCGCGCCAGTAGTCCAGCGCCGCCGGGTCGGGGTCCTGCGCGTCAGCGCCCCTGGGTTGCCCGGCCACGTCGATGTACTGCGCCGTCCGCTCGTCGGCGGGCAGCGGGCCGTCGCCGGCCCGGAGGTTGTCGTAGTGGGCGAACAGCTCCCGGAAGAAGATCTCCCAGGACGCGTCGTCCCAGGCCACGTGATGGGCGACCACCACGAGGACGAACCGGTCGGCGGCGAGCCTGATCAGCGTCACCCGCAGCGGCGAGGAGCTGGTGAGGTCGAAGGGACGGCGGGCCGCGCGCCGCGCAATCTCGTCGGCGAGCCGCTCCCGGCTGGCCGAGGGCTCCCCGGAGACGTCGTGGCTCGACCACTGCGGGTCCAGCTCGGCGTGGACGACCTGCTCGGGCCGGCCACCGGCGGGCACCCGGTAGGTCGTGCGCAGGATCTCGTGACCGCGCGCGACGGCGCGCAGGGCCGCGTGCAGCGCGTCGGCGTCGACCGGACCGGTGAGGTCGAAGGCGGCGGCGACGTTGTACGCGGCGCTGGACGGGTCGAGCTGCTGCAGGAACCACATCCGGAGCTGGCCCGGGCTGAGCGGATGGCCCTGGCCGGGCACCCGCCGGCCGCGCACGGGCGGTGCCGCCGGGTCGGTGGCGGCGAGCTGTTCCGCCGCGAGGCGGCGACGGAGCAGCTCGCGCTTGCGCTCCTGGGGCTCGGGGCTGGCCACGTGTCCACTACCTCCGGATGCGACGCGGGCGAGCCGCGCGGACCCCGCCGCCCGGACAACGCCGAGGCACGACGGCGGCGGCGCGGGAGACGGGTAGAAAAATGCGATGGTCGGCGATGTTCCGACGGCGCCCGCCGGGAGGCAGGGGCGAGCGCCGTCGATGTCAGAGCGGAAGGCTCAGGGGTCCAGCCAGCTCCGCAGCTCCCGCTTGTCGATCTTTCCGACGGCGGTGAGCGGGAACTCGCCGACGACCTCGAGCCGGTCGGGGAGCATGAACCGGGCCAGGCCGCGCTCCTGCAGGTAGCTCTTGACCTGCTTGAGCCGGAGGGCCTCGCCCGGCGCGAGGACCACCACCGCGCAGACGCTCTCGCCCACGTCCGGGTCCGGCATGCCGACGACCGCCACCTGCCCGATCGCCGGATGGGTCAGCAGGTGCTCCTCCAGCTCACCCGCGGACACGTTCTCGCCACCCCGGTTGATCACGTCCTTGACCCGGCCCTCGACCACGAGGTGGCCGGTCGGGAGCTGGCGGACGAGGTCGCCGGTGCGGAAGTACCCGTCGCCGTCGAAGACGGCAGAGTTGTGCTCGGCGGCCCGGTAGTACCCGCGGATCGTGTACGGCCCGCGGGTCCACAGCTCGCCCACCTCGCCCGGGACCACCCCGGCACCGGACCCGTCGAGCACCCGGACCTCGTCGGCCGCGGCCAGCGGCCGGCCCTGCGTGGTGAACACGAGCTCGTCCGGGTCGTCGAGGCGGGTGTAGTTCAGCAGGCCCTCGGCCATGCCGAAGACCTGCTGGACCTTCGCCCCGAGGGTCGGCGTGATCCGCCGCGCCAGGCCCTCGTCGAGCTTGGCGCCGCCCACCTGGACCAGCCGCAGGCTCGTCGTGTCCGGCCCCTCCCACCCGGCCGCCTCGACCCACAGCCGGGCCAGCGGGGGGACGAGCGCGGTGACGGTGACCCGCTCGCGGGCGACCAGGTCGAAGGCGACGTCCGGACTCGGGGAGGGAGCCATCACGACCGTCGCCCCGACGCCGAACGCGCCGAGCAGCCCCGGGCAGGCCAGCGGGAAGTTGTGGGCGGCGGGCAGCGCGACGAGGTACACGTCGTCCGCCGTCAGCCCGCAGACGTCCGCGCTGGCGCGGGCGTTGTAGGCGTAGTCGCGATGGGTGCGCGGGATCAGCTTCGGCTTGCCGGTGGTGCCGCCGGAGATCAGCAGCACCGCGATACCGCCCGGATCCGGTCGCTCGGCGCCGAGATCCGGGCCCGCCCCGCCGCCGAGCCGGGCGGCGCGCCCGGCCGTGGCGAGCGCCGACAGCGCGGTGAACGGCCCGGGCTCACCGGCCACCAGGACGTGGCGCACGGCGGGAACCGCCTCGGTGACCTCCCGGGCCAGCTCCCGGTAGTCGAAGCCCTCGTGCCGGTCGGCGATCACATAGCCGACCGCGCCGGAGAGCCGCGTGAGGTGCTCGATCTCGACCCTGCGGTGGGCGGGCAGCGAGAGGACGCCGATCGCGCCCCGGCGCAGCAGCGCGAACAGCACGGTCACGAACTCGGCGCGGTTGGGCAGGTGCACCACCACGTGGTCACCGGGACCGATGCCGATGGTGGCCAGCCCGGCAGCGAGATCGTCCACGGCCGCGTCCAGCTCGGCGTAGCTGATCCGGTCGGGTCCCGAGACGAGCGCCGTCGCCGGCCCGAAGCGGCGCGCCCACTCCCGCAGCAGGTCACCCAGGGTCTGGTCGCCCCAGTACCCCCCGTCCCGGTAGCGCCGCTCGAGCTCCGCCGGCCAGCGCGTCCAGCCCTCGTCCACCGGCGCCGGGGCGGTCACGACGCACCGCCGGAGTCGGCGGGGAGCGTGTCCGGGTCGACCAGCTCGGCCGCGACCTCGTCGTCCGACATCGCCGCGATCTCCAGCGCGATCGCGGCGACCCGTTCCGCCCGGCCGGGGACGGTGTCGGCGGCGCGGATCCGCTCGGCGAGCGCGGCGACGGTCGGCGCCCCGAACACCGAGCGCACTGTGACGGCGGTGGTGTCCAGCTCGTCGCGCAGCCGCGTGACGAGCGCGGTGGCGAGGACGGAGTCACCACCCAGCGCGAAGAACTCGTCGGTGATCCCGAACTCGGCCACCCCGAGCACCTCGTGCCAGACGTTGTGCACGACCCGCTCCAGGTCGGTGCGCGGCGGTGCGTGGTCGGTCGCCCGGCCGGCCACCGCCTGTTCGACGGCAGCCGTCACCGTCCGGCGGTCGATCTTCCCGTTGGCGGTGAGCGGCAGGCTGTCGAGCGCGACCACCAGGTCCGGGACCATGTGCGGCGGCAGCGCGCGGCGCAGCCCCTCGCGCACGGCGCCGGCGATGCCCGCGCCGTCGCCGGAGCTCTCGCCGCCGCCGCCCCCGCCGCCGTCGGCCTCGCCCGTGGCGGGGGTGGCCGGCACGACGCCGGCGCCGAGCACCGCGGGATGCCCGGACGCGCCGCGCACGAGCACCGCCACCCCCACCCGGACCTCCGGCAGCGCGGTCAAGGCTGCCTCCACCTCGCCCAGCTCGACCCGGAAGCCGCGGATCTTCACCTGGTCGTCGCGCCGGCCGAGGAAGTCCACCGTGCCGTCCGGCAGGTACCGGGCGATGTCACCCGTCCGGTACCACCGGGTTCCGGTGTGCTCGACGAAGCGGTCCGCGGTGCGCTCGGGATCGCCCAGGTAGCCGCGGGCGACGCCGTCACCGCCGATCCAGAGCTCCCCGGCCACGTGGTCGGGGCAGTCGCGGCCGAGCGGGTCGACCACCCGCAGCCGGACGTTGCGCAGCGGCGTCCCGTAGGGGACCGAGCGCCACTGCGGCGGCAGCGGGGACGTCCCCTCCACCTCGCAGATCGTCGAGTGGATGGCCGTCTCAGTCGTGCCGCCCAGGCCCAGGAACCGGCAGCCCGGCACCGCCGCGGCGAGCCGGCCCGGCAGGTCCACGCCCACCTTGTCGCCGCCGAGCAGGACCGCCCGCAGGCTGTCCCCGAGCGCCACCCCGGCGGAGAGGACGAGGTCCAGCACCGTGGGGACGCAGTTGATGACGGTCACGCGGTGGTCGCGGATCAGCTCCGCCCACCGGCTGGCCTCCCGGCGGGAGTCCTCGTCGACGAGCACCACGGCGCCGCCGGCCGACAGCGGGGCGAAGATGTCGAACACCGAGAGGTCGAAGTCCAGCGCCGACACGGCGAGCGTCCGGTCGTCGGTGCCCAGGCCCAGCCGTTCGATCAGGTCGGCGATCGTGTTCATCGCCGCCCGGTGCCCGACCTCCACGCCCTTGGGCTGACCGGTCGATCCGGAGGTGAAGAGCACGTAGGCCGGCCGGTCCAGCCCTCCGAGCTCGCCGGGCGCGGCTAGATCCGGTACCGGCGCCGGCTCGGCGGGCTGGTCCGGCGCCAGCTGGACGACCCCGGCGGGCACGCCGTCCCGCGGCGACTCGGTGATGAGCACGCCGAACCCGGCCGCGGCCACGATCCGCTCCACCCGGGCGGCGGGCTGCTCGATGCCGACCGGCACGTACGTCGCGCCCGCCGCCAGCACACCGAGCACGGCGACCACCTGGGACGACCCCTTGGGCAGGCTGACTCCGACCAGGTCGCCGCGGCGCACGCCGTGGGCGGCCAGCGCGCCGGCCAGCCCCAGCGCCCGGCGTCGCAGCTCGCCGTAGGCCAGCGAGCCCGGGCCGCCGGCGGTGTCCCACAGCAGCGCGGGGGCGTCGGGGGCCAGCACGGCGTTCTCGAAGAACCCCTCGTGCAGCAGCCGGGTCGGCACCGGCCCGGCGGTGTCGTTGACCGCGGCGCGGATGGCACGGGCCGGTTCCGGCACCAGGCCGTCGACCGCCGTGTCCCAGATGCCCGCGGTGTCGGCGAGGCCGCGCACCAGTCGTTCGAAGGCGCCGAACATCGCGTCGACCACGCCGGGGGCGAACTCACCCTCGCGGACGTCCCAGTTGACCAGCAGGCCGCCGTCCAGCTCGGTGACCTGCGCGTCCAGGAGAACCTGCGGGCCCTGCGAGATGATCCACGCCGGGTCGCCGAAGTGCTGGCGGACCCCGGGGCCGAACAGCTCCCCGAGCCCGAGCGCGCTGGTGAACACCACGGGCGCCAGCACCTGCTCGCCGGTGCGGCGGGTCAGGTCGCGCAGCACCTCCACACCGGAGTAGTCCGCGTGCGCCGCGTCGGCGTGCAGCCGGGCCTGGACCTGGCGCACCCGGGTCGCGAACGGCTGCGGCTCGGCCAGGTCGACCTCGAGCAGCACCGAGCTCGTGAAGTCCCCGACCACCTGGTTGACGTCCGTGTGCACCTGGTCGCGGTCGAACATCGGCACGTTGAGGACGAACCGGGACTCGGTGCTCCACCCGGCGAGCACCTCGGCGAACGCGGTCGCCACCGCCATCGCCGGGGTGACGCCCCGGCTGTGGGCGGCGCGCTGCAACGCCTGGCGCGCCGACGGACCGAGGACGAAGTGACGCCGCGTCACTCGCGGCGGCTCGCCGGTGGAGCCGGTAGCGCCCGCCGCGCTCGTGGCGCTCGTGGCGCCGGTGCTCCCGGCGGTGCCCGCGTCGTCGGGCGAGGCCAGGCGGGGCAGGCCGGGCGCGCCGGGCAGGCCCGGCAGCCGGCCCTGCCACCACTCGGCGGCCGCGCGTGCCGCCGCGCGCCTGGCCGGGCCCCGCGCGGCGCGGTACTCGCGGAAGGTGTAGCCCAGCGGCGGGTGCGCCTCGCCGGGACGGTCGTAGAACCGCGCGAGGTCGTTGAGCAGCACCCGGTAGCTGACGGCGTCCGCTGCGACCATGTCGACGTCCAGGTGGAGCCTGGTCCGGCCCTCCGGCAGCAGACTCAGCGCGGTGGCGAACACCTCGCCGTGCTCGATGTACAGCATCTGGTGCGACATCCGGTCCCGCACCGCGGCGAGCCGGGCCTGGGTCTCGGCCTGGCCGAGCTCGCGCAGGTCGTGCACGGTGAGACCGCGCCAGCCCGAGGTCGCCTCGACGACCTGGCTCCCGTTGTCCGTGATCCGCACGCGCAGCATGTCGTGCCGCACGACGAGCGCCTCGATCGCCGTGCGCAGCCGGTCGACGTCGACTCCCGCGCCGTCGAACTCGGTGTAGAGGTGCGCCGCGACCTCGCCGAGCGGCTGCCCGCCGTCCCGGCCGACCCAGTAGGCATGCTGCATGAGCGCGAGCGGGAACTCACCGGCCTCCGCGCCGTCGTCGGCGGTGGAGATCGACAGGTCGTCGGACGGCTCCGAGGCCAGGTCCAGCCCGGACCCGGCGGATGCCCCGAATGCCCCGGACGACTCGGCCGCCTCTGACGCCTCGGCGCCCGCCGGCGCCGCGGCTGTACCGGGCGCCGGATCGGCGCCGTCTCCCGGCTGGCCGCCGGCCCGCTGGCCGCCGTCGCGTCCCGCGAGGCCCAGCGCGCCGCCGGACGCCGCGGCGTCACCCACGCCGGCGGGCTCGGCGGGCGCCCGCATCGACAGGAGCTTGCACCAGCCGTCGACGGTCGGATTCTCCGCGAGCTCGGCGAACGAGACCGCCATCCCGGCCCGGCGCCAGCGGCCGACGGCCTTCATCAGGGCGATGGACTCCAGGCCCAGCTCGAACAGGTTCGCCTCGTTGCCGATCGCCGACGGATCCTCGTCGATCAGCTCGGCCACGATGCGGCGGACATCCTCGAGCTGGTACCCGGGGGTGCCCGCCCGCGCGGCGGGAACAGCCGGGGCGGCCGGCGCGGCGGGCGCCGCGACCAGGAAACGGCTGACGCTGCGCAGCTTCTCCCGGGTCTCCTCCGCCTCTCGGTCGGGGTCGGAGTGGCCGACGATGCCGGCCCCGGCGCGCAGCCAGGTCCGGCCGTCCTGCTGGAACACCGTGCGCAGCACCAGCGCCGCGTCGAGCCCGCCGTCGGAGTCAGCGATCAGCACCGCGCCGCTGTACAGGCCGCGGAGCTCCCCCTCGTAGTCGCCGATCACCGCGCACGCGACCGGCTTGGGCACGCCGGAGGCGGTGATGGAGGGGAAGACCGCGCCCAGTGCGTCCCAGGCGTCGCGGCCGGCGGCGAGCCGGCCGGCCACCCGCGAGGCAAGGTGCTGGACGCTGCCGCGGGGCAGCACGTTCATGAACTGGTCCACGACCACCGACCCGGGCCGGCAGACCTGGAGCAGCTCGTCCTGGCAGGCCTGTACGGAGACAGCGTGCTCGTAGATCTCCTTGGGATCGGAGAGCAGCACCTCGCGCAGATCGCGGTCGACGGCGGGATCGCCGGTCAGCGCCCGGGTGCCGGCCAGCGGCTGGGTCGACACCAGGCCGTCCGCGGACACCTCGACGATGGTCTCCGGGCTGAACCCGGTGGCCCGCAGGTGGCCCGTGTCCACGATGAACGACCGCGCCGGGTTGTTCCCGGCCCGGCCGACCTCGTAGGTGGCCACCAGGTCGACGTCGCCCTCCACGGGCACGACGCGGGAGAGGATCACCTTGCGCAGCCGTTCGGCGCGGATGTCGGCGACGGCCGCCGCGACGATCCGGCGGTACTCGTCGACCCCGTGCTCGAGGTCGACGACGGCGCGCGGGGCGCTGGCCGCCGGCGGGCCGCTCGGCACGGCGGCGAGCAGCTCGGCCAGCTCCGCCAGATCGGCGGTGTCGACGGCGCGCAGGACGGCGACCCCGTCGATCAGCCGCACCTCCCGCCGTGGCACGATCACGTGCAGCAGCGGATCGTCGCCGGCCGGCACCGGCTGGCCCTGCAGGAGCAGGCTGAGCTCGAACGCCGCCCAGCCGTAGGCCCGCCACCCGGTCGCCTCGAGGCCGCCGAGGACGTCCGCGACCTGGCGCAGCGGGGTGGCTCCGGTCGGCTCGGACCGCCAGTCGCCGCTGCCCGTCCGGTGCCTCACCTCGGTGGCGCCCAGCACGACCTCGGCGAGCACCCCCGAGCCGCAGGACCACTCTCCGTCGCGCTCGTAGAGCACGAACGGCGCGGCCAGCCCGCGCGCGAGACCCGCGGCGGCGGCCTGCGGCGACTGGTCGAGCGGGACCGACCTGCTGCGGTAACTCCCTTGCGCTCTCACCGCGACGCGGAGACGTCGGAGCCGGCCGCGTCCTTCTCCATCTGCTCAACCAGGCTGCGGGGACGCAGATCGGTCCAGTTGGCCTCGACGTAGTCGAGGCACGACTGACGGGTCTCCTCGCCGTGGACGACGGTCCAGCCCGCCGGCACCGCGGCGAAACTCGGCCACAGCGAGTGCTGACCCTCCGAGTTCACCAGGACGAAAAAGGTGCCGTTCTCGTCGTCGAAGGGATTCGTCGACATGACTGCCGTCTCCTCGGGTCGCGCCTACAGGTAAGGCCCACCTAAGCGGCGGTTAAGTAAGGCTAGCCTAACTCCTGTCGCTTTGTCAGCCGTTACGACCGATCGGTTGTGACGTGCCCGTTCTGTGGCTGACCGGGTACAGAGAAACCTGGCTCGTCAGCCACGCCGGCCACAACACCGGCCACATCGCCGGCGACAATCAGCCCGGACGCAAGGCGCACCCGCCGCGGCAGCCGGTCGATGGTGGACTGCCGGTGCGCGATGACGATCAGCGTCCGTCCGGGGCGGATGCGCTCCACCGCGGTCTCGAGCCGCCGTGCGACGGCGGGATCCAGATCGGCGGTGGCCTCGTCGAGCAGCAGCACCGGCGGGTCGACCAGAGCGGCCCGCACCAGGCCGACGAGCTGCCGCTCACCGGCGGACAGCAGCTCCCCGCGCGAGCCGACGGAGGCGTCCAGCCCGCCGGACAGCCCGGCCACCCACTCGGTGAGGCCGAGGGCCTCCACCGCCCGCTCCATCGCCGCCCGGTCCGGCTCGCCCGGGGCCAGCGCCAGGTTCTCCGCCAGCGTTCCGGTGATGATGTGGACCTGCTGGGGGACGAGGACGATCCGCCGGCGGATCTCGGCCGCCGGGACCGTCCGCAGGTCGACCCCGCCGAACGTCACCAGGCCGGCGTCCGACTGGTAGAGGCCGCACAGCAGCTTCGCGAGCGTCGTCTTCCCGGAGCCGGTGCTGCCCACCAGGCCGGCGCGGTCACCAGCCGGGAACCGCACCGAGACGCCGCGCAGCACGTCGTCGCCCTCCGCGTATCCGAAGCGCACGCCGTTCGCGACGAGCTCGCCCCGCGGCGGCAGCACCGCCCGCGCGGTCCCCGCCGTTCCCGCCGCTTCCGCTGCGTGCGCCGCTTCGGCTGTCTGGGCCGCTTCGGTCGCGCCCAGCAGGTCGGCCAGCCGGGCCAGGCCCACCTTGGCGGTCTGCAGCTCGCCGACCAGCCGGGAGAGCCCCATCATTCCGTCGAACAGGTTGCGGGTCGCGAGCACGAACACCACGACCGTGCCGACCCCGAGGTGGCCGGCCCGGGCCAGCCACACGCTCAGCAGCAGCAGGACCGCGGTCGCCAGCCCTTCGAGGAGGTTGAACAGCTCGAGCCGGTTCTGGGCACCGATCGTCGCGTTCGACGCCCGCAGCAGCTCGTCGTTGTCGCGGCGGAACCGGTTCACCCATTCGCCCGGCCGCCCGGCCACCACCAGAGCCTCACCGGCCGCCAGGGTCTCGGTGAAGGTCGCGGTCATCGCGGCGTCGGCCGCGGCCTGCCGCCCGAAGACCACCTTGGCCGAGGCGTTGAACCACCGGATGACCCCCACCGCGGCGGGGAGGAACAGCAGCACGAGCACCAGGGACAGCAACGGCGAGTACACGATCAGGACGGCCGTCGTCAGCACGACGGTGAGTGCGAGACCGAGCAGGTTGGGCAACTGCTCCCGGATGAACAGCGACAGGTCGGCGATCTCGCCGGTGGCCCGGCGGAGCAGGTCACCGGTCCGATGCGCCTCCACGAACCGCAGCGGGGCGCTCGCCAGCCGCTCCACCACGAGATCGCGCAGGTCGTGCACGATCCGTTCGCCCGCGCGGGCGAGCACCACCTCCGACCACCGCAGCAGGAGCAGGCGGGCGAGCACGACCACGACGAGCAGGGCGACCGACACCCACAGCGCCGTGCGGTCGTGCGCGAGCACCGCGTCGACGCCGCGGCCGACGACCGGCGCGATCGCGACGAGGGAGGCGGTGCTGGCGATCGTGCCCATGATCGCCAGCACCAGGATCCGCCGGTGCGGGCGCAGGTGGCGCAGCGCGCCGCGCGCCGCGCGGCGGACGTCCGGCTCGTCGGCGAGAAGACGCACCTCAGCCACGGTTACCTCCGGCGGGCAGCGCGGCACCGTCACCGGGCAGGGAGCTGTCGTCGTCTGGAAGCACGGCGCCGCCGCCGGGCGGCCCGCCGCCGGGCGGCCCGCCGGCGGCGCCCCGGTCCGGCGGGTGCAGCGTGACCGTCCGGTCGGCGGCGGCCAGCACCGCGGGCCGGTGCGAGATCATCACGATCGCGGCGGCCGGGTTCCAGGCCCGCAGCCGCTCGAGGACCGCCGCCTCGGTCTCCGCGTCGAGCGCCGATGTGACGTCGTCGAGCACGAGGACCGCCGGGCGGCCGAGCAGGCCGCGGGCCAGTGCCAGCCGCTGTCCCTGCCCGCCGGAGAGCGTGCCGCCGCGCTCACCGAGCACGGTGTCGTACTGGTCGGGCAGGCTCATCACGAACTCGTCCAGCGCGGCGGCGTGGCAGGCCGCGCGCAGCTCGGCCAGCTCCAGCTCGCGGCCCAGGCGCAGGTTGTCCGCGACGGTCCCGGAGAGCACGAGCGGGCGCTGCGGGACGAGCCCGATCCTGGCCAGCACCTCCGTCCGGGCCGCGGCGCGCAGATCCACGCCGCCGAACGTCACCGTCCCGGAGTCCGGGTCCTCGAGCCGGCACAGCAGGTGGGCCAGGGTGGACTTGCCCGAACCGGTCGGCCCGGTCACGGCGACGAGCTCGCCCGGAGCCGCCCACAGCTCGGCCGGCCCGAGGACGGTGCGCCCGTCCCGGCGGACCACCACGCCGGCGGCGTGCAGCACGCCGCCGGCCGGCAGCGGCACCGCGTCGCGGTCGTCGGCGGCCGTCCCCGGGAGGTCGAGCACCTCGGCGATCCGGCCCGCGGCGACGCGTGCCTGGCCACGCCCGGTCAGCAGATCCACCAGGACGGCGATCGCCAGCGCCAGCGTGGCCATCCAGGACGTGAAGGCCACCAGGCCGCCGACGGTGATGTCGCCGTTGATCGCCGCGGCGCCGCCGATGCCCAGGCCGGCCGCGATCGCCAGCCGTGGCAGGGCCGCCGGGACGGACGACCACCAGGCGGAGACCCCGGCGACCCGCAGGGCCGTGGAGGTGACCGCGCCGGACAGGTCGTGGTGGCGGCGGACGAGCACCCGCTCGCCGCCCAGCCCGCGCACCGCGGCACTGGCCGCCAGCAGATCCTCCACCGCGTCCGCGCGGGCGCCGTGCGCCTCGGACAGCGCCTCGTTCGCCGCGTCGTAGCGGCCGGGGAAGAACGCGTTCGCGAGGCCGACCAGCGGAAACGTGACTATCACGATGACGAGCAGCATCGGGTCGAGCAGCCCGGTCGCCGGGAGGACCACGACCACGGTCACCACGACCCGCACCCACAGCCCGAGGTTCTGCACCCACAGCCGGATGAGGTCGACGTCCCGGGTGACGCGCATCGCCAGGTCACCGCGGCCGAAGCGGGTCAGGGCCGGCCGGTCCAGCGTCACCACCTTGCCCACCAGCGCTTCGCGCAGCGAGTGCGCGATCCGGTTCGCCGTGACGCCCGACCACCACTGCCCGCCCGCCCCGCCGAGCAGGAAGGCGATCGAGACCAGCGCGGTGATGAGTGACCACCGCACCGTGGCCGCGACGTCCAGCGGGGTGATGCCGTCGTCGAGGGCGTGCTGGACGCACCAGGGCAGCGCCAGCATCGCCACCTGCTGCGTGAAGGTTGCCAGCGCGCTCAGCGAGAGCAGTCCGGGCATCGAGCGGAGCTGCGCCCACAACACGGTGTTGCCTGCCGACATGGCCATCCAGGACCGCTCCAGGGTGGGTGCTGGGCCAGGGCACGCGAGTGGCGCCGGTGACGCGTCCCGGTGCGCGGGCCAAGAAGAGACGAGAGTTCGCAGAGTCGGCGACAGACCACACCAGCGACACGACTTAGGTAAAGATTAATTAAGTCGCAGGTCAGCGTCAACCGATGGGCCGGCATGACGGCGTGCTCAGAGCCCCCGCCGCTGCCGGGAGAGCAGCCAGACGAGGTAGATCCCGCCGACCGCGTTGGTGGCCACGCCGACCGGGAGCTGGGTGGGCGCAAACGCCCGCTGGGCGGCGAGGTCGCTCGACGCGACGAGCAGCGCGCCGAGCAACGCCGTCGGCAGCAGCGCGGCGCCCGGCGACCTGGCCAGGTGCCGGGCCAGCTGCGGCGCCGCCAGCGCAACGAAGCCGATCGGGCCGGCCGCGGCCGTCGCGCAGGAGGCGAGGGCCGCGCCCACCGCGAGCAGCGCGAGACGGCTGCGCTCGACCGGCACGCCGAGCGCCTTCGCGGTGTCGCCGCCCATCGTCAGCATCGACATGCGCCGTCCGTAGCAGGCTGCGGCGGGCAGCAGGACGGCCACCGCGACGGCGAGCGGGCGGACCTCTTCCCAGCCGCGGCGGTTCAGGCTGCCCAGCAGCCAGGTCTGCGCCGTGATCGCGTCCCCGAGGGTGGCCCTGGTGATCAGGTAGGAGTTCAGCGCCGTCAGCATCGCGGCGGCCCCGATCCCGACCAGGATGAGCCGCGGCCCGGCCACCCCGCGCCGGAACGAGAGCAGGTAGATCGCCACCGCCGTCACGACACCGCCGGCGACGGCACCGAGCGAGGTCTCGTAGACGGTGCCGTGCAGCACCAGGATGACGACGACCGCTCCGGTCGCCGAGCCGGCCGTGAACCCGATGATGTCGGGGCTGCCGAGCGGGTTCGCGGTCATTGTCTGAAAGATCGCCCCGCTGACGGCCAGGGCGGCGCCGACCATCAGGCCGGTCAGCAGCCGCGGCAGCCGCAGCGTGACGACGACGAAGTCCGTCCCGGCGCTGCCCTGGCCGCGCAGGCTGTCGAACACCTCGCGGGGCGAGACGGCGTACTCCCCCGTGATCATCGTCGCGACGCAGACCGCGGCGAGGACGGCGAGCAGCGCGCCGCAGACGGCGACCGAACGGCCGTCCACCCGCAGGGACAGCCGGTCGGCACGGTCCCGCAGGACCCATCCGCGCGGCGCCAGGCCGCCCGCCGCCGGCAGGCCCGCCACCGAAGCCACCCTCGCCGCCTCCCGCCCGTCCGTCGTTGTCATCGCCATCGCACTGTCATCGTCATCGCATCGGTGTCCGGTCCGCTCACAACCGGCCCAACCGTGCTCGACGGCACAGCACGATGAAGACCGGCGCGCCCACGAAGGCGGTGACCACACCCACCTCGAGCTCGGCGGGAGCGATGACCACCCGCCCGAGGACGTCGGCGGCCAGGAGCAACACCGGCGCGAGGACCGCGGAATAGGCGATCACCCACCGCTGGTCCGGCCCGCAGATCGTGCGGGCGACGTGCGGCACAGCCAGCCCCACGAAGGTGATGGGGCCGGCCGCGGCCGTCGCGGTGCCGCAGAGCAGGGCGATCGCGAGCACGCCCAGCGCCCGCGTGCGCACCAGGCCGACACCGAGCCCGTGCCCGGCGTCATCGCCCAGCGCCATCGCGTTGAGCGGGCCGGCGATCGCGAAGGCGACGGCCAGCCCCACGCCGGCGAACGGCGCGAGCGCGCCGAGCTGGGACGATCCAGCGCCGGCCAGGGATCCGACGTCCCAGAAGCGCAGCCGGTCGAACGTCTGGTGATCCAGGAAGGCGACTCCGTAGGTGAACGCGCCGAGCACCGCACTGAACGCGGCCCCGGCCACGACGAGCCGCTCGGGCGCGACGGCCGCCCGTCCGGTGGCGCCCAGGACGTAGACCGCGCTCGCCGCGACGGCGGCACCCGCCATCGCGAACCAGACGTAGCCGGCGGGGGTGGTCACGCCGAGAAAGGACACCGCCGCGACGACCGCGGCCGAAGCGCCGAGATTGACGCCGAGGATGCCCGGGTCGGCCAGCGCGTTGCGCGTCAGCGCCTGCGCCAGCGCGCCGCCGACCCCCAGCCCCACCCCGGCGACCAGGCCGACCAGCGTGCGCGGAACCCGCAGGTCGTGAACGATGACCGCGGTCTCCGACCGGTCGTCGTGCCACAGCACGCGCCAGACGTCCGACAGCGGCAGGTGGTTCGCGCCGACGGCGATGCTCAGCATGCCGACGACGGCGAGCAGCCCGAACGCCAGCACGAGTCCGGCCGTACGCGGCGGGCGCCAGACCGGCGCGTCAGCCGGCTCCCGGGCGCGCCCGTCCGCGTGCCCCGACAGCTGTGGCACCAGCACGGTCTGCTCCGCGGCCACCCGGACCACCGCTCCCTGATTCACGGAGGCTATTTAGGGCAGGCTAACCTTCTCCAGTCAACCGCTGCCATGAGGAGCGACGGCCGCGGGCCCGACCGTTTCGGACCGACCTTGACCAGGGACGGAGCTGCCCACACGATAAGTGAGGCTAACTTAATCGAATCGGGGTTGCGGCGCTTTGGGTACAGGACGTAGACAACCACGGACTCCCGCGCCGCGCGCGGCGCGGGAGTCCGGAGGCAGCGGGACGGGCGAGGGCGTGGCGGCGGGCGACGTAGCGGCCCCGGCCGGCTCGGTGACCCCAGCCGACGCGGTAACCCCGGCCGGTGCGGCGGCTCCGGGGCAGGCGGGGGGACCCGGCCGGTCCGGGGAGGCCCGGCTGCGCGCCGAGAACCTCACGCTGGCCTATGAGCAGCGCGTCGTCGCCACCGGTCTCGGGCTGCAGATCCCGGACAACTCCTTCACCGTGATCGTCGGGCCGAACGCCTGCGGCAAGTCGACGCTGCTGCGCGCGCTGGCCCGCATGCTGCGCCCACGCACCGGCGCCGTGTACCTCGACGGGGCACTGATCCGGTCACTGCCGTCCAAGGAGGTGGCCCGCCGGCTCGGGCTGCTCCCGCAGACGTCGATCGCGCCGAGCGGCATCTTCGTCTCCGACCTGGTCGCGCGGGGGCGGTACCCACACCAGCGGCTGCTTCGCCAGTGGTCCCGCGACGACGAGGCGGCGGTGCGCGAGGCACTGGCCGCAACCGGGACCGACGACCTCGCCGACCGGTACGTCGACGAGCTCTCCGGTGGGCAGCGCCAGCGGGTCTGGCTCGCGATGGCGCTGGCCCAGCAGACACCGATCATGCTTCTGGACGAGCCAACGACGTTCCTCGACGTGGCCCACCAGATCGAGATCCTCGATCTCTGCGCCGACCTGCACGAGGATTCCGCCCGCACGCTGGTGGCCGTCCTGCACGACCTCAACCACGCCTGCCGGTACGCGACCCACCTGGTGGCGATGAAGGGCGGGCGGATCGTCGAGCAGGGAGTCCCGAACGAGATCGTCACCGCCGAGCTCGTCGAGGAGGTCTTCGGGCTGCCGTGCAGCGTGGTTCCCGACCCCGAGACCGGAACTCCGCTCGTCGTGCCCGCCTCCCGCGCCCGGCGCCGGCAGCTCGCCGGGCGCGCGAACGAGCACGACGGGACGGCCTCCGATGCCGCTTCGGAGGCAGAGACGACGGACGCGACGAAGGCGACCGAAGCCGCGGATGCCGCGGCGATGACTGTCGGCGCCGGCTGAGCGGTCGGATGTCCGCCCAGCCGGCCGGCGCCAGGGACATTCGGCGGTCCGCGCCTCCCAGCCGGCCGCCGCCGGGAACGCTCGACGGTCCGCGCCAGCCTGCCCGCCGATCCCGCGCGCCGCGCCCATGTGCCGAGCCGTGGGCCCCGCAAGGGCACCCGCGCGCCGAACGTGCGGGCCACCGGGTTTCGAGCCGTCCGTTGGCGGGGTCTGGCCTCCTGCCACCAGCGGAACGCGTCCCCCGGCCGCCGCCGGGCCGCGGCCTCCAGCCGAGGCGATGTTGTTAGGTTAGATTTTCTTTATCAGATGCGAACTTGCGGGTCAAGGGCAGGCGGGCGCCAGAACCGACGCATCGGATCCACTTGACCATCAACCCCAACCCACCTAAGTTAGGCTCACTTAACTTGCTCCCCATCCACAGCGAAGCCCGGCATCCACCGCCCACGAGACGATCACCGCGGGAACACATCCGTCAGGCGACTCACGGCCCCACGACAGGCCGGAATCCTCGACCGCTTCCCAGCCACCCCACGACCGGGCCGGGCGCATCGAAGAACGACCTCAGCGACCCGCATGGATCCGGCGTGATCGACCCCGCGGGGCCGCCGCCAACCGCCCGACCTCGGGGAACTCCTTGACAGCTCGACGCGCCACCCCGGAATATAAGTAAGGTTAACTTTAATACACGCCCGGTTACTATTGACCGACCAGAGGGGCAGCCGTGGTAGACCGTCCGCCGACCGCGGAACTCGGTGTGCACGACATCATCGGAGTCGGGTTCGGGCCCTCGAACATCGCTCTGGCGATCGCAGTCGAGGAACACAACAGCAGTGTCTCCGCCGGTGCGGCGCTGCGCGCCGTCTTCCTTGAACGCCAGGTGCGTTTCGGATGGCACCGGGGGATGCTCCTCGACGGAGCGACCATGCAGGTGTCCTACCTGAAGGACCTGGTGACCCTGCGCAATCCGTCGAGCAGCTTCACCTTTCTCTCGTTTCTCCATTCCAGGAACCGCCTGGTGGACTTCATCAACCACAAGACGATGTATCCGCTGCGCTCCGAGTACCACGACTACCTGGAATGGGCCGCGGGCCGGCTCGACGACCTCGTCGAGTACGACACCGAGGTGGTGGACCTGCGACCGGTGACCCACGAGGGCGAGATCGCCTACGTCGACGTGATCAGCCGGCACCGGGGAGACCCGGACCGGACGGTCGTACGCCGCGCCCGCAACGTCGTCATCGCAGCAGGGCTGGAGCCGAGACTGCCCGACGGTGTCGAGATCGACGACCGGACCTGGCACAACCACGAGCTGCTGCACCGCCTCGCGCGGATGCCCTCGACACCACGCGGCCGGTTCGTCGTGGTCGGGGCCGGCCAGAGCGCCGCCGAGGTGACCGAGCACCTGCACACCCGTTTCCCGCAGGCCGAGGTCTTCTCCGTGTTCTCCCGCTACGGCTTCAGCCCGGCGGACAACAGCGGCTTCGTCAACCAGATCTTCGACCCGGACGCCGTCGACGAGTTCTACCACGCGCCCGAAAGCGTCCGCGCCATGCTGCTCGGCTACCACCGTGGCACGAACTACTCGGCCGTGGACATGGACCTCATCGACGAGCTGTACCGCCGTGCGTATCAGGAGAAGGTGCGCGGCCCCCGGCGGCTGCACTTCCTGCGCGCCTCCCGCGCCGAATCCTTCGAGAAGCTGTCGGACGGCGTTCGGGTGCACATCCGGTACCTGCCGACCGGCGAGAAGCGCACCGTGGACGCGGACACCGTCGTGCTCGCGACCGGATACCACGCCCGCGATCCGCGGCGCCTGCTCGGCGGGCTGGCGGAGGCCTGCCTCACCGCCGAGGACGGCCAGCTTCAGGTCGGCCGCGACTACAGCGTCGACACCGTCGCGGGGACCACCGCCGGCGTCTACGTGCCCGGCGCGAGCGAGTACTCCCATGGGATCTCCTCGTCCCTGCTGTCGAACATCTCCGTCCGGGCCGGCGAGATTCTCACATCGGTCCTCGACCGCCAGGAGCTCGAGGTTCCCCTCGCCACGGTCCCGTCGGGGATCTCCGGTTCCAGGTACCTCGACCCACAGCCGAACGCCCAGCCGCAGAGCTGATCCGCACCGCGCCGCGACCCACCCGGAAGGAGACTGCTCGCCAGCCGACGCGGTGATCCCGGCGTGGTAATCCCGGCGCTCTGGTCTCGGCACTGTGATCTCGGCACTGTGATCTCGGCACGGTGCCGCCCGCTCAGCCGGTCTCGACGGCGAGGGCGAACGGCAGCACGCCCGGCGCTCCGGCCTGACGCAGCGCCCTGGCCGTGACGGTCATCGTCCAGCCCGTGACGATCAGGTCGTCGACGAGCAGTACCGGCCCGGTCAGCTCGGCGAGCGGGCCGGCGAGGGGCGGTGGCACCTCGAAGGCCGACCACAGGCCGGCGAGGCGGTGGGCGCTGTTGTGCACCCGGCCGGCCGCGGGCCCGCCGGCCACGCGAGGGAGCTGCCCCAGCAACGGCAGCCGCCCGACCCCCGCGATCCGTTCACCGAGGTCCGCCACCAGGCGCGGGCGTGTCCTGGACGCCACGGTCACCACCGCCGCCGGGCGCCGCTCCCACCGCCACTCGGTCAGGGTCCGCACCACCGCCTCGAACAGGTCGTCGGGGACGGGGCCGTCCAGGGCCGCGGGAGGAGGGGCGAGCAGCTGGCGCAGCCGGTTGCCCCAGCCCAGGTCGTTGAGCCGTGCGACCACGCGGCCGGGCTCGGCGGTGACCGACGCGGGAATCCGGCCGGACGCGGCGACCCCCAGCGTGCGCATGCCCGTCGGCCACATCCGGCGCGGCTCGACGGGCACGCCCGTCCGGCGCAGCTCCTCGCGGGCGCTGTCCCGCGACCGGGAGGAGACCTCGGTGGACCACACCCGGCCGGTGCACCGGTCACACCGGCCGCACGACACCGCGTACGGATCGTCGAGCGCGTGGCGCAGGAACTCCATCCGGCAGGACGGCGTGGCGATGTAGTCGAGCATCGCCTGCTGCTCGCGGGCCCGCGCGGCGGCGACGCGGCGGAAGCGCTCGGCGTCGTAGACCCACGGCTCGCCCGTCGCCTCCCAGCCGCCCTTGACCCGCCGGACGACGCCGTCCGCGTCGAGCACCTTCAGCATCTGCTCGAGCCGGGAGTGCCCCAGGTCGACGGCGGCGAGCAGCGCCTGCGTCGACATCGTCCGCCCGGCCTGGGCCAGGACGTCCAGCACCTGCCGGGCGACCGGCTCCGGGGGGAACGACGTGTCGGCGAAGTACCGCCAGATGTCACGGTCCTCGGTGGCGGGCAGCAGGACGACCTCGGCGGACTCCACCGCACGCCCGGCCCGCCCGATCTGCTGGTAGTAGGCGATCGGCGAGTTCGGCGCACCGACGTGGACGACGAACCCGAGATCGGGCTTGTCGAAGCCCATCCCGAGAGCGCTCGTCGCCACCAGCGCCTTCACCCGGTTGCCGAGCAGGTCCTCCTCGGCGGCGATGCGCTCGGCCGGCTCCGTGCCGCCGTGGTAAGTCGTCACCTCGTGGCCCTGGCCGCGCAGGAACGCGGTCAGCTCCTCCGCGCCCGGCTTGGTGAGCGTGTAGATGATCCCGGAGCCGGGTAGCTCGGCGAGATGGTCGGCCAGCCAGCCGAACCGCTGCTCGGCCGCGGGAAGCGACACAACCGCCAGCCGGAGGCTCTCCCGGTCGAGAGACCCCCGCAGGACCACCGTCTCCGCGCTCGTGGAGCCGGCCCCGAGCTGCTCGCTGACGTCCTCGACCACCCGCGCGTTGGCCGTGGCGGTCGTCGCGAGCACGGGCACGTCCGGCCGCAGCCCGCCGATCAGTGACCGCAGCCGGCGGTAGTCCGGACGGAAGTCGTGGCCCCAGTCGGAGATGCAGTGCGCCTCGTCGACGACGAGCAGCCCCGTCGTGGCCGCGAGTTCCGGGAGGTACTCGTCGCGGAAGGTCGGGTTGTTCAGCCGCTCCGGGCCGACGAGCAGCAGGTCCAGCTCCCCCGCCCGCAGCGCGGCGTAGACCTCGTCCCACTCGGTGAGGTTCCCCGAATGGATCTCCCCGGCCCGGATGCCCACCCGTGCCGCCGCGGCCGCCTGGTTGCGGATCAGCGCCAGCAGCGGGGAGACGATCACCGTGGGCCCCACCCGGGCGGCCGGACCGCCCCCCGGCCTCGGACCGCTTGAACCCGAGTCACCTGGGTCCGAGTCACCCGGGTCCGAGTCGCCGAGACCGCGCAGCAGCGCCGTGGCGAGGAAGTACACCGCGGACTTCCCCCAGCCCGTGCGCTGGACGAGCAGCACCCGCCGCCGCCCGCTGACGAGCGCGTCGATCGCCTGCCACTGGTCGTCACGCAGGACCGCGCCCGGCCCGGCCAGAGCCCGGAGCAGCTCCTCCGCCCGATCGCGCAGTGTCCCGCTGACCGTCGCCTGATCCGCCATGCCACCTGTCTACCGGACCCCACCGACAGCTCCTGGCCCGCGGCCGCCGGAACCGCCCGCGACGCGGGTGCGGTCACCGGAGCGGGCGCGAGCCGTCAGGCGAAGTCCTCCGGGTTGAAGGTCTTCGGCTCGACCAGGACCAGCCAGTTACCGGAGTTGTCGCGCAGCACAGCCTCCACCCCGTAGGGGCGGTCGGCGGGCTCCTGCAGGAACTCGACGCCCTTCGCGCTCAGCTCCTCGAAGGTCTTGCGGCAGTCGTCGACCCGCAGCCCGAGCCCGCCCATCTGCCCCTTTCCGAGCTGCCGGCGGACGAAGTCAGCAGCGTCCGGGTCCAGCGGCGGCCCCGGGACCATCAGGGTCGCCTCCAGCTCGGGCTGGCTGGGATGGCCGATCGTGACCCAGCGGAACTCGCCGCCCATCGAGACGTCCGTACGCGGCTCGAAACCGAGCACGTCGACGTAGAAGTCACGGGCCTTGTCCTGGTCAAGGCAGTAGATCGTGACCAGCGAGATGTTTGTGATCATGCGGGAACCGTACGCCGCGCGGCCGCGGGAACGCTTCTCTCAGATTGCGCCGTCCAAGGTCGTGTCGGAGGTGCACCGCAGGTCCATCGCGCCGCGCATGAACAGGTAGCACCCCGGCACGTGCGGGCCGCCGCGGGCCGCCCAATGGTTCCGGTACGCGGTCGGGCTCTCCCCGACGAGCTGGGTGAACCGGGCGGAGAAGGACCCGAGGCTGGCGAAGCCCACCATCACGCACACCTCGGTGACCGTGAGGTTCGCGTGCCGCAGCAGGTCCTGCGCACGCTCGATCCGGCGCCGCGTGACGTACCGGATCGGGGTCTCCCCGTAGGCCGCCTCGAAGCTTCGGACCAGGTGGAACTTCGACATCCGGCCGACCCGGGCAAGCACGTCGAGGTCGAGCGGCTCCCGGTAGTGCCGATCGATGTGATCGCGGACCCGGCGCAGATGCGGCAGCAGCTCAGCCGCCACCGGCCGGGCACCCGTCCTGGTCACACCGTCGATACTAGGGTCGCGTGCGATTCATCAGACAGTAGGCGGACGAGGCTGCGGCCTGTGGCTCAGGACGCCAGCTCGCACTGACCTCCCCTCCACCGGGCTGCACGCCGTGCCCGTGGCCAGCGCCAGGATCGTCCTCGACATGGTCCAGTCCGGGGTGATCCCGTTCCACTCAAACCTGCTCGGTATTCGCCGTAGGGCGACAGCTTCCCCGTCGGGCACGGGCTGACCCGTAGACGGGTCCCGCAGGTCGTTCAGACAGACCTGAGTCACGTCCGATGCGATGGCCTCATCTGACCGGCCGTCGGCCAGGGCGGGGAACGTCGCGCGGAAGGCAGTCACGAAGGCGGTCACCTCGACCCGCTACTGAAACGTCCCGAGCGGGCCTGCCGCGGAAGTCGGACCTGCGGGAGGCCGGGCCTCCCCGTCCTCGGCCGAGATACATCCGGCCAGCGATACCAGTGCGACCCCACACACAACGGCGCTTCGAACCCGCACGACGTCCCCTCCGGATCATCGGCTCAGGACACTCGGAACCGCTCGACCGGGTTAACCGCGCCCGTGCCGGCAGCGACACTACGCGTGCAGTCCCGCTGCCGTAACCATCATGAGAAAATGCGGGACTGTGGCCGAACCCAGCAGGCGCCTGACGAGCCGGATCGACCGGGACTTCGACGCCGGTACGAGCACCGAGATCATCGGGCAGCTCAGCGCCCTGGATACGGAATTCTACGGTGGGCAGAACGTCTAGCGCGTCCAGGCCGCGCTGGTGCTTTCATCGGCTGGATCATGGCGCCGGTTCGCCGCCAGTCTGCGCCTGTTGAGGACCGACTGGCGCGACGTTCTCGTTGCCGGCGGCCTGGCTGACGAGGACTGGCCACAACGACTCGACGCAGAGCTGCGGAGCACGTGAATCGTCCGCCCACGCGCCGCCGTTCGGAACCTGACACACACTCCGGCCGTTACCGCTGGCATGGGAAACCCAACCGCATTACGGACGTCCGCTGCGGTGTCGGCGAACCGTACAGGCAGGCGCGCGGGGCGACCGCGTCGAGGCGCGGCGATGTCCGCGCGGATAATCGCAGCCTGCGTAGCAGGGATATCCTCGTTGCTTCTCACCGCCGCCACCGGCGCGGCCGCAGGATCTCCGTCCCCACCGGATCCGGCCCCACTCGGACCACAGCGCCCTGCGGAGCCGGAGGTCGAAGGCCCGGTGAATCTTGACCGGCTGAAGGTCTCGGTCAGCCGCACCGGAACCCCCCGAGGCGTGCGGGTGACATTCGACCGTCACAGCCGCACGGCCGACGGCGGCATACCGGCCGGCGCCCGGCGATTCGTCTTTCTCTTCGACTCGGCCCTCCGCTTCAATCCCACCGCGTTCCCGGTCTGTTCCAGGCAGACCATTGACACCGAGGGCGTTGCCGCCTGCCCGCCTGGGTCGAGAGTCGGTTCGGCGGTCGGGACCTATTTGGACGGCAGCCAGGTGGAGGCCGTCGCGGTGAACAGCCAGGTCGCCGGCGGCCCCGGCGTCCTTCTCGCGTTTCCCGCCACCGGCCTCGTACTCGAGCAGACGCTCGAGCGGGCCACGATCCCGTATCAGCGGGAGTACACCTGGGCGATCGACGAACTGCTGCCACCCAACGAAACCCCGCCGCAGAACAGGCCGGGCACCACCCGGTTCGTCATCACCTTCGGTGCCACGACCACCGCCGGCGGCCGTCCGGTCAGCTATGTCGAGACGGCCGACCCACACGGCCCGTACTCGTTCGGCCTGTGGAGCGAGTTCGTCACCGGCCAGGTCGCCCTGCCGACCGACCACGCCTTGCCGCGGCCACGCTGACCCATCCGCTTGCCACTTCAAGCCGAGCCCTCGAGCCGTGACCGAGGCCGACGACACGCCGATGATCTCCCGTGTCCTGACGCGCAGAAGCAACTACGCCGCGGCCCGCCGGGATCAGCGGGCGACACTCGGACACGCTCCGACGCACGGGCGTCGAGCGAAGCGAGGTGGGCCCCGTCGGCGCATCGGGCCGCCGGGGTCCTTGCCGTGCGCGGTGTGCGCGGTGTGCCGCAGGTAGGGTTCCGGCGTGTCTGAGCGGATCAGCCATGGTGCGTCGGGAGCAATCGGCCGTTTCGCCGGGTGGGTCGCCAGGGGTTCGGTCGGCCATCCACTGCTGGACGGCATCGACTACTGGACGGAGCTGAAGGAGTCGCCATCCCAGATGGAGATCTGCTTCGCGATCTTCACGAACGTCCTTGAACTCGACGACCAGGGCGAACCCACCAACCAGAAGTACGCCGAGCGCCGCGCTGCCCTCTGGCTCTACCGGTACTGCACGGGACGCCATCCGTCCGGTGAACCGGAGCTCGAACCGTGGGAGTGCGAGCTCCACTGACTCTCCCGCGCAGGAGCCGCGATCGCAATCCGCGGATCGGACCCGCTGGAGGCGTCAGCGACCGGAACCGATCAATCGGTCAGACGCGACAGCTTCGCTGGAGGCGCCGAGACGGGCCGCGCGCGCCCCGCGAATGCCGAGCCAGCCGACGACCGAGCCGATGGCGAGGGAGGCGACGGTCAGGACCAGGTGGACTGTAAAGAAGCTGGTCGGGCCATTGTCCCAGGAACGATCATCCTTCCACACGTTCCGAAGGAAATTTGGCCAGATTGCCCACGTCCACACACCAACAGCGACCAGGAACCAGGACGCACGCTTCGACAGAGTCACCCCACCAGCTTCGCACCCGAGCGACCGGACCAGCCGATCAAGGGCGGTCGCACCACGTGAGGTCGAGCACGGCGGGCACAACCACCTCCAGAAGCCGGATCACCGAGACTCCCTATGCGCTGAGCTTCAGCCCGGGCCCGGTGAACGTCGTCATGATCTCGCCGAATGTCGTGTCTGGCAGGTAGCCGACGTCGACCGGCCCGGCGCCGACTCGGCTCCCGTTACCGAACTGCAGGGTCCACAGCATCGACTCTGCCGCGGGCAGCGCAACGACAACTGGATCTGCGACGTCGTCAACCTGAGCCGTCAGCCAGGAGATCGGGTCAGTCGGCAGCGCGCACACATAAACGATCTCCCCCACGGAGTTCGGTGGCGCCGCACGCAGCCGCTCCGCCTGGTCCTCGACGCCGAGCGCAGCACCCAGCCGCTCCGCGACCAGTTGCCGCTCCCACCCGAAGGCATCCTGAGCAATCCGAACGACGACCCCGCGCAGCTCCTGCTCAAGATGCACAAGGATCTCGAAGTCGGAGTCTCCGTCGAAGTACCAGGTAAGCGCCTCGGGCAGGGCCCCACGCAGCTCCGCTGCGGTCGGCTCCGCAACCGCCAGACCAGGGCACTGCAGCGACCATGCCGACCAGGACTCGCCGTCCCGCCGCACGATCACCGTGATCACCCTAGCCACCATGGATCACCTCCAGTGTCTCCTCCACGGTCAGGCCCACCTGCTTCACCAGTATCTGACGAACCAGGCCCGGACCAACAGTCACACGATCATGGAACGCCAACCGGAGCCGCGGGCGCCCTTCCGCCTCCAGCCATCGGTGGGACGAGCCGTCCTGCCTGGTCACCTGGTACCCCAGCAGCCCGAGCACGCGCAGGAGCTGCCGAGCCTTCAGCGATGGGAACTCCCCCGTCACGACAACATGGAGATCAAGGCTCGCCGACGGCGGTACCCGTCACCATCAGTTCGAGAGAACGCCTCCACCCGCACCTCCACACCATGATCACGTATGCGATCCAGCGTAGACATCCGCGTGTGAAAGAAGGCGTCCTGGACACGAGGAGACACGACACAAGCTCTGGGAGCGCCGCACCTAGGTCATAGGTGAATGTTCTACAAATTCGGCCATATCGCCCACGTCCACACACCAACAGCGACCAGGAACCAGGAACCAGGACGCACGCTTCGACAGAGTCACCCCACCAGCCTGGCACCCACAGGCGCCGTGGCCTCTCTGTGGGCGCGCGATTTCAGCCACGTTGATCGCCATAGGGTGGGATACCGGCCGGAGTCGCGACGGGCCTGCTGCTCAAGCGGTCTTGAATCGACGGGACCATCGGGGCCCGCCCAGAGCGAGAAGATCGATAGAGGGTGAGGCGGGTGAACCAAAGTTACGATGTCGTCATGACGGAGATGCCGCTCCCCCCCGACGACCAACTTGCCGAGGTCGTCCGAGAGGCTGCCGCGTCTGGTCAGGTCGTCTACCTGACGGACAAGGGCCGGCGGCTGGCCGCGATCGTACCGGCGGGTCTCGCCGAACTCCTCGAACGGGGTGAGACGACCAACGGTCGGCGGGTGCTCGGCGCTCGGGGCGCCGGCCGCAGCGGCCGGCAGGACATCTCCGAACGCATGGAGGAGATCCTCGCCAACGAGGTGGCGTCATAGCCCTCGTAGTCGACGCCGGTCCGCTCTACGCGTACGTCGACGCCGACGACCAACATCACGAGGCCTGCGCGGACCTGCTGGAAACCCATCCCGGACCGCTGATCGTCCCCACCCTTGTGATCACCGAGGTGGTCTACCTACTCGGTACCCGGCTCGGCACGCAGGCTGAACTACGTTTCCTCGCAGACCTGGCCTCCGGGGCGTTCGATGTCGAGGCCGTCCACCCGACCGACTGGCTACGGATCGCGGACCTGGTCAACCAGTACCGCAGCCTGCCCCTGGGCACCGTGGACGCATCGGTGATCGCCTGCGCCGAACGACTCGGCGTTGACGAGGTCGCCACCGTCGACCGCCGACACTTCACCGTCGTCAAAGCCAATCGGACGCTCACCCTCCTGCCCTAGTCGATCATCGATCGGCGACATGTGCCCCTCCAGCGGGACGCTCCTCACGCGGGTTACCCGCCGTCTGGCGCCCTCGCAGGCACTGGCCACCACCGGCACGGCATGGCCCAGATCCAGTACCGAGGAATTGTCAGAACTGTGGACCGTGTGGCGGACCGATAGAGCTCAGCTGAGCCGGTAGTGACCGTTGGCGATCCCGCGCAGCGCAACCTCAGCCGTGGCCGCAGGATCCATGCCGCTGGAGTCCAGCACATGGGGCTCGAGGATGTCGAGGCTGCTGAACTGGTGGTGAAGCGAGCGGATCGGCTCGGGGTCGGTCAAGGCGTCGGTGGCGGTCCGGCTGGTCGCTCGGCGGAGCGTCGTCGCCTCGTCGGGGCGCAGCACGAGGTAGTGCAGCTCGATTCCGCTGGCCGTGCGCGCGGCACGGAACGCGTCGAGGAACCAGGGGCCGATGATGCCGTCGCAGATGACGTCGTAGCCACCGGCGGCGTAGCCGAACGCGGTGCGGGCCACCACATCGATGACAATCGTGTTCTGGTGGTGTGCTTCGGGCAGGTAGGGCGCGATGGCGCCCTGGCGGATGAAGTGCCAGAAGTCGTCGGCGTGCAGGTGCACGCTGAGGGAGAGCCGGTCGGCCACCTGCCGGGCGACTGTGGTCTTGCCCGCGCCAGGCGGCCCGGTCATCACGATCACCCTGCCGGTCGTTGCGCCCGAGGTACGGGCCGACGCCCCCGGCCGAGTAAAGCGGGGACTACTCATTCCGCGCGGCGCTGCGCGCGTTCAACGGGCCCGCCTGCCTCGAACACCGCACCCGCGCAGACGAGGGCGAAGCACCCGCCGCGCCGTCCTCCTCCGCACCATCGTCTGGGACTACCGCGAGCACGGCCGTACCTTCCCGGCCGCCGCGTCAGCGTCGGCCCAGTACCTAGGTCATAAGTGAATGCTCTACAAATTCGGCCAGATCGCCCACGTCCACACACCCACCGCGATCAGGAACCAGGACGCACGCTTCGACAGAGTCACCCCACCAGCCTCGCACCGGCCGCCAGCCATGGTCTCCGTGTGGGGCGCGAGTTCGGACGCGTTGTCCACCATGATCTACTGCGTGTCGCCGGGCACCTCGACGGCGGTGTCGAACAGTGGATCCGCAGCCGAAGCCGAGTGCGCGTGAGGCTGGACCTGTCCGCACTCGCTGGCCGCGTTCAGCGGCGAAGGGCGGTTTCCCGCTCGATGCGCGACAGCTTCTCGGGGTTGCGGACGGCATAGAGCCCGGTGATGAGGCCGTCGTCGATGCGTACCGCCACAACGCTGTCGATCTCGCCGTCGAGCCGGAGGATCAGCGCCGGGTAGCCGTTGACCTGTACCTGCTGCAGCGACATAACAGCGTCGATCCTGCCCAGCCCGGCGGCTAGCAGCCGGGCTACCTTGCCCGCTCCGACGACAGGGCGCAACACGGCCTGTTTGACCCCGCCGCCGTCACCCAGCAGGACGATGTCCGGGGCGAGGATGTCCAGCAGGTTCTGCAGATCGCCGGTCTCGACCGCCCGCTGGAACGCGTCGAGCGCGCCTCGGGTCTCAGCTGCGGAGACGACCGCACAAGGACGGCGCGCGGCGACATGCGCCCGCGCCCGGTGAGCGATCTGGCGGACCGTGGCCGGGCTCTTGTCGACGGCTGCCGCGATCTCGTCGTACCCGAAGTCGAACACCTCGCGCAGCACAAACACGGCCCGCTCGGTCGGCCGAAGCGTTTCCAGCACCAGCAGCATCGCCATGGAGACGCTGTCGGCCAACGCGACATCCTCGGCCACGTCGGGCGCGGTCAGCAATGGCTCTGGCAGCCAGGGGCCGACGTAGGACTCCCTGCGCCGGCCAAGCGTGCGCAGTCGATTCAGCGCCTGACGAGTGGTGATCTGCACCAGGTACGCCCGCTGGTCCCGCACGGTGGCGAGATCGACGCCTGCCCAGCGCAGCCAGCTCTCCTGGAGGATGTCCTCCGCGTCCACGGCCGAGCCGAGCATCTCGTAGGCGACCGTGAACAGCAGGTTGCGGTGGGCGAGGAACACCTCGGTAGCGGGGTCTGGACAGGCGTCCTCCTTCATGGGCCTCACAGCGTCGGGCGTCATCGGCGAAGTACCGGCCATGGATAACTCCTATTCACGCGCGGCTGGACCAGCCATGAGACGCCAGACCCCGCCGGTTTGTGACACCCAGGGCAGCCCTTCCGCCGTCGGCTGCCCCGTCACGCGACGACGGGACGGCAGCGTGGACAGCGGGGCCGGATATCGCCGATGGACGTCCGACTGGGCCGGTCGCGACCGCGGCCGATGGCGGCTGATCCGCCGATCGCGAGCCGACGGTCGGAGTGATATGTGGTCCAGGTCATAAGGCCACGTCGTCACGGGGACTGGGGTCGCTGGCATCTGGTGTTCGTCCAGTGCGGCAGCACGCAACACCACGAGTGAGGACGACATCATGGACGCCCGATTCAACATGTTCGGCAACGAGCTCGCCACCAGGTTCGGCAAGCGGTTCGCGAGCGCCAGCCTGGTGATCCACCAGTCGTCGCTGCCAAAGCCCACCCAGGAGCTGGTGTCGCTGCGGGCCAGCCAGATCAACGGCTGCGGCTTCTGCGTCGACATGCACACCAAGGAGGCCGCGGCTGCCGGTGAGACCTCCACCCGACTCAACCTGGTCGCCGCCTGGCGCGAGGCAGACGTATTCACCGAGGCCGAGCGAGCCGCGCTGGCACTCGCCGAAGAGGGAACCCGGCTCGCCGACGCCCACCTCGGCGTATCCGACGAGACCTGGGCCCAGATCCGCAAGCACTACGACGACGACCAGATCGCGGCCCTCGTCTGCCTCCTCGGCCTGATCAACGCGGCCAACCGGATGAACGTGATCGTGCGCAACCCAGCGGGTGGCTACGAACCCGGCATGGCCGCCAGCTTCGCGAGCTGACCGGGGGGTGCCCCGGCCGGGGTTCATCCCCCGGCCGGGCCGCCGCGTCCAGTGGCTACGACACCCGACCAGTACCTAGGTCATAGGTGAATGTTCTACAAATTCAGCCAGATGGTCGGTACTGCGCCCTTCGCTGTCGTCGGCGGATGGTCGGATCGTGGACTCGACAGTCGCCGTCCTGGCGGTGGCGGTGCCACGGCCACCGTGTTCGCCCTGGTCGGCAGCAGCGCTCCCGAGGGGTGGCACGCATCGTGACTCGGGATCGAACCGGGCTCGGGCTGGTCAGCGTCTACGGAGATGTGGCCCGGAATGCCTGACCGGCTGCGGTGAGGAGAACCGCCGAGTCGTCGACGGCCGCGAGGGCGTGGCGTACAGGCGGGATAGTGACGTGGTCGCCCGCACCGCCGTCCCAGGTCTCCTCGCCGGCGGTGAGCCGCACGTGGCCCCGCAGTACCTGCAAGGTCGCCTCGCCGGGGCTCTCGTGCTCGGCGAGTTCGCGGCCGGCGAGCAGGGCGATGACGGTCTGACGCAGCATATGGTCGTGCCCGCCGTGGATGGTGTGCGCGGCGCGGCCGGCGGGAGCCTGCCGGGCCACTGCCAGTTGCTCGTCTGCCAGCGCGGTCAATGAGGTCTTCTCCACGGCGCGATCTTCCTTCCCGTGTCTGGTGGGGCCCGTGTCTGGTGGGCTCGCGGTCAGGCCGTTGTCAGCAGGAGGATGCCGCCGGCGAGCAGCGTCGCGACCTTGGCCGTCTCCAGCGCGACGTAGGCATGGTGCGCGCGCGAGCGGGGCGCGTCCAGGCCGGCGAGGACCGCGTCGGAACGGCGCGTCAGCCGCGGACGGACGAACGCGAGCTGCGCGGCGAGCACCGCGACCGCCACCGCGAGGACGACGAGGGCGGCCGCAGGAGGCCGGTCCGCGGCGAGGGCGGCGACGACCACCACCGCGAGGACGGCCTCGACCGTGTTGAGCGCCCGGAAGACCAGCCGACCGACACCCAGGCCGATCTTCAGGGTCATGCCGGGGGCGCGGAACTTCAGCGGCGCCTCCAGGAACGAGATGGCGAGCACCATGCCCAGCCAGAGAAACGTCATCGCGACGGCGACCGACTGTCCGGTGGTCATGAGCCGGCCCGCGCGGGGACCAGATGGGCGAGGCACAGGTCCGGCTCGGCGAACGGCTCCAGCCGGTCGACGGTCAGCGGCGCTGCCCAGGCCTCGAGGGCACCGCGCATGACACCCAGGTGAATCGGGCACACGACCCGCGCCATGGTCTCGGCGAGGTCCAGGAACGGGCAGTGCCGCAGCCCGACACGCAGGTCGGCGCCGGCGGACGTCGCGGTGTCCGGCGGATCCGGCGCGAAACCCAGGTAGTCGAGCAGCCGAACCAACCGTTCGGCCGGCTCCGCCGGTCCGGTGATGTCGCCGCCGTCGCCGCGCCCGACAGGCCGTTGCTCACTGGAGGCGCCGGGCGTCGCCGCGGCGAGGCCGCGCCCCCAGGCGTGACCGGCCGCGACCGCCCGTGCGCCCGGGTCCGGCTCGGCGGCCAGGTTCTCGGCGAGGATCTCGGCCAGAAGTCGGTAGTGCCGCGGCCCCGTCCGGTCCATCCCCCGACGCGCGCGGAACAGCGACGGTGGCCGGCCGGGCCGATCGCGGTCGGACGGCGCCCGCTCGACCTGCCCGTTCTCGACGAGCGTGTCCAGGTGGAACCGGACGGTGTTCGGATGCACGCCGAGACTCGTGGCGATCTGTGTGATGCTGCGCGGCCCGTTCGCCGCCTTGAGCACCCGCAGGACGTCGTGGCGCCGCCCGGCAGCGGCCGGTCTCGGGTCGGACCTCATCGCCCACCTCCCTGACCGCGGGGTGCTGGGGCCTCGCCACGCCCGCCCCGTCCCTCGCGGCGACGCATGCCTTCCCGATCACGCGGCTCGTGACCTGAATTTATACAACCGACGCTTGTATAAACAGGGGGCGGAGGGCCGGTCGGAGGCGACCAGACGGCCTGCCGGCAAGGACCAAAGACCATGCCCATGCCCATACCCATGCCCGGGTGTGGGCGGCGCAGCCGGCACCGCGACCCGGTTGGGACCGTCACATCGCAGAAAGAGGTACTGCCAAGTCCTCTTTGCTAGCGTGGCCGTCGTCAGCTTCTACACGTCATAGAAGACGGTCCCGGTGGCGGTCGAGGAGGTGTCGGAACGATGCAGCTGACGCAGTCCACCGATCTTGCGCTGCGTGTGCTCATGCTCGCGGCGACGCGCACGTCCCGCCTGACCGTCCGCGATCTCGCCGAGTCGCTGGATGTACCGGTCACGCACATGGCGAAGATCGTTCAAAGGCTGCAACGGCTGGAGCTGATCGTCACGATGCGTGGCCGCGCCGGCGGTGTCCTGCTTGCCCCCGAGGCGTCCCACGCCCGCGTCGGGCAGATCGTGCGAGCGCTCGAAGGACCAGGCGAGGTCATCGCGTGCGACGCGCCGCCCTGCCCGCTGCGATGCGCCTGCCTGCTGCGGCCACTGCTGCGCCAGGCACAGGAGAGCTTCCTGACGACGCTCGACGCGGTCACCATCGAGGACCTCGTCGGCCCACCCGCCGGGCCGGTCCTGCTCGCCCTGACACCCCCCGGCCGGGCTGGCCCGTAGGCAGGCCGGCCAGCCCCGTCACCCTTCCCACCCTGCTGCCGCACGGAGGTTCCGCCATGCTGTCCGAACGGTCGACCGACGTCGTACGCGCCACCGCCCCCGCCGTGGCGGCGCACGGAGTCGCCATCACCTCGGCGTTCTACGACCGCGTGTTCGCCGCCCATCCGGAGCTGCTCCGCCTGTTCAACCAGGGCAACCAGGCCAACGGGGTCCAGCGTCGAGCGCTGGCCGCCTCCGTCGTGGCCTTCGCCCAGCACCTCGTCGGCACGAGCGACACGCCGTTCGGCCCGGTGCTCGAACGCATCGCGCACAAGCACGTCTCCCTCGGTGTCCTCCCCGAGCAGTACACGATCGTCGGCAGGCACCTGCTCGCCGCGGTCGGCGAGGTCCTCGGCGACGCCGTCACGCCAGAGGTCCACGCCGCGTGGGACGAGGTCTACTGGTTGTTCGCGGTCTCCTTGATCGCGGAGGAGGCCCGGCTCTACCAGCAGGCCGGAGTGGACCCGGCCCAGCCCTGGCGGCGGTGGCGGGTGGCGGCGCGAGTGCCCGACGCCGAGGGCGTCGTGTCGTTCGAGCTGGTTCCCGCGGACGACGGACCCCTACCGTCCCACCTGCCCGGGCAGTACGTCTCGGTCGCCGTGGACCTCCCGGACGGTCGTCGGCAGCCGCGCCAGTACACGCTGTCCAACGCGCCCGGTGCGGACTCACTCCGGATCACGGTGCGCCGGGTGGCCGGCGCGAGCGGAGCCCCCGACGGCCTGGTCTCCAGCTTCCTGCATGACAGCGTGAAGGACGGGGACATCCTCGAGCTGAGCGCACCCGCCGGCGACGTCACGCTGCCCGCTGGCAATGGCCCGCTGCTGCTGATCAGCGCCGGCATCGGAATCACCACGACGGTCGCCATGCTCGCCCACCTGGCCCGCGCGCGGCCCGACCGCCAGGTCGTGATCGCGCACGCCGACCGCTCACCACGGACGCACCCGCTGCACGCAGAACTCGTCTCGCTCGGCCGGCTGCTGCGCTCGTTCGACCTGCGCACCTGGTATGAGCGGGCAGACGGCGAGTTGGCGGCACACGAGTACCTCGGGCTCCTCGACCTCGCCCGGGTACCGGTCCCGGCCGACGCCCGGGTCCACCTGTGCGGCCCCATCCCGTTCATGCGGGACATCCGCGCCGGCCTGCTCGACCGAGGCGTTCCCGCCCAGCGCATCCAGTACGAGGTCTTCGGCCCCGACCTGTGGGCCGGCAAACCCGAGTAGCAGCCGATCGGAAGCCGCTCGCGGAGCGTCTCGGCGGAGAGCGAGCCGCTTGGCTCACCGATCCGCATGTGATGTACAGATCGTGATCGTCGAGCGACTGCTTGTCGCTTGAGCGGTGAGGACCACAGATGCGCCCCACCTCCCGAGCAAGAAGATCGATAGCGGGTGAGCGAGTGCACCACAGTTACGATGTCGCCCTGACGGAGATGCCGCCCCGTTACCCGATGACCAACTTGCCGAGGTCGTCCGGGAGGCTGCCGCCTCCGGTCAGGTCGTCTACCTGACGGATAGCGGCCGGCGGTTGGCCGCGATCGTGCCGGCGGGCCTTGCCGAGCTGCTCGAACGGGGCGAGGCCGCCAGCGGCCGGCGTGTGCTCGGCGCTCGGGGCGCGGGCCGCAGCGGGCGACAGGACGTCTCCGAACGCATGGAGGAGATCCTTGCCAGCGAGGTGGCGCCATAGCCCTCGTGGTCGACGCAGGCCCTCTCTACGCGTATGTCGACGCCGACGATCAACATCACGAGGCCTGCGCGGACCTGCTGGAGACCTATCCCGGCCCGCCGACCGTCTCCACCCTTGTGATCACCGAGGTGGTTTACCTTCTCGGTAGCCGGCTCAGCACGCAGGCCGAACTGCGTTTCCTCGCGGACCTGGCTTCTGAAGCGTTCGATATCGAGACCGTCCACCCGACCGACTGGCTGCGGATCGCGGACCTGGTCAACCAGTGCAGAATCGAAGGCGAAGGAAAGTCGAGCGGCACGGAATTCGGGGCACGGGGTTCGTCGTGCTCTTTTCGAACAGGGAGACTCTGCTCTTTTACAAGGGTTTGACGAGAAGGCCCCGCAACATTCTACCGGGCCTATGCGCTCTCCCTGGAGATTTTCGACGCCGCTTTCAAGATCTCCGTAGGCTACCACTTCGTGAGGCACTCGGATTTCGGCAGCCCGATGAAGGAGATCTGCCGAGGGGCGTGGCAGCCAGTGATACAGCCGCCGCAGCGATATTTCAGCTCACGGCCTTCGTGGCTGCGTAGCCAAGTCGCGGTCCCGAACCGATTGCACACCGCGGATGCCGAGCCAGCCGACGACGGAGCCGATGGCGAGCGAGACGACGGTCAGGACCAGGTGGACCGTGAAGAAGCCGGTCGGGCCGTCGTCCCAGGAACGATCATCCTTCCACACGTTCCGAAGGAAATTGGGCCAGATGGCCCACGTCCAGACGCCGACTGCGATCAGGAACCAGGCTGACGCGCTTCCAGCGTGTCCACAGAAATCGACTTGATCCTCTCGCTGTGTCAGGTTCTACCGTCGTACGCATGCACCCGCCTGCCGAGACATGGACAATCGGGCAACTCGCGAGCTCCGTCGGAGTCAGCGTGCGTTCGCTGCGCCACTACGACGCCATCGGGCTCGTGCGCGCCACGCGCACGGCGAGCGGTCACCGCCGCTACCGGCCGAGCGACGCGGTCCGCGTCCGGCATGTCCTCGCGCTTCAGATGGTCGGCCTCTCGCTCGCCGAAGTCGGCGAGGTCATCGACGGCGACGACGCCCTGCTGGCCGCCCTGATCCGCGTCCGACGTCGCGAGCTCGACGACCGGATTGCCGATCTCGAGCTGGCTCGCCGCCGGATCAGAACAGCCGAACACGCTGACAGCGACAGCGTTCTCACCGCGTTGGAGGAGATCATGACTGGTTCCACCTTCACGCCGGAGCAGCTCCAGCGGCTCAAGGCTCGCCACTCGAGCACCGCGTTGGCGGACTGGACGGGACGGGCGCGCGAACTGGACACCACGATCCGCACGCTGGTCGAGACAGGTGCCGCCCTGACGAGCGATGAGGCGAAGGATGCTGTCCGGCAGTGGCACCGGCTGCTCGGTGAGATGGCGGCGGGCGACCCGGACATCCAGGCCGCGATCGTCGCCAAACTTGACCGTCGTGGCGCCGAGGCCGCCACGCATGGAGCGATCAGCGAACGGGCCTGGTCCTACCTCCGTCTGCTCCCAATGCCGTGACCGCCGCGCGTAACGCCGAATCAGCCTCGACGGAGAACCTCCCGACGCCGGCTCCCGGGTGGGGCCTCAGGTTCTGGGGCGGATTCCGGTCCGGAGGATCTCGATGCCGACCAGGCAGGTCCAGAGGAAGCACCCGGGCGAGCTGGTCCAGGTAAGGGACCCAGGACAGCAGGACGAAGGCGGCCAGGTAGCCGATCACGACGACCGGTCGGGAGAGGGCGCCGCCGCGACGGCCGAGCGTGGACGCGTCGATAAACGGGCCTATGTCGAGGAACTCGACGGCCGCCGCGAGGCTCCCCCCAGGCCGCGCTCGCCGCGAGCAGACAGGTGACGAACAGCAGGCCGCTCGTGAGAAAGACGGTGGCGACGAGCCGGTTCTCCGGCCCTCGATCCGCGCGCGGGTGGCGGCGAGGAACCACAGGAAGAAGATCGCGGCGATCGGGGCCAGGTAGAGCCCGACGATGATCGGCCGGCGATTGCCACCGTCAGAAGTCTCATGGAATCCGCCCCCTCGAAAGCGTCCGCACGACCTCCGACGACCTTTCCCGGTCGAGACGTCGCCGGTTTCAGCCGAGGCCCGCCCAGCCCAGGAGTGTCCTTTTCCGATCCGCGGGGTGCCATCGGGAAATCCACGGTAGGCACGCCCGGACCGACCGGCGACCCGAGCCCTTCGACCGCGTTCCCGGAGCAGGCGCATAAACGGTATTCGGTGCCGCGGAAAAGTGGGTCCTGCGCCGGGAGCTCGTCGTCCGCGGCGGTGCCGCGCCGGTCAGCTCGACGAGATCGTGGCCGCCGACGTGGCGGCCGACGTCGCGGCGGTGATCGCGACCATGGCCGCGGCCGCCTCGTCGAGCACCTTCTTGACCGCGGGCGTGACGGGCGTGTTCCGGGTCGCGGCCTCGATGCGCGCACGGGCGTGGTCCCGGCCCGACCTCTCGGGCGCGACGACCTCGAGGAGCCGCGACGGCCCGGACAGCGCCAGCACCGTGGCGGTGCGCGGGTCCATCGACCCGCCGTCGGACGCCGCCGCCCGGACCCGGCGCAGGACGTCCTCGCGGGCCCGGGTCTGGCGCACCCGGTACCTGGTGACCGGGAAGAGCAGGACACGGCGGCGGTCGCGGGCCAGCACCCTGCTCTCGACCAGGCCACCGACGACCCTGTCCCAGGTGCCGTCGAGCGCCTTGTCCAGCGCGCGGATCTGGTCGGCGGCGCGCTTCACCTTCCTGTCCCCACGCATGCGGTCAAGGTGGCTGCTGGCCTCGGCCAGCAGCGGGTGCCCCGGCGCGGGCCAGACCGGGACGAACCGTTCGCCGTCCAGCTCGACGCGGCCGTCGAGGGCGAGCTCGGCGATCAGCGCGCCGCTCATCCCGACTGTCACCGCCGCGCGGGACGAGTTGACCGGCTTCCCCTTCTCCGGGTCCAGTGCGAGTAGCAGCAGTTCCTCCGCGAGCAGCACGCCGGCCTCCTCCCCGCCGAGACCGCGGACCACGCGACGCCGACGGCGGTCGGCCGATGGGCACGCGAGCCGCGCCGCGCGAGGTGTCTCGACGTGACATGTCTGTCCTGCCAGCTCCGGGCCTACCCAGCCGCCGGCGTTTCGATCGCGCACCGGGGAGCGGACATGCTGGCGCAGCCCGGCGGAACCGCTACCGTAATCGTCCATGCTCGCCGTGTTCGGGTCGCCGGGTCGATATGTCCAGGGTCGGGATGCCACCGCCGCGCTCGGGCCGGAAATGGCCCGCCTCGGCCTGACCGGCCCGGCGGTCATCGTGACGAGCGGGGCCCCGCTGCGCCTGCTCGAGGACACCTGGCGGACGAGCCTGGACGGCGCGGGCATCCCCTACTCCGTGCACCTGTTCGGCGGCGAGTGCAGCGACCAGGAGATCGACCGGGTCGTCTCGGCGGCGCGTGACCCGGAGGCGACGGTGATCGTCGGTGCCGGTGGCGGGAAGGTGCTCGACACCGCCCGCGCGGCGGCCGCCGCGCTCGACGTGCCGGTGGTGACCTGCCCGACGACCGCGTCCAGCGACGCACCGTGCAGCGCGCTGTCCGTCGTGTACTCCCAGGACGGGGCGTTCGAGCGGTACCTGTTCTACCCACGCAACCCGGATCTGGTCCTGGTCGACACCACCGCGGTCGCCGCGGCGCCGGCCCGCCTGCTGGTCGCCGGGATCGGCGACGCGCTCGCCACCTGGTACGAGGCCCGTACCGTCGGCGAGGCCCGGCGCGCCAACCAGCTCGACGGCGCGCAGACGGCGACGGCCGGCGCGCTGGCCGAGCTGTGCCGACGCATCCTGTTCGACGACGCGGCGGCGGCGATCCGCGCGGTGCGCGCCGGCGCGGTGACACCGGCGCTGGAGCGGGTCGTCGAGGCGAACACGCTGCTGTCGGGGCTGGGCTTCGAGTCGGGTGGGCTGGCCGTGGCGCACTCGGTGCACAACGGCCTGACCGTGGCCGCGGAGACCCACCGGTATCTGCACGGCGAGAAGGTCGCGTTCGGGCTGATCGTCCAGCTCGTGGTCGAGGGACGGCCGGAGGAGGAGCTGGCCGAGGTGCTCGCGTTCTGCGGCGGGGTGGGGCTGCCGCGCACACTCGCCCAGGTGGGGCTGGCGGATCCGCCGATCGAGCTGCTGCGCGGCATCGCCGTCCGGGCGCTCGCCGACGGGGAGACAGCCCACAACGAGCCCTTCGACCTCGACCCGCCGATGATCGTCGACGCGATCCTGGCAGCCGACGCCGCCGGCCGGGCCAGCCGCTGACCCGAGTGTCACCGCGGTGGCCGGCCCGCCGACGAGGGCCGTCACGTCCATGTGGCTGTAACGACGGCGCGGCCGTCACCGCGTGGCGCGGGCCGTCGCGAGGTCGTGGACGAAGCTCAGCTTGTCCAGCACGGTGGACGTCAGGACGAACGGGTAGAGATCATCGAAGCCCATGCTGCGGTTGACCGCGTTGAGGGCGTAGGTGAGCGGGAGCCACTGGGCCGCGATCTCGTCGAAGCCGGCCGTGGCGCGGCGGGCGGCGGGCGGCAGGGGCGCCGGCCGGGCGACGAAGCGTTCCAGGTCGACACCGAAGCGCCTCGGGTCCGGGCCGTCGGTGCGCAGGCCGTACTCGGCGGCGGTCTGCAGGGCGTCCATGATGTGCAGGTAGTGGGCGAAGGTCTCGGCCCAGTCCTCCCACGGGTGCATCGTGGCGTAGGCGCTGACGTACCGCTCGCTCCAGGCCCCCGGCGCCCCCTCCTTGTAGTGGCGTTCGAGGGATTCACCGTAGTCGGCGCGGTCGTCGCCGAAGAGCTGGCGGAATCGTCCGGTCACGGCCGGGTCTGCCCCGACGAGCCTGGGCCAGTAGTAGTGGCCCGTCTCGTGCCGGAAGTGGCCGAGCAGCGTCCGGTACGGCTCGCCGAGGCGCGCGCGGACGCTCTCCCGGTGCGCGTCGTCGGATTCGGCGAGATCCAGGGTGATCACCCCGTCACCGTGGCCCGTCACGACGTTCTCGTAGGTGCTGCTGAGTAGGTCGAACGCCAGTCCCCCGCGGGGGTCGTCGGCGTAGGAGACGACCGGCAGCCCGAGGTCGAGGAGCTGGAAGACCAGGCGTCGCTTGGCCGCCTCGGCCCGCACGAACAGCTCGGCGGCGGACGTGTCCGCGTCGTTGGGGCGGGTGCGGGTGAGCCGGCAGGAGGCGCACAGTTGCCCGGGTGGCGGCCCGGCCGCGCCAGGGGCAAGCTCGACGAGCCAGTTGCAGCCGGCGAGTTCCATGTTGCCGCACCGCCGGTACCGTGGCTGCTGTGGCTCGGCCGGGACGGACCGGTCTCCTCCAGGGATCCCGGCTCCAGGGGCCCCGGCGGGCGCGGTGATCTCGGCGGCGAGAGCCGCCGCCTCGTCGGCCACCGCGGGCCGCTCCCGGAACAGTCCGTCGCCGGCGTCGACGAGGGTGATCAGGCGTCGCGCGGATGGTGCCACCCCCAGCGCCGACCCGCAGCGCAGACACGTCGAGTTCTCGAAGAACACAAGCTGGCCACAGTAGGCGCAACCGAAAGCCAGCATGAGTGATCCGTTTCGAGAGGAGTCCGCGCGGTCTGGTGATCCCGCCATCCACTACCCGACCCACGCGGCGGGAACCGCCCGCGGGGCCGGCTACCAGGCGAGATCACCGGCGGCACGACAGCATGTGACGGCGGCGCGACACAGGTCACGGACGACCCCATAGCGGAACAATCGCAAGGGGCGGCTATCCTTGACAACAACATTTGGATCCTCTACGGAGGCCGACCAGAGGAGGTGGCCGCTGTGAGTCCTGGCGGGTGCTCCAGTAACAGCCGCTTCCTGCTGGTGGACGCCGGCTGACGATCGGTCCGCGGCGGATGGTTCCGTCGGCGCGGCCGCCCCTCCTCGTGGCGGCCGGCACGGCCAGTCAGTCCAGCCCGCGTCCATGACGCCCGGGGTCAGGTGATCTCCCGGGTTCCTTTCCGGCAGGTGCGGTCGATCAGCAACGTGTCGACCCGGGCCGCGATGGGATTTCTCCCGCGCAGCCTGCTCTGAAGTGCGTATCGGCTCCGTCCGTTCGCGACGGCCGAGCGCGGAGGGGACCTCCTATGAGCATCAACACCGCCAGCCGTCTCGCGGCACGCCGGGGAACCGGATCGGACCGGCTCGACATCCCGGTCGCCGGCCGATCTCCACTGATCGCGGGCCGGGTGGACCGCGAGACGATCAGCCGCGGCGCCGAGACCATCGCGCGCTTCCTCGGTACCGGCCGCTACCTGGCCATCCAGACCTGTGTGGTGATCGTCTGGATCGCACTCAACATCGCATTGCCGCTCATGCGCTGGGATCCCTACCCGTTCATTCTGCTGAACCTGGCGTTCTCGACCCAGGCGGCCTACGCCGCCCCGCTGATCCTCCTCGCGCAGAACCGGCAGGATGACCGGGACCGTGCCTCGCTCGCGGAGGACCGGGCGGCGGCCATCCGGATGCGTGAGGACACCGAGTTCCTGGCCCGCGAGGTGGCGGCGCTGCGCCTCGCCCAGAGCGACGCCGCCACACGGCAGTACGTGCGCGGTGAGCTGACGAACCAGCTCGAGTCACTGCGTGGTGACATCGAGGCGTTGCTCCGCATGGTGCTCCAGCCCACGGCACCGGCGGCGCACCCCCTCGCGGCCACCCCGAACGGGTCGGCGCAGCGCCCCGCGCGCGGCGGCGTGGCCTGGCCGTCCGTACCCGGTACGTCAACAGTCGCGACACTGACAGTGGACGAGCCCGCACACGCACACCCGACGGCGTCGGCGGATGCGCCGGCGGATCACGCGGGTCAGGACACCGCGACCGTCCCGGAGCCGGCTCTGGTCGTCGTCCCGGCGCCGGGCGCGCTCTCCCCGGACGGGGCAGCCACACAGGGCCATCTTCTCGTCCCGGCGCGAAGTGGTTCGCGGGCCGGACGAAAGGTACCCATCCGACCGACGCGAGCACGAATCCGAGACACGTGACACGACAAACTCACCGGATGAAGATCGACCGGTAACGTTCGGTAGGTGCATGCCGGCCGGACGCGTCGACCCCGATCCGGCCCGCTCGAGCGCCGCACCGATGAGGACGCTCGGGAGGGTCTCACCCCGCCCGACCCGCACCACCCCGATCCGCGACGTACCGATCCACGACGTACCGATCCGCCCGAGCGTTTCCGCCGGGTGGTGAGCGCCGCGGTGGGGCTGGCCTCGGCCCTGGTCCTCGTTCTGGGCACCGCACCACCGTCAGCTGCCATGGCCGGGGGCGATCCGCTGCCTGCCAGGAGGCCGCCCGCCCGCCCGCTGACCGCCGGCACGCTCCCGGCCGGTGCCCTCGCCGTCGAGCCGCTCGCCGCGGCCTCGACGGCGACCGGGGCGTCCGGGACGGCGTCCGCCGGTACGACATCGTCCACCGCGGACGAGGCCGGCCCGGCGAGCGCCGGCGGAACGGCGGCGGGCATGTCCGCCGGTACTACCAGCACAGCAGGCACAACTGGCACGGCGGGCGCCACCGACCAGGCGGACACCGCGGAGACCACAGGCGCCGCGGAGACCACCGTGCCACCGCCGGCCGGCATCACCGCCGAGGCGTGGCTCGTCGCGGACGCCGGCAGCGGCGCGATCCTCGCGGCGCACAACGCGCACCTCCCGGACCTGCCGGCGAGCACGATGAAGATGCTCACCGCGCTGACCGTGCTCCCCGGGCTCCCGCCAGACCGTGAGGTGACTATCAGCGACCAGGCCGCCCAGGTGGACGGCACCCGGGTCGGGCTCGTCCCCGGCGTCCGCTACACCGTGCGCGACCTCGCGACGGCGATGCTGATCGCGAGCGGCAACGACGCCACGGTCGCGCTGGTGGAGGCGGCCGGCGGCCGGGAGGCCGTACTGGACCGGATGAACCGGCTCGCGGCCTCGCTCGGCGCGTCGGAGACCGTCGCGGGCGATCCCACCGGTCTCGACGCCCCCGGTCAGCACACGACGGCCCACGACCTGGCGGTGATCGGGCGGGCAGCGCTCAACGACCCCATCGTGCGCGGCTACCTGACCATCCCGCGTGCCTCGCTGCCGGGCCGCGGCGACGAACGCTTCGAGATCGCGAACCACAACACCCTCATCGGCAGCTACGAGGGCACCATCGGCATCAAGAACGGCTACACGGTCGCCGCCGGGGCGACGTTCGTCGGCGCGGCGACCAGGAACGACCGGACGCTCATCGTCTCGCTACTGCGCACGGCGCCGGCCTACGGGACGGACGCGCGGGCGCTGCTCGACTGGGGCTTCGCGCACGCGGCCGACGTCCGCCCGGTGGGTCGGCTCGCCGGGCCCTCCGACGTGACACCAGGCGACCCGACCACCGCCGGTGGGGCCGTGGCCCCCGGCGCCGCACCGGGTGGCACCGGCGAGCGCGCCGGGCGCGCCGACAGCCGCGGCGCCGGACAGGACGGCGGCAGCCCGCCCGGGCGGGCCACCACCGGCGACGCCGGAGACGTGGGCGCCGTCACCTGGACGGCCCTCGCCGTCACGGTCGTCGCGACGGCCCTCACCGTGTTCGGGCGGGTCCGCCGCCGGCGCGGCGTGGCCGGGAGGGCCACCGGGCGCACCACCCGCTCCGGCAGCGGCAGCGCGGGCCGGTGGGATGCAGCGGGCCTCGGGCAGTCCGGCGGACGGCGCGGACGCTCCACGACCCCAGGAGAAGTTCCGGGGAGAAGAGGCCACCGAAGAGGCACCAACAGGACGCGGCGGGACAGCGCGGCGGCGCGGGCCCGCCGGGAGCGGCAGAGCGTCGTCGAGGAGTACCAGGCGACCCGCTCCGCCGCGTCGGCTCCCCGGCCGCGCACCGACGCCAACGGCCAGCGCCACCTCGTTGGTCTGCCCTCGCTGCACCCCGAACCGGGGCGGAGCCGGGCCGACTCGTCCCGCACCGACACTCCACCGTTCGGCACGGCCCGCTCGCCCCGCCCCTGAGCCCGCCCAGTCCTCGAACTCCCCCAGCCCTGAGGCCGCCCGCTCTGAGGCCGCCTGGTCCCTGAGGCGTGGCGCGCCGGTCAGCGCCCGACCGGCGCCCGGTCCGCCGGGCGCGCCGCGCCGCGCCGCCAGGGCCATCGCGGTCGCCAGGAGCGGCCGTCCTCGCCGTCCTCGCCGGCGTGGCCATCGTGGCCATCGTGGCCATCGTGATCGTCGTGGGTGCTCCGGTCGTCACGCCAGGATCGCGCGGACCGGACGGCCGGCGGCTCGGGGGCAACGCGGTCCCCCTCCGGCCCGGGCCCGTCCGCCCCGGCAAGGTCGGGGCCCGCCGGGTCGGCCGGGGCGGTACCGGACGGGTGGACGTCCGACGCGTACGGTGCCGTCACCGCCCAGGCGGCGACGAACAGCATCCAGCGCATCACGATGTTGATCCAGATGAGCAGGCCGACCATGACCGCGAAGATGCCGTAGACCGGGTTGGACGTGGTCTGACCGACCAGCCAGGTCCCGAGCAGCTTGAGCAGCTCGATGCCCACCGCGCCCAGCGCGGCCGCGCGCAGCACCCGCTGCCGGTTGGTGCGCTCCGGCAACCGCCAGAAGATGTAGACGAACACGGCGGCGTCGATGGCGAGCGCGACCACGAGCGCGAGCAGCCCGGTGGCCCAGGCGGCGGCCGTGCTCCCCTCCAGCCCGACCCAGCGCAGGAACACCCCGGTCGCGGACGTCGCCAGGCTGGTGACGACGAGCGAGACGAGCAGGGTCAGGCCGAGACCGGTGAGGATCGCGATGTCCCGCAGGCGCTGCACGATGAAGTTGCCGGTCTCCAGGCTCTGGTGCCAGACGAGCCGGATGCTGTCGCGCAGCGCCGAGACCCAGGCCAGCCCGGCCAGGAGGAGACCGGCGAGACCGATCAGGCCGGCGCCGACCTTCGCATGGCCGATGGTCGAGACGTCCAGTCTGTCGGCCAGGCCGGGCAGATAGTCGTTGATCTGTTCGGTGAGCTTGGCCTGGGCGTCGGGATAGGTGTCCACGACGAACCCTGCGATCGAGAAGACCAGCGCCACGATCGGGAAGAAGGACAGGAAAGCGAAATATGTCGTGGACGCGGCGAGCCGGTCACCGCCGTCCGACGTATAGCGACCGTACGCACGCACCGTGTGGTCAATGAACGGGCGACGGCGCCGCACCGCGCCCGCGGCGCCGCTCACCGTTCCCACGCCCGCCTTCACCGCTTCCCGTGGTCCTGTCACCTCGGTCTGCCACCCCCGCCCGCGAAGGGAAAATGACGCAACTGGCGCCAGGCGCAGTCATCGCCGCGTTCGTAGAGCCCGAAACCTGTCACCTCGAACTGCGCCCGATATTCGGCCAGCAACTCAAAGGCACGGTCCAGCGACTCCTCGTCGACATCGTGCGCGACCGTGACATGCGGGTGGTACGAGAAGCGCACGGGACGGTCCAACGGACCAGACCGGACGGCCTTCTCCAGAAGTTCGCAGCAGGAGATTCCCATGGCGAGGGTCACGAACACCACCGCGGACAGCGGCCGGAAGGTGCCGGAACCACGCAGATGGATCACGAACGGCTCGGCGCCTCCGGCGACCTCCGTCAGGTGACGCTCGACGGCGGGGAGCTGGGAGGCGGGCACTTCGGTCGGGCCGAGCAGCGTGACATGCGGCACGATGAGGGCCGCATTCGGATCACCGAGCCGTTCCCGCCAGTCCTGGAGCTCGGTCCGGAAAGGTTCCGGAACACCGATCGCCACGCCTATGGACCGCACGGAGTCCTTCACGTCACGCGGATCCGGCCGGGCCGCGGAAGGGCCGACCAGCGGTCGCGGGACGAGCTCTGCCGACCAACCATGGCGCCATCATGGCCCACGAGACCACGCTGTCTTCTCCGGACCAGGGTTGACATCAGTGCGCGACCGCCCGAGGACAGAACAGGCATCGCGGCGGCCGCACCCGGCGGGCACCCGAGTCGGTCACCCGATCACAGGACGAATCCAGCCGGCGGGCCTGTGGCGCTCAGGCCGTCCGGGCCATCTCCAGCTCAGCCAGGACGTCCGCGGAGAGAACCGGCCAGGCCGCGCCCGCCCAGTCGCCGAAATCCCGATCGGTCAGTACTACGCACGCGACGTTCACCGCTGGGTCGACCCAGACGAAGGTTCCCGAGCGCCCGAAATGGCCGAAAGTCGCAGGGCTGTTGGTGGCAGCCGTCCAATGCGGGCTCTTGGTTCCGCGTATCTCAAACCCGAGGCCCCAGTCGTTCGGGTGCTGCGCGCCGAAACCCGGAAGCACCCCCGCAAGGCCCGGAAAGGCGACCGAGGTCGCCGCGGCGAACGTGGCCGCGGAGACCAGGCTCGGCGCCAGCAGTTCCGCGGCGAACGCGCCGACATCCGCCAGCGTCGCCGTCACCGCATGCGCCGGCGAACCTTCGAGGACGGCCGTCCCCATTCCCAGCGGCCGGAAAACGGCCTCCGCCAGGTAAACATCGAAGGGGATGTCCGTGACCCGCTCGAGATGACGCCCGAGCTCCTCGAAACCGGTGTTCGAGTAGATGCGGCGGGTGCCCGGGCGGGCCATCACCCGATCGCCCGAGAACGCGAGACCGGAGGCGTGCGCGAGCAGATGCGCCACCGTCGACGACTCCGGGCCGGCCGGCTCGTCCAGCGCCAGGGCACCCTCCTCGATCGCGACGAGCACCGCGTAGGCGCTCATCAGCTTGGAGACCGACGCGAGCCGGAACCGGACCGTCGGATCGCCTGCCACGCCGACCTGGGTGGCCACGGCCCGGGGGCCACCGGCACCGGCCGCACCACCGGCACCGCCCGTGCCCGGCGACCGCAGCACGACGGCCGCAGCCGTCCGCACGGGCCACGTGTCCAGCTGCCTGAGCGCATCCATGTCCGGCACTCTACGAACTGCCGGCCGACCGGTGCCGGGACGCCGGCTGCCACACTGGCTGGCGTGCCCATCCACGCACCCAGCCCCGTCCACGCCGCCGTTCCCGGCACCGGGAACGGGCCGCCGGTAGACCTGCTCGTGGTGGGCGGCGGCCCGGCGGGCAGCGCGGCTGCGCTGCGGGCGCTGCAACTGCGGCCCGACGCCCGGGTCGTGATCGTCGACGCCGCGGACTTCCCCCGCGACAAGACCTGCGGGGACGGCATCGCACCGCACGGCGTGGACGTCCTGCGCGCACTGGGCATCACCGACGCGACCAGCGGGTACCGCCCGGTGGACCGGATGCGCCTGCGCACACCTGGCGGTGCCGAGGTCGCCACGCCGTCCGAGCGGGCGACGCACGTGATCCCGCGGGAGGTCTTCGACGCCCGCCTCGTCGCCGCCGCGCGCGCCCGCGGCGCCGAGTTCCTCCGGCGGCGGGTGCGCTCGCTGGAGGTCACCGCCGGCGGCGGGGGCGAGCCGGTGGTCACCGTGGACGGCGGCGTGCTGCGCGCACGGGTCGTCGTCGGCGCGGACGGCGCGAACTCGACCGTGCGCCGGGCGCTGGGCATCGCACCGAACCCGCCCGAGGGTCTGGCGATCGCCGTCCGTGCCTACGCGGACGCACCCAAGGACGACCGCCCGCCCGAGCAGCTCATCGAGATGACGGACGAGGGCTGGCCGGCCTACGCCTGGTCGTTCCCGATCGGGGACGGCCGGGCCAACATCGGGTACGGCATGCTCCGCTCGCGGCTGCGCGCGGCGGGCACGACACCGAAGGCCGTCCTGCACGGGACGCTGGCCCGGCTGCTGCCGGACACCCCCGCCTACGAGGGCACCCTGCGCGCACACCACCTGCCGCTGTCCACGCACCGCCCACGACTGCCGGACGGCCCCGTGCTCCTCGCCGGGGACGCCGCGTCGCTGATCAATCCGTTGACCGGTGAGGGCATCTACTACGCGCTGCTGTCGGGATCGCTGGCCGGCCAGGCGGCGATCACCGACCCGGGCCCGGCCGCCGGGCGGGCCTACCGACGCGCCCTGGACGGCGAGCTGGGCAGGCACCTGCGGCACACGTCGCTGCTCGCCGGGCTCGCCGGCCGCCACCGCCCGCTGATGGACGCCGCGGTCCGCTCCGCCAGCCGCCGCACCGAGCTGTACGACAGCCTCGTCGAGATCGGGCTGGGTAAGGGAACGATCCCGGCCGGGTCACTGGCCCGGCTCGGGCTGCGGCGTGTGTTCACCGCGGCGCGCTGAGCCCACCCGAACTCGCCCACGCTCGCCCTCACTCACCCACCGGACCTCACTCACCCACCGGCCCACGCTCACCCGCCGGCCCAGCGGGCCCGCAGGGTCGGTGGTCCCGGAGGTTCCCGGGGTCCGAGCGCGTCCTGTGGGTGCGTGGGCCGGCGGAGCGAAAGCTACCGGCTGGTCAGCTGTCGGCTGGTCGCCGCCGCTACAGGCTGGCGACGTCCGCCTGCTTGGCGCGCACGGCCTCGGCGGCCGTCTTGAGCGCGGCGAGCTCGGAGCCGGTCAGGTCGATCTCGACAACCTTCTTCACGCCCCCGGCGCCGATCTGCGCGGGCACGCCGAGGTAGACGTCGGAGATACCGAACTCGCCCTGTACCCAGGCACAGACCGGCATGACGGCGCCGGAGTCCTCGGCGACCGCCTTGACCATGCGGGCCGCCGCCGCGGACGGAGCGTAGTAGGCCGAACCGGTCTTGAGCAGCGCGACGACCTCCGCGCCTCCGTTGCGGGTCCGGTTGACCAGCTCCTCGATCTTGTCCGCCGGGAGGAGGTCGCTCAACGGCTTGCCGTCGACGGTGCACTGCGAGGGCACCGGGACCATCGTGTCGCCGTGCGAGCCCAGCGTCAGGGTCTTCACCGACGCGACCGGCACGTTCAGCGTCTCCGCGACGAAGTCGGTGAAGCGGGCGGTGTCGAGCATGCCCGCCTGGCCGAGCACCCGCGAGCGCGGGAAGCCCAGCACGTTCGCGGCGAGCGCGGTCATCTCGTCGAGCGGGTTGGAGACCACGACGACGACCGCGTCCGGCGACGTCTTCGCGATGCTCTCCGACACCTGACGGACGATCTTGGCATTGACCTCGATGAGGTCCATCCGGCTCATGCCCGGCTTACGGGGCAGGCCGGCGGTGATGACGACCACGTCGGAACCGGCGGTGTCGGCGTAGTCGTTGGTCCCGACGACCTTGGTCTCGAAGCCCTCGATCGACCGGGACTGATTGAGGTCGAGCGCCTGGCCCTGCGGCTTGCCCTCGACGATGTCGATGATGACGACCGTGTCGAAGATGTTGTACTCAGCAAGTCGCTGCGCGGTCGTCGAACCGTAGAAACCGGCCCCGACGACAGTGACTTTTCCGGGCATTGGACTGATCAGCTCCCCAGTATCGCGATGATCGCGTCGACGATCTCGGCGGTGCCCACGGCGGGGTCTTCAGGCGCCGGCGTAGTGGTCGCAGGTGACCGACGTGCCCTCCTGGCGATCTCTTCGGCGACGGGCTGGCCACCCCACAGGGGAGCATCGGTCAGCTCGGGCCCGGTGCCGCCGCCGAGGATCAGGGCTACGTGACGGTTCGCCATAGGCGCGCTTCGCCCCGCTCATCTGTGCACGGTTGTCCGATGACCAGCCGAGGCTATCGCGCGAGTCGGATCCAGGGCACGGGTCGGCGACGTGCGCCACGCCCGCTCGGGCCGGCCGTGCGCAGCCGCGCACGGCGTTCGCCGGCGGCGTCGTGCCAGACCGTGACCCCAACAGCCGCTTTCGGTGGACGGGTCGGGTCAGCCACCGCTGTACGGCACGGTGGAGGTGAGCACGATCACAGCCGTGCCCAGCACGACGAGGGTCACGGTGTCGAAGACCCGGCCCCGCACGGCGAGCATCCCCACCTGCCGGGTGGGAAGGCACAGCCGCAGTAGGGCGGCCACAAGAAGGACACCGCCCGCGGTGAGCAACCCCCGCCGCCAGTGGTCCTGTGAGACGAAGAGCAGGCCCAGCGCGACACCGCCGAGGATGCCGCCGAAGACGATCCGGCCGAGGCGGCCGCCGGTCGCCGATCCCGCCGACCGGCGGCGGGACGGCCGGCCCGCGCCACCACCGGCTCCCGGCTCAGGGACGGGCCGACCTTCGGCACCCGCGGGATCAGCGGAACTGACGAGCTGACGTTCAGTGAGCGGATCGCCAGCACGTGAGTGGTCGAGGCGATGGTCCGCGACGCCGGGGCCGTCGGTGTGGTGCGGCTGCGCCCATGGGCCCGCCGGCGGGCCCTCTCCCGGCGGCGGCCAGCCCTGCGAGGGCTCCCGCCGCTGCCGCCGGTCCGAGCCCCGGTCCGCGCCGCCGTCCGCCGGACGTCCCCAGCCCGGCCCTTCATGGCCCGGTCGCTCGCCGGCCTGGCGGCCGCGCCCTGGCCTGCCATGGTCCGGTCGCCCACGCTCCGGCCATCCGTGATCCGGCCGTTCGTGGTCCAGGCGCTCGTGGTCCAGGCGCTCGTGGTCCAGGCGCTCGTGGTCCGGGCGGCCGCGCCGCGGGGCCGCGGGCTCCGGGCGCCACGCCTGCGGTGGCCACGCGGGCGGGGGCCACTGCCCGGTGTCCCGCTCGGAGCCGGGGTTGGCGGCCTCCTCGGAGCGCCACCGCCCGGAGTCCGGTTCGGACGGTTCCCCGGCCTGGATCTCGGAAGGCCACTCGGAGTGCCGCCCCTCGGCCCGCCGGGCGCCGCCGGCGCGCGCGCCGCGCTCCCGATCAGGCCGACCCCACGCACCCGGGACCGTCTCGGTCACCTGCTCTCCGCCTCCTCAGGCCCGCCCCCGCGCGCGTATCCCCCGCGCGCGGGCTACTGAGGCCACACAGTAGGCGCCGGCCGTCACCCGGCGGGCAGCCGCCCGCCGCCCGGGCCGGCCCGGGCGGCCGGTCCACGGGGTCGCCCGCGGGCCCGCGGGCACCGCCGCGCTCATCCCGTACGGAGCCGGGACGACCGGGGACATCGTGGCCGGTGAAGGGCCACATCGCCTGGTGGTGTTATCAGGCTCGCCACCGGGGATTGATCGAGGAGTTCTGGACAACCGGCCGGAGCTGCGCAGCCGCGTGCTCCGGCATTGGAAGGGGGAGGTAACCGACAGTGGACGGGCCGAGTCTGCGGATCGAACGGACAGGTGAGGTCGTCGAGCTGACCGAGGATGTGACCACCGTGGGTCGCGGGCCGGGCGTGCACGTCTCGCTCCCGGACGCCAGCGTCTCCCGGTTGCATGCCGAGATCGTCCGCCGCGGGCCGTACGTGTATGTGGCCGATCTCGGGCTGTCGCGCAACGGCACCCGGGTGAACGGGCGCCTCGTCGGCCGCAAGGTGCTCGCGGACGGCGACGTCGTCCGGTTCGGGGCGGCGGGGGTGCGGGTCCTGGACGAGCGGCCCGCCCTGGTGGCGGAGGAGCCTGCCCGCCTCGCGGACCAGAGGCTGTCGCCGAGCGGAAACGGCGTCCGGGACGAGGAGCCACCGAGCCTCACCGGCCTGGAGGGCCTGGCCGGCACCACCGCCGGGATGCGCATCCCCGACCCGCCCGACCTGACGCGCCGCGAGTGGGATGTGCTGCGCGCCCTGTGCCGGCCGCTGACCGAGCCGGGGGTCTTCGTGATGCCCCGCTCGGCGCGGGAGATCGCCCGGGACCTTGTCGTCACCGAGGGGGCGGTCAAACAGCACCTGCTCCGCCTGTACCGCAAGTTCGGGATCGCGCCCGGACCGAACCGCCGCGGGCGCCTCGCCAACGAGGCCGTCCGGCTCGGTGTGGTGCGGCCGATGGACGATGCGATGGCTCCACCGGGCTGACCCGTTCGAGGCACCCCGCGATCGAGCCGGACACCTGAGACACAACGGGATCACTCTGCCTCGAAACCGACCCTGCTGGCCACGGAATCGGAGGATACCCCTTGCCACAAGGACTTCTCCCTCCGAACCCCGGACCGCCAACACTACGGACACATCCCGGAGAATCCACACCGGAGGGTGTCGACACACTCCACCACCAACGGGATAGACCCCCCGAGTGCACACGTCGTGCGCGACTGGGGGAGACTGCCGCCGCGGTCCCCAAATGGTAGGGAGTTCGACGTGGCAGACGATTCGCCGCACAGCAAGAAGCTTCAGGAACTGATGTTCCGGGCGTGGGAGACCTTCGGCGACGCGCGTCATCTCGACAGCGACGACCGGGTCTTCGTGCAGGCGCTCGCGCGCCAGACCGCCGACCGGATCTCCGTCCTCTACGGAGCGAGCTGGCGAGAGGCGCTCGACTGGGTCGCGCAGCGGTACGTGCCGACCGCGGACCTGCCGGGCGGCACGACCCCGGTGTCACCGAACGGCGCCGCCGCGAACGGCAGCCCGACCGTCAGCCGCCGCGGTACCGCCGCGGCGGAGGTCGGCTCCACCTCCTGACCGGGGTGGGCAGCGCAACCTGATCACCCCGCGGGGACCGATGTCGATCCCCGCGGGGTGACGGCGCCGGTGCGCCGGGCGTCAGCGCCGACGCTCCCGTGCGACGTGCGACGTGCGACGTGCGACGTGCGACGTGCGACGTGCGACGTGCGACGTGCGACGTGCGACGTGCGACGTGCGACGTGCGACGTGCGAGCGGACCACGCCCGGTGGGCGACGCTCCGCGGACGACGCGGTGGGCCACGCTCAGTGGGCGGCGCTCAGTGGGCGAAGTGCCGGACACCGGTGAAGTACAGCGCGACACCGGACTCCCGCGCGGCCGCGATCACGAGATCGTCGCGCACCGAGCCACCCGGCTCGACAACCGCCCGCACTCCCGCGTCGGCGAGAACCTGGAAGCCGTCGGGGAACGGGAAGAACGCGTCGCTGGCGGCCACCGAGCCCTTCGCCCGGTCGCCGGCGCGGGTCACGGCGAGGCGCGCCGCGTCCACCCGGTTGACCTGCCCCATGCCGACCCCGACGGTCGCGTTGTCCGCGGCGAGCAGGATCGCGTTCGACTTCACCGAGCGAACCGCGCGCCAGGCGAAGCCGAGGTCGGCGAGGGTGCTGTCGTCGACCGGGGCACCGGCCTCGAGCGTCCAGCCCGACGGGTGGTCGCCGGGGGTGTCGAGCGCGTCCCGTGACTGCAGCAGCATCCCACCGCTGACCTGGCGCATCTCGACCCCGCGCGAGTGGGTCGGCGGCGCGCAGACGAGCAGGCGGATCGACGGCTTGCGGGCGAGGATCTCGACGGCCCCGGGCTCGTAGTCGGGCGCCACGACGACCTCGGTGAAGATCTCCGCGATCTGCTCGGCGAGCTCCACACTCACCGGGCGGTTCACCGCGATCACGCCGCCGAACGCCGACACCGGGTCGCAGGCGTGGGCCTTGCGGTGCGCCTCGGCGACGGTGGCACCGACGGCGATGCCACACGGGTTGGCATGCTTGATCACCGCGACGGCCGGGTCCGCGAAGTCGAACACCGACCGCCAGGCCGCGTCGGTGTCGGTGTAGTTGTTGTAGGACATCGGCTTGCCGTGGAGCTGGCGCGCGGACGCGAGCCCGGGGCTGCCGTCCTCGCCCACGTACAGCGCGGCGCGCTGGTGCGGGTTCTCGCCATACCGCAGGACGCTGGACCGGTGCCACTGGGCCGCGAGGACGTCCGGCCAGCCCGTCTCACGGGCGGTGTCGTCGGGGGCCAGCGCGCTGGCGAACCAGGAGGCGACCGCCGCGTCGTAGGACGCGGTGTGCGCGAAGGCGCGGGCCGCCAGCCGGCGCCGGGCGGGGAGGTCGTAGCCGGACCCGCGAACGGCCGCGGCCAGGTCGCCGTAGTCCTGCGGCGACACCACCACGGCGACCGAGGCGTGGTTCTTCGCCGCCGCCCGCAGCATGGCCGGCCCGCCGATGTCGATCTGCTCGATCGCCTCGTCCTCGGTCGCGCCCGAGGCGACGGTCTCGCGGAACGGATAGAGGTTTACGACGAGCAGGTCGAACGGCTCGATGTCGAGCTCCGCCAGGACGGCGGCGTGCTCGGCGTTGCGCAGGTCCGCCAGCAGACCGGCGTGCACTCGCGGGTGCAGCGTCTTGACCCGGCCGCCGAGCACCTCCGGGAAGCCGGTGACCGTGCTGACCGGGGTGACCGCCACACCGTGGCGGGCCAGGACCTCGGCCGTCGAACCGGTGGAGACCACCTCGACCCCCGCCTCGACGAACGCGGTGGCGAGCTCCTCCAGACCGGCCTTGTCGTAGACGCTCACCAGGGCCCGGCGCAACCTCCGGTGGCCCGTCGCCACCAGCTCCGCCGAGCCCTCGGCCGGCCGGCCGCCGGCCGGGCCGGCGCCTGCCGCGCCCGCCGCACCTGCCACACCCGCCACACCCGCGACCCCGCTCGTGTCACCAGGCCCCGCGCCCGTGCTCGACTCCCCCGCCATGACCCCTCCTGAACCTTCCACGATGCCTCCGTCGGCATGATGTTTCTCTGCGTGGACCCCACCGGAATGGCTCCCGCCGGCAGGGCCGGCGAGTGCCGGCCCACCGCCCGCGCGGGCGGGTTCCACCTGATCACGGCCGGCGCTCGGGCCGGCAGCGAGCACCGGGCCGATCGCCGCCTCCCCCGTTCCTGTACTACCCGCACTACCCGCGCGTGCGCCCGCCAGCGGGAGCTCCCGCCGGACGACACGACCGATGACGGCCACGAACAGCCGCCGTTCCACCGCCTGGATGCGTGCCCGCAGCGCGTCCTCGTCATCCGTGGGCTCGACCGGGACGGCCGCCTGGTCGATCACCGGACCGGTGTCGACGCCCTCGTCGACCCAGTGCACGGTCACTCCGCTGACCCGGACGCCGGCGGCGAGCGCGTCGCGCACGGCGTGGGCGCCCGGGAAGGCCGGGAGCAGCGAGGGATGGGTGTTCACCGTGGGGAACCGGCCGATCACCTGGCTGCCGAGAACCTTCATGTACCCGGCGAGGACGAGCAGGTCCGGCGTGTGCTCGGCGATCCGCGCGGCGGTCGCGTCGTTGAAGGCGGCGCGATCGGCGCACTCCTCGAGCCGCACCGTGAACACCGGTACCCCGACCGCCTCCGCGCGCCGCTGCGCACCCGTGTCCGGCCGGTCGGTGCCGACCGCGACGACCCGCGCGCCGAAGGCCGGGTCCGCGCAGGCTTCGAGGACAGCCTGCAGGGTGGTGCCGGCCCCCGAGGCGAGGACGACTAGGCGAGCGGGCACAGGACCCTCCGTGGGTGGTCGGCCGGCCGGCACCGGACCGGTCGAGAACTCGGCCGCGCGCGGACACGACCCACGGCGGCAACTGTCCGAATGTACTGACCCGGTGGCTCACGACACGCCGGACAAGCACGGCGCGCACCACGCTCGCCCGCGGCCCGGACCGGACCGGGTGTCATGCCGCGCGGCTCGGGACGAGGGGCGCCCCGGGGGCGTCCTGATGCATCATCACCATGACCGGCGCGCGCACACAGTCGGTGTTCCCGTCGCCGCCGCCGTGGCACCCGCCGCAGAAGGGATCGGCACACTCGCCGGCGCACGGGGACCCGAGGGACGGGGATGCGGCGCACGGCGATGCGGGGCGCGGGGCGCCGGCCGGCTCGGTGGAGCCGCCGGTCGGCGCGGCCAGCGGCTCCCGCTCCTCGCCCGCGGGGGCGAAGGAGCCCTGATCCTGGTGGCGATACCGACTCAGACCACGGCGGGGGCCACGCTCGGACGGCACCCGCCCGGGGAGCTCGTCCAGGTCGTCGTGATCCGTTCCGTCGAGCAGGTCGCCGGGGCGGCAATGGTAGAGCGCCGCGAGCCTGGCCAGTGTGCGCGCCGAGGGGGCTCGGCCGCCGCGGGCCGGCCAGATCTCCCAGTACGAGATCGTCTTGCCCGTCTTGGTCGCGCCCGGCCCGGGCCAGCGCTCGTTCCAGCGCCGAGCGACCTCCTCCTGCGTCCAGCCATGGGCCAGGCGGTACGCGACGCGCGCGTTGAGGCGATGACGTAGGCGCAGCTCCAGGGCGATGCGCTGGTATGTCCAGCCCAGGGCGCGCAGCCGGGTCGCCTCGACCCGCAGCGCCTTCGACGTGCTCGGCATGCACCCTCCCACGGTTGATCAATCGGGGAGACCGTAACGGACGGGGCCGACATTCCGGTCCGGCACGGATCACGCCCGCCCGACTCCTACGATGTCGTCCGAGAACATCCACGGCCGGCCGCGGAACCGAGTCCGGAGCCGGCCGGCAGGCGGCCGGGAGGCGCAGGAACCGTGTCCGACCACTCCCACCAGGACTCCGACCAGGGCTCCCGCCAGGACCGTGCCCGGGACTCCGCCGGCTTCACCGAGCCAGCCGCACACCCTCCGTCGGGTCACAGCGAGGCAACAGGGCCGGCACCGGCCGGCCCGTTCGCGGACCGCCTGGCCGCTCGGTACGGCCGCGGTGCCGGCCGGCCCGGCCGGGAGCCGGTGCCCGGGCGCCGAACCGGGCGGATCTCGCTGACCCTCGGGGTGGTCGCGCTGGTCACCAGCATCGCGGTCGTCGGCGGCGCCGTCGGGATCGCCGCCATCGTGACGGGAATGCGGGCCCGCGCCCACGCCCGCCGAGGCGGGACCGGCGGCGGCATGGGCACGGCCGGGCTGGCGCTCGGCGCCCTCTCACTGCTGGTCGCGGTCACCGTCGCCGGCGGGACGTGGGCCTTCTACGAACGGCACGGCGACGACCTGCACCGCTATCAGGAATGCCGGCGCGAGGCCCGGTCGCCCCAGGCGCTCGACGAGTGCAGCCGCCGCTTCAGCGAAGCGCTGCGCACCGAGCCGACCTCGAACGGCTGACCGGCACGCCGCGCCACCATCTCGGCCAGGCAGCACACCACGACGCCCACCACGGCCAGCTCTCCCGCGGCCGCCAGCCCCACCGACCATCCCGTCGGCCCGAAACGGCCGGACGCGTCGCCCAGCCGGCCGGCCGACAGGTGCGCGGTGAACATCATCAGCACCCCGCTGAGCCCCGCCGCGGCAAGCACCGCCGCCAGCCGGCGCCGGTGGCTGATCTGCCCGGCGCAGCGGCGCACCGACACCGCGAGCATGATCCCGGCGACGACGGGCACCAGCGCCAGCACGAGCCAGCCGGGCCGTGGCAGCGGGCCGGGCGGCAGCGCGGCGAAGACCGGCAGGTCAGGCAGCATCGCCGGGTGCACCGCGTCCGGCCGGACGAAGCCGCCGCCGGTGCCGAAACCCGGGCCGAGCGTGTACGCCAGCGCCCAGATGACCAGGTTGGGAAGCACCGCGAGCTGGACGGCGGCCAGCCCGACGCCGCCGACCACGCCGGTGCCCAGGCCGCGGTCGGCCGCGGCGATCTCGGGCAGGGTCGCGGCCAGGACCAGCGCGACCCCGAAGGCGGACGCGCCCAGCAGCGCGGTGAACGAGGTGAACGCGGCCGTGACGGGCACCCTGACCATGCCGGGCAGGGCACGCCAGACCGACCGCAGCGCGCCGTAGCCGGAGAGGGCTCCGACCGACGCGCCGGTCACGCTGAACGACAGCGCGCCAACGACGACGGTGAGCAGATCCGGGCGCGCGGCCGGCGCCGACACGACGAGCGCGACCAGCAGGACGAAGACCGTCTGGGTGACGGCGACGAGTGCGACATCGCGGCCCAGCGCTCGCCAGGGCGGCGGTGTCCCGGCCCGCGCTGACCGGCCCGGGCGCAGGCTCGACGGACGCAGGCCGGCCGGGCGCAAACCCCGCGCGGGCGGCAGCCGCTCGAGATTGCCGGTCGCCAGGCGGTGCGCGGCGGTCGTCGCCGCGAGGAGGGGAAGCAGCGCCAGCCCCACCGGGAGGAAGTCGACGGTCCCGCCGGGCAGGTGGATGGTGGCGCCGTGCGCGAGCAGCCACAGATCCGCGCCGACCCGTGCCGCGGTGTCCGGGCCGGCGGACGAGCTGGTGTCCGTTCCCCACACGACGAGCACGACGAGCTCGATGACGACCAGCCCCACGGCGCTGGTCGTGACGGCGCTGACGACCGGGCGGCCGAGTCGCCGCCAGGCCCGCGGCGGCCCGCCGGCGGCCTGCTCGGCGTCGGCGGTGCCGGCTGCGTCCGCGGCGGGCTCACGCCCGCGGACGGCCCCGGTGAACGCGCCGGAGTTTCGCACGGGAGCACCCACGCTCGGCAGGCTCGCACGGACGGAGGACCACTTCCGGGACAACACGCCGAGATATACGAGAACGACCCAGGTCGGTAACAGGACACGCCGGTCGCACCGCTCCGGCCGGCCACGCCGGTACGATCCCGGCCGCCGCCGCCCCCACCTGAGCGCTAACCCTCGGCCCGCGCGCGGCGCAGCGCCCACGCACAGGCGACGAGTTCGACCGTCGTGCCCGCGAGCCCGGCGAACAGCCCGTCCCGGGCCACACCGGGCATCGCCGGATGGCCGCCGGCCGGCAGGACGGGATCGACCATGGCCGGCGCCGTCATCCACCCGATCAGGATCGCCATCACCGCCGCGCCGGCGACGGCAACGGCGACGGCGGCGGTCAGCCGGGCGGGCGGCGTGTCGGCGACCCGCAGCGCCACCCGGGCCGCGAGGCCGCCGAATCCGTCGGCGCCATCGGAACCGCGCGGCGCGCGCGCGAGTCGCGCCGTGGCCCATCCGCGTACGTCGTGGTGACGGCGGTGGGCCCAGCCGAGCATCCGGTCCTCGGCACGAGACAAAACCGGGAGACGTCGGATGATCAGGGGAAGGAGAACGCCGGCGGTCAGCAGCAGGCCGAGGACCAGCGCGAGGCGCCCGGCCGGACCGGCGTCCCAGCCGGCGGACGACGTCCCGTAGGCGGCGTCCGCCGGGGCGAACCAGGGGCGGAACCCGGAGATGAGGACCAGCGCGCCACCAGCCGCAAGCCCGTACGTGACCGGGCGGCCGGCGAACCGGCCAGCGGGTGGCGCCACTGGCTCTCTCCCTCCGTCACCGGACGTCGTCCGGTGAGGGGATCTAGCGATCCGACGGCGGCTGGCCGTAACCGCCCTGCGGCGGCTGGCCGTACCCGCCCGTGGGCGGCTGCTGCCCGTAACCACCGGCCGGCGGCTGCTGCCCGTAACCGGGCTGCTGACCATAGCCGCCCTGCTGCTGGCCGTAACCGCCCTGCTGCTGGCCATAACCGCCCTGCGGCGGCTGGCCGTACCCGCCCGTGGGCGGCTGCTGCCCGTAACCACCGGCCGGCGGCTGCTGCCCGTAACCGGCCGGCGGCTGCTGGCCGTACCCGGCGGGCGGCTGCTGGCCGTAGGGCTGGCCGTACCCGGCGGGCGGCTGGCCGTACGGGGGCTGGCCCTGGCCCGGCCAGCCACCGGGCTGCGGCGGCTGGCCCGTGACACCAGAACCGGAACGGATGTTCAGTACCCCGAACACCGTCTGCGCGATGGCCGCGATCAGCCCGATGAACAGGCCGTACGAAGCGCCGCCCTCAAAGCCTTCAGGAATCTTGGGGTAGGCGATCCAACGGATCAGAATCAGCAGCACGGCGAGCCCGGAGGCACCGGCCAGGACCAGCGGGAGCGGGACCGGGAGCGTCGGGAGGCGGAGATTGGCGACGAACGTGAGGGCCGCGGTCAGCCCCGCGACCGCGAGGAGGAGGAGGATGGCGAGCCATCCCCAGAACCAGCCACCGACGTCGGTGTTCCACGCGCTCGCGCTGTCGGAATAGGACGAGCCGAAGAAGTCGCCCTTGAGCGAGAACCACGCCAGGAAGCTGAAGATGAACGCTACGGCGCCGGCGGCCATGATCCCGACGTCGTTGGTCGCGACGTTACGACCACCAATCTGTACCACGACAACAATCCCCACTTCGTCAGGTCGGTCGGTCGGGTGGGCCGACCATCGTCCCACAGCCCACCCTGACCACATCAGGAGTCTTACAGCAACGCCGCAAGACGGAAAGCGTTCGCGTCCGCGTCCCCGCCCCAACGACCCAAAGAACCCCTGGACCGCCCGACGCGGGGGCCTTCCCCCAGGTCAGAGGAAGACCCCCCGCGAACAGAGCTACAACGAACGCATGATGTCAGCCATCAGTCGCGCCGTTTCGGTTGGGGTCTTGCCGACACGCACACCGGCCTTCTCGAGGGCCTCCTTCTTGGCCTGCGCGGTACCCGAGGAGCCCGAGACGATCGCGCCGGCGTGGCCCATGGTCTTGCCTTCCGGGGCGGTGAACCCGGCGACGTAACCCACGACGGGCTTCGTCACGTGCGCGTCGATGTGGGCCGCGGCACGCTCCTCCGCGTCACCGCCGATCTCACCGATCATGACGATCGCGTCGGTGCCCGGGTCGGCCTGGAACGCGTCGAGGGCGTCGATGTGCGTGGTCCCGATGACCGGGTCACCGCCGATGCCGACGCAGGTGGAGAAACCGAACTCACGCAGCTCGTACATCATCTGGTAGGTCAGCGTGCCGCTCTTGCTGACCAGGCCGATCCGCCCGCCCGGCGTGATGTCGGCGGGGATGATGCCGGCGTTGGAGACGCCCGGGCTGGCGATTCCGGGGCAGTTCGGCCCGATGATCCGGGTCGTGCCCTTGGACTGCGAGTAGGCGAAGAACTCGGTCGTGTCGTGCACCGGCACGCCCTCGGTGATGACGACGGCGAGCGGGATCGCGGCGTCGACCGCCTCGATCGCGGCATCCTTGGTGAACCTCGGCGGAACGAAGATCACCGAGACGTTGGCGCCGGTCTCGGCCATGGCGTCGGCCACCGAGCCGAAGACCGGGACCCCCTCGACCTGCTGGCCGACCTTGCGCGCGTTCACGCCGGCGACGACCTTGGTGCCCGCCGCCAGCATCCGCCGGGTGTGCTTGCTGCCCTCGCCACCGGTGATGCCCTGCACCACCACGCGGCTGTTCTCGTCAAGCCAGATAGCCATCGGTTGTGTCCTCCGACCCAGGTCAGGCCGCGGCCGCGGCGAGCTCGGCGGCGAGCTTCGCTGCGCCGTCCATCGTGTCCACCGGCTTGACCACCGGGAGGTTGGCCTCCTTCAGGATCCGGCGGCCCTCCTCGGCGTTGTTGCCGTCGAGACGCACCACCAGCGGGGTGCTGACGTCCCCGACGATGGCGAGCGCCTGGACGATGCCGTTCGCGACGGCGTCACAGGCCGTGATCCCGCCGAAGATGTTGACGAAGACGCTCTTCACGGACGGGTCGCTCAGGATGATCGACAGGCCGTTCGCCATCACCTCGGCCGAGGCGCCACCGCCGATGTCGAGGAAGTTCGCCGGCCGCTGGCCACCGAACTCCTCACCGGCGTAGGTCACGACGTCCAGCGTCGACATGACGAGGCCGGCACCGTTGCCGATGATCCCGACCTGGCCCTCGAGCTTGACGTAGTTGAGGCCCTTCTCCTTGGCCTTCTGCTCCAGCGGGTCGACCGCGGCGACGTCGACGAGCTCGGCGTTCTCCGGGTGCCGGAAATCCGCGTTCTCGTCCAGGGTCACCTTGCCGTCGAGCGCGATGACCTTGCCGTCGCCGGTCAGGATGAGCGGGTTCACCTCGACCAGCGTGGCGTCGGCCTTGACGAACACCTCCCACAGCTTCACCAGCAGCACGGACGCACCCTCGAGGGCGGCCTCGGGCAGCTTGGCGGCGACGGCGATCTCGCGGGCCTTGGCCGCGTCCACGCCGGTCAGCGGGTCGATGTGGATGCGCGCGAGCGCCTCCGGGTTGGTGGCCGCGACCTCCTCGATCTCCATGCCGCCCTCACGGGAGGCCATGGCGAGGAACGTGCGGTTCGCCCGGTCGAGCAGGAAGGAGGCGTAGTACTCCTCCGCGATGTTGCTGGCCTGCTCGACGAGGACGGAGTGGACCGTGTGGCCCTTGATGTCCATCCCCAGGATCGCCGACGCCTTCTCGAACGCGTCGTCGGGCCCGTCGGCGACCTTCACACCGCCGGCCTTGCCTCGGCCTCCGGCCTTGACCTGAGCCTTGACGACCACCTTGCCGCCGAGCTCGGTCGCGATCTCACGTGCCTGTTGGGGGGTTGTGGCAATCTTCCCGGTGGGTACCGGTACGCCATGTTCGGCGAAAAGCTTCTTCGCCTGGTATTCGAAGAGATCCACGGTCCGTCCAGTCGGATGCGGTCGGTCAGGGGATGCACAGAACGCCTGCGAGCCTACTGACGAGGCCGTTGGGACGCTCGGCGCCGACCGGTGACCCAGAGTTGATCCCCGTCACCTCCTCCACGGGCACCGCCCGGCCCCGCACCCCCGCCGCGCACCCGTCCGCCGGGCCGGCCGGCGCGCTTTCGTGCCAGCGGCACTTCGCGCGGAACCCTCGTCAGGAGTGCGGGTTTCGCTTCATTTCGTGTCCGGGACGGCCCGCGAGACCGGCAACCGCAGGGACACCGCGGGGCAACACGCCCCGTGGCGGACCGTTACCAGGCCCGCGCGCGGGCGCACCGGCCTCGGTTTCCCACCGCGACGGCACACTCGGATATGTCCGATCTCACACAACCATGGGGAACACTGATCAGCTCACGGAGGAGATACGCGCCGCGAGAGCCCTTCCGCTCCGCAGAGAAGTTCCTCAGAGAATGAGCCGCACCAGGGCCGCGATCACCGCGCTCGTGGCGATGCCGAGCCACCCCAGGCCGATGCCCACCGTCGCGGCGAGCGAGCCCCGCTGGCCCCGGCGGCGGATCTGCAGCCGCCCGACATGGCCCAGCGCCACCGCCGCGACGCTGCCGAGGCCAAAGATCCACAGGATGCCCAGGGCCAGCGACAGCAGCGCGCAGGTGTTCCACCGCTCGAAGGGCCCAGGGCCCTGACCGGCGCGGCGGGCGGGCGACGCGCGGCCGCCGGGGGCCGGCGGCCGGGCCGCCTGTCCCGCCTGTCCCGCCTGTCCCGCCGGCCCGTGGTGCCCGGCCGGCCCGACGGGCGGCGGGTACCCGGCGGGCGCCTCCGGCACGGCCGCGGGCGCGACGGGCCCGCCCGGCCGCGCCTGGGCGTACCCGCTCGGTACCGGGAACGGCGCCGGCCCCGCGGAGGTACGTCCGGGCTGGTAGGGCGGCTGCGCCGGATCAGCGCCGGCCGCCGGCCGCCCGGACGCCGCCGCTCCCCGCGCCGGCCACGATCGCGGGTCGGGCGGAGCGGCCGGCGGCATCGGGTCAGCCGGGCGGTACGTGGATTCGCCGCCGGGGCCGCCCGGGCCGCGCCGCGCGAGACCGGGACCGGAGGTCGCGCGGAACGCCGAGGCCGGCGGCGGTGGACCCAGCGGGCCCGACGCGGTGGGTGGCGACGGCAACGACGGCCCCGGTGCCGACGACGACCCGGGCGTCGACGACGGGGTGGGCGCCGCGGGCGGTCCCGGCGCCGGAGAGACCCCCGGCAGCCAGGCGGCCCCCGGCGAGTTGGCCCATCCGGACGGGCTGGAACGCGACGGCCCACTCGAAGCCGGCCGGGCGGGAGGGCGCGCGGCCACGGCCGGCGGCGTGCCGAACGCCGGCGACGGCCCCGTCCAGGTCTGCTCGAGGACGGACCCCGCGGCCGCGTCGGCGTCGGTGACGCCGTGTACCTCATGCCCGACGAGCGCGGCCAGCAGACCGGACGCCCCCGGTCGCTCGCGCGGTGCCTTGGCCAGCGCCTGGCCGACCAGGCCGCGCAGGTAGGGCGGAACCGCGTCGAGGTCGGGCTCGTCGCGCTGGACGCGCTGCGCCAGCAGGTCGGGGGCGTCGGCGTGGAACGGGTGGCGACCGGTCGTGGCGTAGGTGACGCAGCTCGCCCAGGCGAAGACGTCCGCCGCGGTGCCGGCCGGTTCGCCGCGCATCTGCTCCGGCGCCATCCACGCCAGGGTGCCGATGACATGACCGGTCCTGGTCAGGGTGGCGCTGTCGGTGAGCTGCGCGATGCCGAAGTCGATGACCTTGGGGCCGTCCCAGGCGAGCAGGATGTTCGACGGCTTCAGGTCGCGGTGGACGACGCCCGCCGCGTGGATCGCGACCAGCGCGTCGGCGAGGCCGACAGCCAGCCCGCGCACGAGGTGCGCCTCCAGCCGCCCCCGGCGGCGGACGGCGTCGGCCAGGCTGACGCCCTCGACGTACTCGGTCACCATCCACGGCTGGGCGGCGCTCGTGTCCGCGTCCAGCACGCTGGCCACGGCACCGCCCCGGACCCGCAGCGCGGCCCGGACCTCGCGCTCGAAGCGGGACCGGAACTCGTCGTCCTCGGACAGCTCGGCGGCGGCCACCTTCACCGCGACCGGTTCGGAGCCAGGGGTGAAGCCGAGGTAGACGGTGCCCATCCCGCCGGCACCGATCCGGTTGTGGAGCCGGTACCGGCCGACCTGCCTCGGGTCGTCGTCCGTCAGCGGTGTGAGCATGACTCCCCTCGGCCGGCCGGGCGCCGTGTGACCGCTCCACGAACAGAGCACACAAGACTATTCCGCACCTTATGACGCACGGCCGACGGGTCAGCGACAGCGGGCGACAACGTAACCGCACCCTGCCGGCGTCCAGGACGATTTCCGAGCCTGCCTCGCCCGCCTCATCCCAGCCGCGGCATCCCACCTGCGGCGCCCCGGCCGCGGGACGGCGTGCCGGCGCCGGACGATTCAGGACCCCGGCGGGAACGGGCAGACCGGCCGGCTGTGGCGGGCCGACGGTGACCGGGGGCGGGCGGACGAGCGATCCCACACGTCACAGCACTGCCGGAGCCGATCGCGGCGAGGATCTGTAGGCATGGCTGAGCGCGATTCCACCGCCACGGCCCGGGACTGGCGGGCCGCCGTCCTGGCCGATGTCATCCGCCGGCCCGCCGTCGCCGGCGCGCCCAACCGCCTCGGCTGGCCGGGCTACGACGGACGTCCCGCGCTGTGGTGGGGCACCGGCCCGGTCGAGGGCGTGGACGCCGTCGTCGCGGTCTGGGACTTCGCGGTCAACGGGGGCAGCTTCGGGGAGGCCGACGCGGGCGCGTTCGCGGACGCGGCGGCCGCGGCCGTCGCCGGGCGGCTTCCGCTGGTGTCACTCGTGCGCAGCGGTGGGACGCGGCTGCAGGAGGGCGTGGCCGGGCTGGTGGGGCTGGCCCGGGTGTCCCTCGCGCTCGCCGAGGTCGCCGCGGCGGGCCTCCCCCATGTCGCCGTCTCGGACCAGCCGACCACCGGCGGGATGTGGGTCACCGTGGGCTCCCGCGCCGATCTGCGGTGCGCCGTGCTGGGCGCGACGGTGGGGTTCGCCGGGCCCCGGGTGGTGGCCGCGGTCACCGGCGAGGCTCCCCCGGCCGGCGCCAGCCACACGGCGGCGGCCGCCCACGCCGCCGGGCTGGTGGACGCGGCCGTCGCGCCAGCCGCCGTCGCCTCGTGGCTGCGGCGCGCGCTGGACGCGGTCGCCGTTCCCGCCCGTGTCCTGCCCGCCGCGCGCACGCCCGACCGGCCCGCCAGGACAGACGCCGACGGCGACCGGGCCGGCATCGCCGACAACAGCCGGGCCGACGCCAGCCGGGCGGGGAGTGGGCCGGCGCCGGCCCGCGGCGGGTGGGAGCAGGTCCTCGCCGCCCGCACCGGCCAGCGCAGGCATGCGGGCGACATCCTGGACGGCCTGTTCCCCGCCGGGGTGGACCTGACCGGCCCGGATCGCACGGTGCGCGCCCGGGTCGGCCGGCTGGCCGGGACGCCCGTCACCGACGGGGAACACAGCGCCGACGGGGAATTGAGCGCAGGCGGTGAACCCGGCGCAGGCGGGCTCGGGCCGCGCGCCGTGGGGGTCGCGCTGGCGGTCGAACGCGGCGGCGCGCCGGGGCCGGCCGGGTACCGGCTGCTCGTGCGGGCCGCGGGCCTCGCCAGCCGGCTCGGCCTGCCACTCGTCACGCTGGTCGACACCCCGGGGGCGGAGTGCGGGCCAGCGGCCGAGGCGGGTGGCATCGCGGCCGAGATCGGCGCGGCGATGGCGGAGGTGCTCGGCTGCGCGTCGCCGACGCTCTCCGTGATCGTCGGTGAGGGCGGCTCGGGTGGGGCGCTGGCGGCGTGCTGTACCGATGTGGTCCTGATGTCGCCGGACAGTTACGTCACGGCGCTGTCACCCGAGGGCACGGCCACCACGCTCCGGATCAGCGTCGAGCAGGCCGCGGACACCGCGGGGCTGCGCCCGTCGGACCTGGTCAGCCTGGGTTTCGCCGACGGCGTCCTCACGCCGCGCGACACCGGTCCGCCCGGCCTGGCACACCGGGTGACCGAGGTGCTGACCGAGCTGACGATGCGCGACAGTGATGTCCGCCTTCGCCAACGAAGGGCAAAATGGTCGACAGGATTGGGTGGCTTTCTGTAACGTCGTTAACCCAACCTGCCACGGGAGACAGGTCGTCACGAAGGGGACGGTCATCGGCACTCGGCTGTTCACCCGAATCGGCGGCGCCCAGCTCGACGGCGTGAAGGGCCTCGTGGTCGAGGCCGCCTGCCTGGCCACCCACGCCGCGCTCTACCCGGCCGCGGCACTGCCGCGCCGGCGCCGCGACGACGACGGACTCGCCGACCGCTACCGGCTCGCCGGCCTGACACCATTGCAACGCGGCCTGCTCATCGGCGACCCGATGGCGGCCGGGACGCCGATCCTGCTGGTACACGGCCTCGTCGACAACCGGTCCGTGTTCGCCCGGCTGGAACGCTCCCTGCGCCGCCGCGGCTTCACGACTGTGACCTCGGTGGACATCCCGCTGTTCGCAACGAGCGTCCAGGCGGCCGCGGCGCAGCTCGCCGAGACCGTCGAGCAGGTCGCCGGCCGCCACGGCGACACCGGCGTGCACATCGTCGCCCACTCGCTCGGCGGCCTGGTGGCCCGCTACTACGTGCAGCGGCTCGGCGGCGGCGACCACGTGCAGACCCTGGTCACGCTGGCGACGCCACACAACGGCACCCGGCTGGCCTGCCTGGTTCCGAAGGCCGTCTCCTACCGGCTCGTCAGCCAGCTTCGCCCCGGTTCACCGCTGCTGAGGGAGCTCGTCGAGCCGGCTCCCGGCGTCCGGACCCGCTTCATCGCCGTCGCCGGCGGCCTCGACACGGTGGTCCGCCCGGGCGAGGCGGCGCTCACCCATCCCGACCTGGTGACCGAGAACGTGGTCGTCGAGGGGGCGGGGCACCACGGCCTGCCGTTCAGCAGCGGGGTGGCGCACATGATCGCCCGCAGGCTGGCCACGGACTCCGCCGGCGGTCGCCAACCGTCACAGACCACCACGAAAGTGCCACATCTTTGTGGCTAGCTAGGGGTATCTGTCCGAATCGCACGGTGTAGCCTCCTCATCGGTTTAGAGGTCCCCCTCCCCGACCGGTTTGTCCGGCGGATGCCTTGCGACCATGGGAGTGCGTGTTGATGCGACCGCAGTTCCCGAGATCCGAACACGGAGCACGCCGCCGCCGGAATGCTGGATCCTCCGACGAGCAGGACTCGTCCGCGTTCGGTAGATCGGGTTTCACCGCCGTCCAGCTACGGCGCACGGGTGTCGCCACCGCGGTGGCGTCCACCATCGGGCTTGTCATGATCAACAGTACCGGGGTGGCGCACTCGGAGACCTCCCCGTCGCCCGAGATCCGACCGACCGGCACTGTGCTCGGCGCGTCCGCCGGCCCGAGCGGTACCGCGCCGGGAACGGTCAACGTCATCTCCGCCGACGGAACGGACGATCTCTCCGCCGGGGCCCCCGACGGCGAGGCCGCCGAGGCCCAGCGCCGGCTGAGCGCCTACCTGCAGGTCACCGACCAGATCGTGGCCCGCGAGGCCGCGGCCACGTTGAGCCAGCACGCCGCGGCGACCGCCGCCGAGACCGAGCGGCTGGAGGCCGCCCGGTGGGTCCGCCCGATCGAGGCACGGATCACCCAGGGATTCGGCGGCGCCAACCGTCACATCGGCGTGGACTTCGGCGCGGCGCACGGGACGCCGATCCACGCGGCGCACCGCGGCACCGTCATCTACGCCGGCTGGGAGTCGGGATACGGCAATTTTGTGCAGATCATGCACGAGAACAACGTGGTGACCAGCTACGGCCACCTGTCGCGCATCGACGTGCGACTCGGGCAGGAGGTCGCCACCGGCGAGCAGATCGGCCTGGAGGGCAACACCGGCAAGTCCACCGGTCCGCACCTGCACTTCGAGGTCCGCCTCAACGGCCAGTACGGGACGAAGGTCGACCCGCTGACCTGGCTCGCCGGTCACGGCGTCCACTACTGAGACCGAGCCTGGTGCGACCGAGTCGCCGAGGCCGAGCCGCTAGCTCGGGTCACCGGCCTCCGGCGACTCGCCCCGCACACCGGCGAGCAACAGCTCGGTGAGCGTGCCGACGACTTCCTCGTCGGAGAAGCCGGCCTCGTTCGACGGAAGCAGGGCGTAGGCCAGCGTCGACAGCAGCGCCCCCCATCGCCGCGGCGACGAGAACCGGCTCGCCGGGCAGCCGGTGGCCGCGGTCCCGCAGGTACTCCAGGTGCTCGCGCAGCACGGCCGTGTCCTGGACGAGCTGCTCCCACAGGGCATCCGACCGGACCCCCCGGGTGATGGCCGACTTGTACAGCGCGACCACGACCGGCAGGTTGGCCCGCATCACTCGCCAGGCCACGGCCAGGTGCGCACGCATCTGCGCGCGGTCGGTGAGGTCGTGCTCGCGGGGATGCTCCGTGCCATCCCCCGGTTCCTCCCCCGCGCCCGGCATCGCCCCGTCCGCCATCGCCTCGCCCGCCTGCCCGTGCATGTCGGCCAGCAGGGCCTGCAGCAGGTTCTCCTTCAGCGGGCCGTCGCCGTCCTGCGCGCGACGACCCGCGTGCACGGCGGCACGCTCCTGCACACCCTGCCGCTCGTGCGTGGTCACCATGACGGCCGGATCGTCCTGATCGGCGACGCGGCCCATCCGGTGGGCGCCGGGCAGGGCGCGTCGATGGCGCTGGAGGACGCCGTCGTCCTCGCGCGGGAGCTCGGCCGGCGGACCACTACGAGCGACGCGCTGGCGGTCTACGACCGGCTGCGCGGCGACCGGCTCGGGAAAATGGTGAAGGCCGCCATCGCGAACCGCGATGCCAAGACCGCGGGCCCGGTGGCCGCCCGGCTGCGTGACCTGATCATGCCGATCGTCTTCCCGCGGATGTACGAACGGGCGACCGGCTGGCTCTACGACTACGACCTCGGTGCCCTGCCGACCGCGGCGTCGGCGACAGCCGACGCGGGCTGACCTCGCCCCACGCCCCACGCCGCCGCGCCGCCAGACCTCCGGGCTAGAGCTTCTCGACCGGGGCGTAGCGCAGGAGGAGGTCCTTCGTGCCGGTCTCGGCGCCGAAGTCGACCTTGGCCTGGCGCGAGTCCCCCACCCCGCTCGTCGTGACGACCACACCGAGACCGAACGTGTCGTGGGTGACACGGTCGCCGGGGGTCAGCTCGATGATCGGACGCGCCGCCGGGCGGCTGGGCTTCGCCCCGAACGGGGAGCTCGGCAGCTTCCCGCCGGACCCACCGGAACCGTTGCCCGCGCCCGCCGACCCACCGCCGGAGAACCGCCCACCGCCCGCGGCCGGGGCAGGCTCGGGCAGCCGCCGCCACTCCACGAGCGAGTCCGGCACCTCCCCCAGGAACCGGGACGGCGGGTTGTAGGCCGGCTGCCCCCAGGCGCTGCGTACCTGGGACCTGGTGAGGTACAGCCTCGCACGGGCCCGGGTGACGCCCACGTAGGCGAGCCGGCGCTCCTCCTCCAGCCCGGTCGGGTCACCAAGCGTGCGCATGTGCGGGAAGACGCCGTCCTCGAGCCCGGTCAGGAACACGACGGGGAACTCGAGGCCCTTCGCGCTGTGCAGGGTCATCAGCGTGACCACGCCGTCCGAGCCGTCGTCGTCGGGTATCTGGTCGGCGTCGGCGACGAGCGCCACCTGCTCCAGGAACTCGGCGAGGGTGCCGTCCGGGCGCCGCTCGGTGAACTCCTGGACGACCCCGACGAGTTCGCGCAGGTTCTCCACCCGGCCCTGTGCCTCGATGGTGTCCTCCGCGACCAGCTCCGAGAGGTAGCCCGTCCGTTCCAGCGTCGCCTCGATCACGGCCAGCGGGCCAGCGGGCAGCTGCTCGCGCAGGCCCTCCAGGAGGGCGACGAAATCTCGGATCGAGCGGGCCGACCTGGTCGCCACGCCGGGTACCTCGTCCACCCGGGTGAGCGCCTCGGAGAAGGCGATCCGCTCCCGCTCGGCGAAGGCCGAGACCATCGCCTCCGCGCGGTCACCGATGCCGCGCCGCGGAACGTTCAGGATGCGCCGCAGGTTCACCGTGTCCGTCGGGTTCACCAGCACCCGCAGGTAGGCGAGAAGATCACGGATCTCGCGGCGCTCGTAGAACCGGACGCCGCCGACGACCCGGTACGGCAGGCCGACCCGGATGAAGATCTCCTCGAACACGCGGCTCTGCGCGTTCGTCCGGTAGAAGACGGCGACGTCCGCCGGCCTGGCCAGGTTCTCGTCGCCGAGGCGGTCGATCTCCTCCGCGACGAACGCGGCCTCGTCGTGCTCGTTGTCGGCGACGAAGCCGACGATCCGCTCGCCGTCACCGGCGTCCGACCACAGGCGCTTGGGCTTGCGCTGGGCGTTGCGGGCGATGACCGCGTTCGCCGCGGAGAGGATCGTCTGCGTGGAGCGGTAGTTCTGCTCCAGCAGGATGACCGCCGCGTTCGGGAAGTCCTGCTCGAACTCGACGATGTTGCGGATGTTCGCGCCACGGAAGGCGTAGATCGACTGGTCCGCGTCACCGACGACACACAGCTCCGCGGGCGGAACGGCACCCGACGGCGGCACCGCCTTCGCGGGCCACCCCGCCCCGTCGGGCTCAGCGGAACCGCCGTACTCCGAGGAACCGTCGGGCTCCGCGGAACCGCCGGAGTACACAGCCTCGCCGGAGCCCGCAGCCGGCTCGTCAGCCGAGGACGCCGAGCGGCCCACGAGCTCACGGATGAGCACGTACTGGGCGTGGTTGGTGTCCTGGTACTCGTCCACCAGGACGTGGCGGAACCGGCGCCTGTAGTGCTCGGCGACGTCCGGGAACGCCTGTAGCAGGTTGACCGTGGTCATGATCAGGTCGTCGAAGTCCAGCGCGTTCGCCTGGGTCAGGCGCTGCTGGTAGGCGGCGTAGACCTCGGCGACCGTGCGCTCGATGTGGTTCGTGGCCCTGTCCCGGGCCGTCTCCCAGTCGACCAGCTCGTTCTTCAGCGCACTGATCGCCGCGGCGAGCCCACGGGCCGTGTGCCGCTTCGGATCGAGGTCGAGATCCCTGGTGACCAGCGTGATGAGGCGCTGGGCGTCCGCCGCGTCGTAGATCGAGAAGGAGGAGCCGAAGCCAAGCCGGCTCGCCTCCGAGCGCAGGATGCGCACGCAGGCGGAGTGGAAGGTGCTCACCCACATCGCCCGGGCGCGGCCGCCCACGATCGCCTCGACGCGCTCCTTCATCTCGCCGGCGGCCTTGTTGGTGAAGGTGATCGCGAGGATCTCGCCGGGCCGCGCGCCGCGCGCCGCGAGCAGGTACGCGATCCGGTGCGTGAGCACGCGGGTCTTGCCGGACCCGGCACCCGCGACGACCAGCAACGGCGAGCCGGCATGCACCACCGCGGCACGCTGCTGCGGGTTGAGCCCCTCGAGCAGCTCGTCCGGGTCGAGCCTGGGCGCCCGGGCGCGGGTGGCGCCGCCCTGCTCGAGCACCGCCGGGCCGAAGGCCCCACGGGACGCCCGACCGCCACCGGGAAGATCACCGTGCGGCTCGTGGTCGTCGCCGGAGCCGGCCGGGGCACCGCCGTCGACCAGGGCCCCGGGGCCGAAGGTGTCGTCGAAAAGAGTGCTCATCAGACCTCGATCGTACGTTCGACGGGCCAACCACCCGGCGCCGCGGCCACGCCGACCGCCACGCCATGCTGCCGGGCGGGTCCGACACTTCCATGCCCCGCCCGAGCCCTCGCGGCCGGGTCTCGCCTGCCCCAACCTCCGGGCACAGGCCCGCCGGTCGGCGCCGCGGGCGGTCAGGCAACCGTTCGACGGCCCGCGGCCGAGCCGGCCGAGCCGGCCGGGTCGGCACCGACGCTGCCGGTACCGGCAGCGCTGAGAGCACCAGCGCCGGCGCCGGCGAGTGCGGCGACCCTGGCGTCGACGGCCGGGTCAAGGTTGCCGCCGGAGATCACCACCGCGGTGGGCCCGACCGCGAGCCGGGGGGTCCGCAGCAACGCGGCGACACCCGCCGCGCCCGCGGGCTCCACCCGCTGGCCCGCCCGGCGCAGCAGGACCATCGCCTCCCAGAACGCACTCTCGTCGACCGTGACGACGTCGTCGACGAGACGGGTGGCGAGCTCGAGGGTGAGCCGCCCGGGCGCGGCCACGGCCATCCCGTCGGCGATGGTGCCGGCGGCGGTTCCCGGCTGGCCGACCGTCTCCGTCGTGCCGGCGCTGCCCGGGGGCACCGTGACGCGGCGACCGGCGCGGAAGGATGTGGCGAAGGCCGGCGCGGCGGCGGACTGGACGCCGATGACGCGGACGTCCGGGCGCAGGCCCTTGATCGCTACGGCAAGGCCACACAGGAGACCACCACCGCCGACTCCGACGATGACGGTGGCGAGGTTCGGGACCTGCTCGAGCAGTTCCAGCCCGATCGTCCCCTGCCCGGCGATGACGGCGGCGTCGTCGAAGGGATGGACCAGCAGCCGGCCGCCCTCGTTCGCGAACGCGGCCGCCGCCGCGAGCGCCGCGTCGACCCCGCCCGGGACGTACTCGACCCGGGCGCCCCAACGCCGGGTGCTGGCGACCTTCGACGGGTTGGCGCTCTCCGGCACGAAGATCGTCGCTTCGACGCCGAACCGGGCCGCGGCGAAGGCGACGCCCTGCGCGTGGTTACCCGCGCTCGCGGCCACGACCCCCCGCTCGCGGGCGTGCGGGCCAGCGGCCGCGATCCGGTGATATGCGCCGCGCAGCTTGAACGAACCGGTGTGCTGCTCGTGTTCGCACTTGAGCCAGACCGGCGAGCCGGTGAGCCGGGTCAGGTCGGCGTCGGCCACGACCCGGGTGCGCCGGGCGACCCCCCGCAGCCCGTCGGCGGCGGCCACCACGTCGGCGACGTCGACCGCCAGCGCGCCGACCGACAGCGCCTCTGCAGCCAGCGTTCCTGCCGGCGCCGTGGCATCGGGCGGCAGCGGGGTGCCGTTGCCTGGGCGGCATCCTGCTTCCCGGCCGGACGCGGCCGCTCGGGGGCCGAACGTGCGTCGCGTGGACGCCCTGCGCGCGCTGCCTGGCCGCAGCAGCCCCGGCCGCGCTCCGACCCGGGCGGCGGCCGGGGTGACCGGAGTTACGGCCGGAGCTGCCACGGCCTCGCGATCTCCCGTGTCGTCAGCGTCAGCCGTGTCGCCCACCCGGGACGGCGAGGCGCCGGTAGCCGAGGGCCCGCTCACGGATGGTGATGTCATCGAAGATCTCCTGGGTGGCTCGGCGGCCACCTCGCTGTGGCCGCGGCAAACAAAAAAGCCCCCCGCCGTAGGGCGGAAGGGCTGGGCGCGCGACCCGTTCGAGGACGGTCACGCGCCTACGTAATCACCATGAGGTGCTGCGGCACTCATCCAGCGTGCTCCGCGGCTCGGGCGTAGTCAAACCGGCCCCTCCACCGGGGAACCACCGCAGCGGCAGGTGTGCGGGCGCACCGGCCGCCCGGCTTCCACGGTCCGCGGCGCCGGGGAGATCACCGACGGGCGCGGCGCCGACGACCCGTCAACCGCGCACGGGAACACCCTAAATGCCCCGATTCGGGCAGTGTTCGCCGTCTTTTTGCTCCACAAACAAGACGTACGGCCCACAACCCGCCAACAAGAATGTCTCGCAAGAGATCTCGACGGGTACGGAAGTCGCCTGGGAAGTCACCAGCGCGGTGCCGCCGGGAACGGCGGCGAATGGCGTCTGGCGAGATGCGGGAGCGCGAAGTCCGACCAGATGTGGCGACATGTCCGCCCGGAACGGGCGGCGCATCTCGATGCCGCCGGGCCGGTCCACGGGAAGGGCGCCGGCGTGCGCGGACAACCGCCGGCGTGCGCAATACGACCCGCCCCGCGCAGGCACTGGCAACTTTCCGACGGGTGGCTGACGCGATTCCCCAGGAGGGGAATCAGCACCCGACACCATTTGACGGCAATACCCGGACACGAATCACGCAACGCCACCCCGACGGGCGACGGAGAACCTGGTAGGACGTCCCGGCGGACGCTCCGGCAGGCGACTGACGCCCTGGGGGACGGCCGACGACGGACGCCGGCCGGGCCGCCCGCCCCGTAGCGCGGACGGCCCGTAGCACGGCACGGCACGGCATGGCGCCGCGGCCGCGGCGCCAGCCTCACCCGTGGGGGGCTACTCCCACTCGATCGTGCCCGGCGGCTTCGAGGTGATGTCGTAGACGACCCGGTTGACCTGCCCAACCTCGTTGACGACCCGGTTGCTGATGCGTTCCAGCAGGTCGTAGGGCAGCCGAGCCCAGTCGGCGGTCATCGCGTCCTCGCTGGTCACCGCGCGCAGCACCACCGGGAAGCCGTAGGTCCGCTCGTCGCCCTGGACGCCGACCGACCGGACGTCCGCCAGCAGCACGGCGAAGACCTGCCAGATCTCCCGGTCGAGCCCCGCCCGGCGGATCTCGTCCCGGACGACCGCGTCGGCGGCCCGGACGATCTCGAGCCGCTCGGGGGTGACCTCACCGATGATGCGGACGGCCAGCCCCGGGCCCGGGAACGGCTGGCGCCAGACGATGTCCTCGGGCAGGCCGAGCTCCTCGCCGAGCCGGCGGACCTCGTCCTTGAACAGGGTGCGCAGCGGCTCGACCAGGTCGAACTGCAGGTCGTCCGGCAGCCCGCCGACATTGTGATGGGACTTGATCTTGGCGGCGGTGGGCGAGCCGGACTCGATGACGTCCGGGTAGAGAGTGCCCTGGACGAGGAAACCGATGTGCGTTCCCTCCGCCTCCGCGCGGGCGTCGAGCTCACGCGCGGACTCCTCGAAGACGCGGATGAACTCCCGCCCGATGATCTTCCGCTTCTGCTCCGGATCCGTCACCCCAGCCAGCGCGGAGGCGAAGCGGTCCGCCGCCTTCACGTGGACGAGGTCGACGCCGGTGGAGGCGACGAAGTCGCGTTCGACCTGTTCCGCCTCGCCCGCCCGCAACAGCCCGTGGTCGACGAACACGCAGGTCAGGGTGTCACCGACGGCTCGCTGTACCAGCGCGGCGGCCACCGCCGAATCGACCCCGCCGGACAGGCCGCAGATCAGCCGGCCGTTGCCGACCTGCGCCCGCACCGCGGTCACGGCCTCCTCGACAATGTTGATCATCGTCCAGGACGGCCGGCAGCCCGCGCCGACCAGCAGGAAGTGCCGCAGGACGTCCATCCCGCGCTCGCTGTGCACGACCTCGGGGTGGAACTGCACGCCGTAGAGCCTGCGGGTGGGGTCCTCGAACGCCGCGACCGGGGTGGACGGCGTCGACGCGGTCACCCGGAAACCGGGGGGCGCGGCGGTCACCGAGTCGCCGTGCGACATCCAGACCTGCTGGCTGGTGGGGAGGCCGTCGAAGAGCACCCCGGGGTCGGCCACCCGCAGCCGGGTGGCTCCGTACTCGGCGGTGCCGGTGCGGGCGACCGTGCCGTCCAGCGCCTGCGCCATCACCTGGTGGCCGTAGCAGATGCCCAGGACGGGCACCCCGGCGGCGAACAGCGCGGGGTCGACCCGGGGGGCACCCGGGGAGTAGACGGACTTCGGCCCGCCAGAGAGGATGAGCGCGGCCGGGCGTCGGTCCAGGATCTCGGCTACCGGCATATCCCACGGGACGATCTCCGAGTACACATGGCACTCGCGAACGCGCCGAGCGATCAACTGGGCGTACTGGGCGCCGAAGTCGATCACGAGAACCGGATCGTAACCGGGATGTGCGCCGGTGGAGCCATAGCTGGCGCGAGGTGACTCGTTCACCCATCAAGCCTACGGAGGACGGTGGACCCGAGCGTCAGGCGGCATGGCCGTGCACTCGCCCCCCCATTGGGGCCGCCTTCGGCCATCGCGGCGAACCGCTGACGAACGGCCGCCGAACCGACGAACCGTTCGATCGAACGAACGGGCCACCGAACGCGATGAACCCCCAGATGCCATCGTTAAGGCTCCTTGAACGTCACTGATGACGATGGACAGACCGACCGACAGTGCTCACCGAGGAGGTCATCCGTGACTAACTCGGCGCAAACCGCCCACAACTGGCCTCAGCCCGACAACGGGCGTACGGTGGGCGCCTTTCGGGTGCTCAGTACGTACCGCTAAGGTGCGTTGTGAGGGACATCCGGGCCCGATACCGAGCCATCCTGGTACGACCCTGTTCCGGGAGGCTGGCGGAGAGGTTGCGAAGGTACGTGCGCAGACAACCGATGGCCAGCAGCACGGGCATGGCCGCAGACCGGCCGCCGATGACGGCGGCTGGTTCGTCCGTGGAAGACGAGGGCCACCACGACGACCGGCCCCCGACGCCGCCCCGGCCCGAGCGGTCCGGTGGTCGGAGTCTTCGTCATGCGGTGACCGACCCCACCAACTGGCGGGTGCGCACCAAGCTGATCGCCATTCTCGCCGTGCCGATCGTGGCCATCCTGGTCAACTCGTCGATCCAGGCGGCATCGGTGCTGACCAGCACCCGTGACGTGAACCGGGTACGGGATCTGATCGAGATCAGCAGGTCGGCGTCCACGCTGGTCTACTCCCTACAGCAGGAGCGCACGTTCACCACGGGCCTCGTGGCCCGCACCGGGTCGCTGCCCGCGGTCGAGTCCCGGCGGGCGGCGGTGAACGACGCCTACACCGCCTACCAGAACGTCACCAAGGGGCGCGCGGAGTCGTTCGGCCCCGAGGTCCGGGAGGCTCTGGAGGCGGCCGACAACCGGCTGAGCCGCCTGGACTCGCTGCGCCAGGCCTCCGTGCGGATGGTGGACCCGAGCTCGGTGCGGGCGGTCTACAAACCCCTCATCGACTCGTTGATCGATCTCGTCGTCCGGATCCCTCAGGGCAACGACGACCAGCAGCTCCTCTCGAGCGTCACCGCCACGGACCATCTCGTCCGGGCGAACGAGGAACTCGCCGTGGAGCAGGCACTGGTACACGGAGTGGCGATCAGTGGGCGTCCATTCACCACCGAGGACTACCGAGAGTTCCTGAGCACCTACTCACAGCGCGTGGAACTGCTCCGAGCGTTCGAGGAAGACGCGACTCCCGCCGAGCTCACCATTTACCGGGACAAGCTGAACTCCGACGAGAACAACGACATCGAGAACACCGCTCTGTACACGGAGCAGGTCCTCAACGCTCCCGTCGGGCAGCCCCTGGAGGTCATCGACTCCGAGAAGTGGCTGCGTGCCACCAAGGAGACGATCGACCTCGGCACCGAGGTCACCGGCAGCCTGCTGGGTATCACCGACGACCGGGTCGGCGAGCTGCGCGGCCAGATCCAGCGCGGCGCGCTCCTGTCCGGTCTGCTGATCGTCGTCATCCTCGCCAGCGCCCTGCTCGCCGCCGTGGTCGTCGCCCGCTCGCTGGTCCGGCCACTGCTCGCGCTGCGGACCGCGGCCCTCGACGTCGCCGGCCGGCGACTGCCCGAGGCGGTCCGCCGGCTGCGAGATTCCAGCGATCAGGACATCTCGGACGACGTCGAACCGATCGGTATCGACTCCGACGAGGAGATCGGCGAAGTCGCGCGGGCCTTCGACGCGGTCCACCGCGAGGCGGTCCGGCTCGCGTCCGAGCAGGCCGTCCTGCGGAACAACGTCAACGCGATGTTCGTGAACCTCTCCCGCCGAAGCCAGGGCCTCGTCGAACGGCAGCTCCGCCTGATCGACGACCTGGAGAACCGCGAGCAGGACCCGGACCAGCTGGCGAACCTGTTCAAGCTCGACCACCTCGCCACCCGTATACGGCGGAACAACGAGTCCCTGCTGGTCCTCGCCGGCACCGACACCGCCCGCCGCTGGACGCACCCCGTCCCGGTCAACGAGGTCGTCCTGGCCGCGATCTCCGAGGTCGAGCAGTACACCCGGGTCAAGCAGACCGGGGCGGCCTCGGTGTCCATCGCCGGCAGCGGTGTCAGCGACGTCGTCCACCTGATCGCCGAGCTGCTCGAGAACGCCACCTCCTACTCGCCACCGGTCACCGATGTCATGGTGTCCAGCCACTCGCTGGGCCCGGGTGCCGGCGCGATGATCGAGATCGAGGACCAGGGCATCGGCATGCCGGCCAAGGAGCTCGAGCGGGTCAACGACCGGCTCGCGAACCCGCCGATCGTCGACGTCTCCGTCTCCCGGACCATGGGTCTGTTCGCCGTCGGTCGCCTGGCCGGCCGGCACGGGATCCGCGTCCAGCTCCGCGAGTCGGCGTCCGGCGGTATCACCGCGGTCGTCCGGCTGCCCGCGAAGCTGGTCACGGGCGACGGCGGCGCGATCCCCAGCGCCCCCCGCCCGGCCGCGGCGATCGGGCCGGGCAGTGGCGGGCCGGGCAGCGGAGGGCCGGGCGGCCAGCCCGGTGGCCGGGAGGCCGTCGCCCGCGGCGGCTCCAGCGGGCTCGCCCTGCCCCGCGGCAGCGACCGCAACGGCGCAGGGAGTGGCCTGCCGACCACCAACTTCAGTCCCACGGTCGACCCGGCCGCGTCCGCCGCCGCCGGCGGATCCTCGCTGGCGCCGGGCAGCAACGGCACCGGGACGGGTCCCGGGTTCGGGCAGGGCTTCGGCCAGGGTCCCGGACAGGGCTCCGGGTTCGGCCAGGGTCAGGGCCTCGGGCAGGCCTTCGGGCAGAGGCAGGGCTTCGGGCAGGGACAGGGCTTCGGGCAGGGACCATCCTCCGGAGGCTCCCCCGACAGCGGCCCCGTGTCCCTGTTCGGTGGAGGCGGGGGCCAGGCGGACGGGCCCGCCCGCAACGGGCACCACCCCGGCGACGGCCCCGACGAGCGCATGCTCAACGGGTCGGGGCAGTCCCGGCGCGAGGAGAGCGGCCCGTTCCCGACCCAGGGCCAGACCGGTCCCGAGGACTCCGCCGAGTTCGCGCTCGAGGCGTTCGACTCGGGCCCGCTGCCCCAGCGCCTGGACGGCCAGAACGACGTCGACCCGCACACCGGGGAGCACCCGTACACCTACCCGATGGCGATCGGCCGCGGCGGCGAGCCCGAGCCGGAGCGCGCCGACACCGGCGGGTACCTCCTGCCCGACACCCAGGCGGAGCAGGACGAGTACTCGGCGCAGGTCGGCCCGCCGACCGGCCCGACCTCGATGTACGCCGAGCCGGAGACGGACGCGCTCTCCCGGCCGGGCGGGGTGTTCAACCGGGCGCCCACCCGGCCCAGTCCCGACCAGACCGGGCCCTTCCCGCGGACCGGCCCCAACCTGGCCGCCGCGTTCCGCACGCCCAGGGAGACGGGCCCCCTCGAGCGGCCCGTCCAGCCTCAGGCCGAGGACACCGGCGAGCTGGCCGCCGCCGAGCAGGGCGAGGACGTCGACACCACGCCGATCTTCGACTCCGTCTCGGCGTGGTTCCAGCGCAGGTCGCCGGCGCCCTCGAACGGCTCGGCGAACGGGCAGGGTGAGCGGCGTGGGCAGCGACCCACCCGCGGCCCGGTACGGGCCCAGGGCGCCGGGCAGCAGCCGCCGGCGACCCGGCAGGCTCCGCCCGCGCAGCAGCCCATCCACCAGGTCACGCCACTGCCCCAGCGGCCCCAGCCGTCGGCGCCGGTGCACCGCACCACGCAGCCTCCCGCGATACCGCGTACACCGGCCCGGGGGGAACCGGTCGTCGAGTCCCCCGCGCGGGGGATCCGCCGTCCCGGTCTCGGCGCTCCGATTCCCGGGGCACAGATCCCAGGGGCACCGGTTCCGGCCGGCGCGGCGCAGGCACCGCGGCAGGCTCCGCAAACAGGACCGCAGCCTGTGGTCGCCGGAGGGCAGTCGCCGGAGGGCTCCTGGTCGTCCGCCGGCGATGCCGGCTGGAAGGCCGCGGAGCAGCTCCGGCAGCCCAGCGCCGGCGGCACCACACGGTCCGGACTTCCGGTTCGAGTTCCCATGACCCATCTCGTGCCCGGCAGCGCCGAACCAGCGGCTAGCCGGCGTCCCCCAGTAGAGCCGACGACACGCTCCCCAGAGGTTGTCGGTGGTCGGCTCGCCAGCTTCTACCAGGGCGTGCGGCAGGGACGTGATGTCGGAACGGACACCACGAGGAACCCCCGACGTGACGCGCAGGAGGAACGGTGACACCCGTGAGTTCCGAAGCCCAGAACCTCAACTGGTTGATCAATAACTTTGTCGACCGGGTTCCGGGCGTCGCCCACACCGTGGTGGTCTCCGCCGACGGACTGCTGCTGGCGGTCTCGGACGGATTCCCCCGCGACCGCGCCGACCAGCTCGCCGCGGTGGCCTCCGGGCTGGTGAGCCTCACCGGCGGAGCCGCCCGGGTCTTCGAGGCCGGCGCCGTCACCCAGACCGTCGTGGAGATGGAGCTCGGATTCCTTTTCATCATGGCCATCAGCGACGGGGCCAGCATGGCGGTACTCGCCGCACCGTCCTGCGACATCGGACTGGTCGGTTACGAGATGGCACTGCTCGTCACCCGTGCCAAGGACGTCCTCACACCGGCTCTGCGAGCCGAGCTGCAGGGAACGCTTCCGCGGTGAACATGGGTAGGTCCAGGGAGTCAGGGTGAGCATCGATCCCGAGAACGCGCCCGGACCGGTCGTCCGCCCCTATGCGATGACCGGCGGGCGGACTCGGTCACGTTACGAGCTCGCCATCGAGGCACTCGTTTTCACGACACCGCTCGGCGAGGAGCGGGCGCTAAGCCTCAACCTGGAGCAGCAGACCATCGCCGCCATGTGCCGGCAGGTGCGATCCATCGCCGAGATCGCCGCCGGTCTGAGGGTGCCTCTCGGAGTCGCCCGCGTCCTGGTAGGCGACATGGCGGACGAAGGCTTCGTCCGCGTCCACCAGCAGCCGGACCGCGATGAGGCACCGGATCTCGCGTTGCTCGAAAGGGTTCTCAGTGGCCTTCGAAAGCTCTGACCACAGACGGGTCAACTCCGCCGTCGCCACGACCTCGGTGAAGATCGTGGTGGCGGGCGGATTCGGCGCCGGCAAGACGACGTTCGTGGGCTCCGTGTCCGAGATCGTCCCGCTGCGCACCGAGGCCGTCATGACCGAGGCCGGCGCGCACGTCGACGACCTCACCCACCTCGTGGACAAGACCACCACGACGGTCGCCATGGACTTCGGCCGCGTCTCGCTGGACGAGGACCTGATCCTGTACCTGTTCGGCACGCCCGGGCAGTACCGGTTCTGGTTCATGTGGGACGACATCGTGCGCGGTGCCATCGGCGCGATCGTACTGGCGGACACCCGACGGCTGGCGGACTGCTTCGCGGCGGTCGACTACTTCGAGCAGCGTCAGCTGCCGTTCGTCGTCGGCGTGAACTGCTTCGACGGGATCCTGCGCCACTCGATCGAGGATGTCCGCGAGGCCCTGCAGATCAACCAGGCCGTCCCGATCATCACCTGCGACGCCCGTAACCGCGACTCCACGAAGAGCGCGCTGATCGCCGTCGTCGAGCACACGATGTCCCGCGCGGCGGCGCGGACCTGAGGCATCGCCGTTCCGGGATCTCCCGGTCGGAAAGGCGTGGGGGGTGCTCCGAAACCGGAGCACCCCCCACGCCTTTGGCTTTTCCGGACTGTCCCGCGCCGCTACCGGCTCCGGATACCTCCGCTTCCGCCACCGGTGGCCGGGGCCGCCGTTCCCGGCCCCGGCCCTGTTTCGTACCTCGGATCAGCGGTTCTGCACCGTCTGCAGGTCCTCGACCGGCCCGTCGGGCGCGATGTTGCTGCCGTTGTTGGCGACGACGCGCAGGTTGAAGGTGTTGTTCTGCTGACGCCACTGGCCGCCCACCAGCGGGATGCTCCCCACGTTCTTGGGGACGTTCTGGGCCCCACCGAAGGTGACGGTGCCCACGATCGTGTTCGCCTTCACCCGGGCGATGGCGTCGGCGATGCCGCGCGCGTTGTCGATGGAGTCGACGTTCACCAGCGCCTGGGCCAGCACCTCGTACAGCGCGTGGGTGAAGCCCAGGGACGGGGCCCAGGGCCGTCCTGTCTGGTCGACGTACTCGCTGGCCAGCTCCTCCGCGGTGCGGTTCGTGAGGTAGCTGCGGAACTGGTGCTTCGGCGACCAGCTGACCTCGGTGGTGAAACCGTTCGCGGTCGCACCGAGGTTCTCCACGTCCCGCTCGAAGGCCAGCGCCTTCGACATGGTGACGGCCTTCGGGAGGTAGTTCCGGTCGTTCAGCGTCCGCCAGAACACGGCGAAGTCGTCCGGATTGGGTACACCCGCGACGATCTCCACGTCGTTATCGATGATCTTCTGGACCTGTGCACTGAAGTCACGTTCACCGACCGAATAGGGCGGGACGTCGGAAAGTATCCGGAAGCCGGCCTGGGCCAGCGCGGGCAGGCCGAACACGCCGTTGGAGAAGGTGACGCCGTCCTGGTCATTGGGAAGCAGCAGGGCGACCACGCGGGGTACGTCCAGCTGCCCCCACATGGTCGTGTAGGCGCCCCGCAGGTCGCCCATGCCCCAGTAGAAGTGGTAGGTCCAGGAGAACGGCGCCTGGGCGTTGCCGCCGCGCCCGTAGAACCACGACTCCCACGGAGCCTCGGTGGAGATACACGGGACGCCGTTGGCCTCGCACGCGTCGGACACCGGGTTGGCGTTGTCCGAGGTGCCGCCGACCAGGACGACATCCACCTGGTCGGTGAAGATGAGGTCGGTCGCGGCGGCCGCGGCCCGGTTGCGGTCGGACTGGCCGTCCCGAACGAAGATCTCCACCGGCAGGGTGCTCCGGCCGACCCGGATGCCGTCCTTGAAGATCGTGCGCATTGTCTCGACGACATGCGCGTCGACCTCGGAATAGAGCCGCAGCGAGCCCGTGCGCGGGCTGACCATGCCGATGCGCACCGAGCGTGCGCCGGAACCACCGGAGCCACCGCCCCCGCAGGCCGCCAGCAGGCTCGTGGCGGGCGCCGCGACGGCGGCCATCCCGGCGGCCTTCAGCAGGCCGCGGCGATCCACCAGGCGCCACCCCTCCGGCCGCGTCTCCACCCGCGGGCCCAGGGGGCCCCGCGCTACCGGGGAGCTCGCCGCAGCCACGGAATCCGATGCCTCCGGAGAGCTCTGCGCCGCCGTTACCGGGTCGGGCCGAACCGGATGAAGGAGGCCGCGGCCTCCGTGGTTCGAGACCTCGTGGGCGGCCTGCCGCCGCCTGGTACCCGCAACACGGTCAGACCAGAACATGACACCCGATCCTGCCGCATGGCCAATAAAACCATCTCACCGGGTCCACCAACACCGCGCCCCGCGGAAGCGAGCCGGATCTTCTCCGACACCATTTGCCGGAATTCTAGCGATACATGCTCACGGAGCGCAGTGAACCAGATCCGTCGCGCTGACAGCGCTCATGCGCAACCGCCGCCGTCCCTCGGGGGATTACGCGAAGTGGTTCAGTTCACGAAGCAACTCCGGGCGGACACGTTCGGCATGGCGTCGAGCAGCAGCGTGCCACTCGCAATACCACTGTTTTCCTTGGCGGTGGTAAGGCTCTTGCCGGTGACTCCTTGCAGCGGGCCGCTGGTGAACTGGACCTCGGCGATCACCGCCGCCGCGGCGTCGCCTTGCTTCGGCGTGATGGTGTAGACGCCCTGACCGTCGTTCCAGCGATACGTCAGGCCCGTCGGATCGACGACGAGCTTGTCGGGAAGAAGGTCACCAGTGCGGGTGTCCCCCCCCTCCACCACCATAATCCGGCAGCGCCAGGTGCCGTTGACCAGCGCCTTGCCCGCGAGAGCCTCCGGATTGGTCGGCGTCGGCGGCTCGGACTGCGTGACCGTGGGCTCGGTCGGGGGCTTGTCGCCGCCGTCCCCCGTCAGCAGGGTGTAGGCGCCGACCACGAACAGGGAGACCACCAGCGCGATGGCCAGCGGGCCGATCCAGCCCTCCTTGAGCCAGGCCAGCCGGTCCGGGGTGGACGGCTGGTCGTCCGCCTCGTCGTCCACCTCGGCCGGCTCGAGCACCCCGACCGCGCGGGTCGACGGGCGGTCGTCCCCGGCACCCCGGCCACGCCCGCCGCGGCCACCGGCGCCGCCGCCGTTACCACGGGCTCCGCCCCCGCCGCCTGACCCGGCCAGGCCAGCGCCACGCGCCGCCGACCGGCGGTTCTCCGGGTGCAGGTCCTCGACGTCCGTGCCTCCCCGGCCCGGCCGGTCCGCGCGGGACCGGCTCGACCGGCCAGTCGAGCCGGTGTCCTCGGGGGCGTCGGCGGGCCGTGGCGTGGTGCGCCGCGCCGGCGGCGCGGAGACGGCCTGGAGGCTGTTCGTGTCCGTGGTCGGGTTCGGGGTGCGCCTGCGGTCCGCGGGCACCCCACGGGCACCCGTCCGGCGAGCCCCCCGGGACGGCTGCCAGCCGGAGTCGTCTCCCCGGTCGGCCGCGCCGGCGGCACCCGCCCGGCCCCGGCGGGTGACCAGGGAGGTCATCTCCGCCGCGCTCTCGGGACGTCTGGGCCGACCCGGCGCGGCACCCGCCGCGGCCGGTCCGGGCAGCGCGCGCGGGCCGGTCGCGCCGCGCGGGCCGGTCGCGGTGCGCGGGCCCGTCCCGGCGCCGGGCGCCGGTGGCGGCGTGCCTGGAACCGGTGCCTGGTCGGCGCCCGGGGCGCCCGGCGCCGCCGAACGGCCCGGGGGCAGCGCCGGCAGGGCCCCCGACCCGCGGAACGGCGAGCGCGTGGTGGTCATGGTGTCCTCGACAGCCGCGCGGGGCGACGGAGAACGCCACGGCCCGGACGGCGCCGTCCCCGGGGCGAGCGGCTCCGCGCGCGCGGCCCCGGCAGGGCCGGTTCGGCCGCCCGGCTCAGCTCGGCCCAGCTCGGGTCGACCCAGCTCCGGCTGGCCCAGTTCCGGACGGCCACCGGGGCGTCCGGGCTCGGGACGTCCCGGCGGCAGAGCGGCGACCGGCAGCGGACCGGAGAGCGGATCGTTCGCCAACGGCGGGAGGCCGGCGCCGCGAGGGCGATCGGGCGGAAAGGCCGCGGGATCATCCCGGTGCGGCGACCGCCACGGGCCGGACGCGTCGCCGTTCGGGGAACCGGGCCGGTCCGCTGCGTGCCGACCGCTGTTCAGACGCCCGTCGATCGGAAGCGCCCCGCTCGGGGACCCGGACCAGGAGCCGGGCGGCAGCGCGGCGCGCGCCACCGGCCCGGCGCCGACAGGCCGCCCCGGCGCGGCCGCGCCCGGGGTCGCGCCACCACCAGGAGAACTTGGCCCGCCGGGAGAACCAGCGCCGCCGAGAGGTGCAGGGCCGCTGCCGGGGTCACCGACGCGGTAGCCGCCGGTGGTCGGGCCGCTCGCCCCGTAGCCGTCCGGGGCGCGTGCCGCGCCGTGGTCGCCACGGGACTGGTCCGGACGGACCTCGTAGCCACTGTGCCCATGGGAGTCGTAGCCGTTGCGCCGCTGGTCGTCCCGGCCGCGGTCGGTGGACGGCGTGCCTGCCCGGGGAGGCAGCGACAGGTCGGGGCGTGGCCCGGAGCCCGTGCTGTGGCCGTTCCACGGGTCGACCGGCCGCGGAGCCGGCCGCTCGGGCTCGCCGGGCCGGCTCGGGTAGGCGGCGCCGGGGCGCGCGAACCCGCCGGTCTGGTCCGGGCGCGGCAGACCGGAGCCACCCGGATGGCCGGCGCCCGACTGCGGCGGCGGGGGCGTGCTCTGCGGACGCGCCGGGTCATAACCCTGGTAGGCGCTGGGCCCGGGAGCACCCCCGGATCTCGCGGCGGGCGGCTGCGTCCGGCTCGTCGGTGGCAGTGGGAAGCTGCCGGTCACCGGGTTGATGCCGGGCGCGCCCGCACCCGGGCTCGCGGGGCCCCAGCCGGGCGCCGAGCCGGTATCCGGGCCGCCGATGCGGACCGAACCGGTGTCCGGGCCCCCGGCGCGGCCCGGCGGGGCGGACCCGCGTTCGGTCGGGAACCTCGGCGGCGGTGTCGGCTCCACGTAGGAGCGCGGGGACGCGGGCGGGGCCGACTCGTACCCCGTCGGGACCCGGAAGCCGCCCGTCACCGACGGGCCCGCCGGCGGTAGGCCCACCTGCGGCGCCGAGGCGGGCGGGACGGGCGTGTGTGGTGCCGCGGGGTGCGGCGCCGGCGTGTGCGGCCCTGGGGAGTAGGGCCCTGAGGAGTGCGGTGCCGGGGAGTGCGGCGCGGGCTGGACGTCGGGTGCGGCGCGGCCCAGGTCGGACGGCGGCCCCCCGATGACCGGGGCGGGCCCGTTCCAGGTCGAGCTGACGTCGAACGGATCGTCGCCAACCGACGGCCCGCCGCCCACGGTCGGACCGCCGACGGCCGGGCCGCCCACGACAGGACCGCCCAGCACCGGGCCGTCCACCAGCGGACCACCCACGACGCCACGGGCCGGACCACTGCCGGCGCTCACGTCCAGGTCGGAGGCCGGCCACGGGGTGACGTCCCAGCCGCCGTCGGCCGCGGGGGCCGGGCGGGAGACCGCGGTGTCGTCGGGTTCGCCGACCCGTTCGACCGCGAAGAAGTCGTCGTCACGACGACCGCCAGTGGGTCGGTCGGTGCCGTCCACGGTCACGGAGCGATCACCCACCTGCCGCCGAGGTAGCCGGATGCCCACGTCCCGGCACCGAACCCACGTCGCGCTGCCGCCGGGACGTCGACCATGCTCATCGACCACACTCGCCGGTGAGCATCGCCCGCCTCTCTGATCAGCGTCCCAAGGCGGTCAGCCGTCTGAATGTACCGGCCATGAACGTACTGGCCGAATTCACGCTGGCCGCTTCCTGTCGCGCCGTTAAAAGTCGACGCCACCCGAACACGAGACCGCTCACCGGGACCGGACCCGCCGCTGCGGACACACCACGCGCCGGCCGGCGGGTGACCGACCGATCCGGGCACCCCGCACGAAACCCGTGCGCGACGCACACGCTCCGGACGAGTCCGATCTGGATGCGCCCGTCTCCCCGTTCGCAACGGCAGCCTCGCCGTTGCCGTTGCCCTGGCCCTTGCGGGCGGAAAGCACGAATCGGTCGCAAACGGGATCATCCCACTGTACACGGGGGCTCTCACCGGAGATTGCGGCAGGCCGCGTAAATCTCGCGCACGATGCGCTGGGAGTTGTCGGACTCGACGTCGCTGTTGAAGGCCAGATACTGCTCCTGGGTGTAGTCAGCCTCGAGTTTCTCCAGCGTGCAGGTGCAGTAGCGCTCGTTGCCGTCGCTCACGCCGAGGCAGGCGTCGATGTAGTCCTTCCGGACGGCCGCGTCGTACCTGCCCACCCCGGCGGACGACGCGGAGGCGGCCGAACCGCTGTCGTCGCCCCTGCCGAGAACGAGGAACCCGGCCACGCCGAGCGCGACCACCAGAGCGAACGCCGTGGCCACCGCGAGCACGGTCGGCCGGCGCAGCATCGCGGCGATCCCGCGGGGGGGGTCCTCGGCCGCCGGGTAGCCGTCGGGCCTGCCGCCGTTGTCGGACGTCCCGCCCGGGCCCGCCACGCCCCAGCGCGCCCGGGGATCCAGTGCGGACGCCCGCAGCCCGCTGACGAACCGCCGCGCTCCCCCGCCCTCGGGGCCGTGGCCGTCGCCCGGCCTGGCACCGCGGCCCCGGAGGTCCGCCTCGTCATCGTCATCGTCACCGGCCCAGCGGTCCGGGTCGGCGTCGTCCAGGTGCGGGCCGTCCAGGTCGGTGTCATCGAGATCGGCGTCGTCGAGATCGGCGTTGTCGAGATCGGCGTTGTCGAGATCGGTGTCGGCCACGTCGAGCTGCCCGGCCGGCCGGGGCCGCCGCGGCCGCGTCATCCGGCGAGGGATGCCCGTCGTGTTCTCCGCAGGATCGCTCGGCGCCACGGCGGAGTCCGCCCGGCTCCCGGACGCGCCCGTGGCTGTCCGGGCGGTTGGCATCGGCCCCGTCGGAATCGGCCCGGTGGCCATCGGCCCCGTGGGCATCGGCCCGGTCTGAAGCTGCCCAGCTGGAAACGGGCCGGTCGAAAACGGGCCGGTCGTTGTGGGCCGGCCCGATTCCCGCGCGGCCGGCGTCTGGCCCACCCGCACCGGGCCCGTCCATGCCGGATCTGACCGTGCCGGGTCTGACCGTGCCGGGTCCGGGTAGCCGGAGCCGGGGCGGCCGCCGTAGGAGGAGTCTGTGTCGGCCGGCCCCGCGTACGCCTGCCCGGTGTAGATCGGCCCGGTCGCCCCGGTGCCGGCGGAGCCGCCGGAGCTCGGGGCGAGCGGACCCGTGTGCGGCGGTGTCCAACCCGCCTGGCCGGAGCTGGTCTGGCCGGAGCCCGCCTGCCCCGGGCCCGCCTGGCCCGAACCGGTGTGGCCCGGACCGGTCTGACCCGAGGCCGTCCGGCTCGAGCCGGTCGCGGGCATGGCGGACGGCGACGTGGCATTCGCCAGCCGCCAGGTCTGGGCCGCGTCATCCCAGACATAGGCGCCGTCGTCGCTGACCCAGCGGCCGTTCTCGTCGAGGCGCATCGGTCATCCTTCGATCCGGAGACGGACGGCTCCAAGGGTGCCACGGCGGACTTACACCCAAGGCGTCCGGGTCGGCAGCACGACCGACGCACACCGCTGGCTCTCCGGGCCCGTTCCGCTAGCGCCCGGCAGCGATCATGATCTCCGCCTTCTGGAACTCCTTCAACGTCGCGTAGCCCGTTGTGGCCATCGCCGCCCGCAGGGCCCCGGCGATGTTCGCCACACCGTCCTCGGCCGCGACCTCGCCCCCGGTGAGGATCTCGGCGACGGTACGTGACGTCTCGACCGGCGCCCACCGCCCGCGTGGCAGGTCCGAGTGCAGGATCTCCATCGACCAGACCGAGCCCCGCCCAGGGGCGTCCACCGCCTGCGCGAGCGGCGAATCCACCATCACGGCGTCGGCTCCGCAGGCCACGGCCTTCGCCGCGTCCCCGCCGGTGCGCAGGTCGCCATGCGCGATGACGTGGACGTACCGGCCGCCGGACTCGTCGAGGTACCGCATCCGGGCGCCGGCCGCGTCGGCGATCGCGGTCGCCAGCGGAACACCAATTCCGAGGGTCTCGGCCGTGTCGTCGCCGAGGCCGGCACCGACTCCGACGATCACGCCGGCCGCGCCCGTCCGCATGAGATGCAGTGCCGTGGAGAAGGATGCACAGCCACCGACGATCACCGGGATGTCGAGCTGTCCTATGAACTGTTTGAGATTCAGCGGCTCGGTGCGCCTGGACTGGTGCTCGGCCGACACCGCCGTGCCATGGATGACGAGGAGGTCCACGCCCGCGGCCAGCACGTGCGGGCACAGTGCCCGGACCTTCTGCGGGCGCAGCGCGGCGGCGGTGACCACGCCGGCCTCCCGCATCCGCGCCAGCCGCGCCCCGATGAGCTCGGGCTGCACCGGCGCCGCGTAGAGCTCACGCAGACGCCGGGTCGCCGCGACCGCACCGGAACGCGCGCCCAGCTCCGCGACCTCGTCGAGCAGCGGCTCGGGGTCCTCGTGCCTGGTCCACAGCCCCTCGAGGTGCAGCACACCGAGCCCACCCTGGCGCCCGACGGCGATCGCGGACTCCGGCGAGGTCACCGCGTCGGCCGGCGCCGCGACGATCGGCAGATCGAAGTGATAGGCGTCGATCTCCCAGGCGAGTGACACGTCGGCTGGGTCCCGGGTGCGCCGCGAGGGAACGATGCCAACGGCGTCAAGGCCGTAGCCCACTCGCACGTTCTTCCCGATACCGATTTCGACGTCTGCCACCGTGTCCCGGCCTCCTGGTCAGCCCGTTTGGTCCCGCCGACCATCCTGCCTGGTACGTCGGCGTCCGGCGGCGGGGATACGGAACGACGAGCGCCGCGCGGCCGCTGGAACGGCTGGCGGCCGGTGGCGGAGAGAGACCTCCCGACCACCGACCACGGCTCACCGGGTGTAGTTCGGCGCCTCGACCGTCATCTGGACGTCGTGCGCGTGGCTCTCGGTCAGGCCGGCCGACGTGATCCGCACCAGCTGGCTGTTCTCCTGGAGATCACGGATGGTCGCGGCACCCGTGTACCCCATCGCGGCCTGCAGGCCGCCGATCAGCTGGTGGGCCATCCCGGCCAGCGAGCCCCGGTAGGGCACCTGGCCCTCGACGCCCTGGGGGACGAGCTTGTCGTCGGAGAGGACGTCGTCCTGGAAGTAGCGGTCCTTGGAGTAGGAGCGGGTGTCGCCGCGGCTGCGCATGGCGCCGAGCGAGCCCATCCCCCGGTAGGACTTGTACTGCTTGCCGTTGATGAAGATGAGCTCTCCGGGGCTCTCGTCGACACCGGCGAGCAGGCTGCCGAGCATCACGGTGTCGGCTCCGACGGCGATCGCCTTGGCGATGTCACCGGAGTACTGCAGCCCGCCGTCGCCGATGACCGGCACGCCGGCGGCCCGCGCCGCCCGCGCCGCCTCGTAGATCGCGGTGACCTGCGGAACGCCCACGCCGGTGACCACCCGGGTCGTGCAGATCGAGCCCGGCCCGACCCCGACCTTGACGGCGTCCGCGCCGGCCGCGATGAGCGCGGCGGCCCCGGCCGCGGTGGCGATGTTGCCACCGATGACGTCGAGCGGACGGCCGTCCACCCCGGCGGGCATGTCGGCCTTGATCCGGGCGATCATGTCGGGGACGGCATGGTGGTGGCCGTGCGCGGTGTCGACGACGAGGAAGTCCACCCCGGCGGCGACGAGGACCTGGGCACGCTTCAGCGCGTCCTCGCCGACGCCGACCGCGGCGCCGACCACGAGGCGGCCGTCCGCGTCCTTGGTCGCCCGCGGGTACTGCTCGCGCTTGGTGAAGTCCTTGACCGTGATCAGCCCGCACAGCCGGTCGTGCCCGTCGACGATGGGCAGCTTCTCGACCTTGTTGTGCCGCAGCAGAGCGAGCGCGTCGTCCGCCGAGACCCCGACCGGTGCCGTGATCAGCGGCATGCGGGTCATCACTTCGTGGACGCGGCGGGTGTAGTCCCGCTCGAAGCGGATGTCGCGGTTGGTCACGATCCCGACGAGGCGGCCGTCCGGCTCGGTCACCGGGACGCCGGAGATGCGGTAACGCGCCATGAGCACGTTCGCCTCTTCGATGGTGGCGTCCGGCCCGCAGGTGATCGGGGAGGTGATCATCCCAGACTCGGACCGCTTCACCATGTCGACCTGCTGTGCCTGGTCGTCGACGGACAGGTTGCGGTGCAGCACGCCGACGCCGCCCTGGCGGGCCATCGCGATCGCCATCCGCGCCTCGGTCACGGTGTCCATCGCGGAGGACACCAGCGGGACCGCCAGCGAGATGTTGCGGGACAGCCGCGTGGTCGTGTCAACGCCCGACGGCGCCACCTCGGACGCCGCCGGCAGCAGCAGGACGTCGTCGAAGGTGAGGCCGAGCATCGCGAGCTTCGGCGGGAGCGCCGGCCCCTCGGCGCCCAGGCTGTCAGCAACGTGCCGAACGGCGCCGGGCCGGCCGGGCGACTGGTCGAGGTCGGGTTCCCCGGTCGCGCGCGTGATCGAGGTCGTCGGGTTGGCGGGGGAACCGTCCATGGCACCTTCCGTTCGCATCGGCCCGGCGCCGGCGGGAGCGTCCCCGCGATGTCCGGGGAGTCCCGCGCCCGGGAACCGGCGCGAGCCGGTCTGCCCGGGCAGGCGGGTGAAGCATGCTGGGCTCCGCGCGGCCCGCCGGTCGGGCGACGGTGATACTCCATCGTAGAGGCCCGGCAACGGCTCCGAACTCCCCGGCGTGACCGAGAGCACCACGCATGCCACAGGACGGGCGCCGGGGCCGGGGGCGCACCCGTCCGTGGGCACCCCGTCCAAACAACGCTCACCAAAGGTGCAAAACGGACCAGCTGCTACCACGAGGGCCGGCGTCGCGGATCCGGAATCACATAAATGGGTCACAGACAACCGGCGCGCGGAGCACGGACCATGCGCGCGACCCGTCACTGCCACACCAGACGAGCTGACCCGGCACGAAGGGAAGCCATCCAGGCTGGGACAGATTGGGGCATGCTGGAGCGAAAGCCCCGCACGTCAGTGCCGGACTCCGTATCGGGACCACTAAGCTTGGGCCGCGAGCGTAGCGTGTTCCTCGTGAGCAACGAGCCCCTCGACCCCTTCGCGGGCGACCCCGAGGACCCGGCGGCCGAGCTCGCGCAGCTCGACTCCGCCGAGGATCTGGAACTACTCGAACCGCTGTCCCTACGCGAGCGGGAAGAGATCCTCGCCGAGCTGGGCGACCTCGACGTCTTCCGGACCCTGCTCGAACCACGTGGTTACCGGGGTCTCGTCGTCGACTGCGAGGGGTGCGCCGAGCCGCACTACTTCGACTGGGACCTGCTGGCCGGCAACCTACGGCACCTCCTGGACGAGGGCCGTACACGGGTGCACGAGCCTGCCTTCGCCCCGGATCCGGCGTGCTACGTGAGCTGGGAGTACGCCCGCGGCTTCGCCGACGGGGTGTACGAGGCCTCAGCCGCCTCCGAGGCGGACACCCGCTGACCGACCGGCTCTCACCAGCCGTTACAACCCGGCCCGGCCGACACGGGCCGGGCACCCCTGCCCGCCCGCGGCTCCGGCGACCGACGCCGGGGCCGGCGCCGGAGGCGGCCGTTCGCCCCGCCCCGCACAGCCCGCCGCGGCGAGCGTGTGGGGAAACTCGATGTCGGTTCGTGTGACCCGCACCGGCGGCGGGTAGGCGAGGGACTGTCGGCGGGACGCGCACCACCCGTGACCGGCGGTGATCCGCGCGCGTCGACACCGGCGGTCGGACGTCCACGGTTCCATCTGGTCGCGCCGTCCCGCCCGCTGTCTGCGCGAGCCTGCGCCGGTAGCGCGGTCCGTCAGCGGTGGACGGCATCCACGGTGTCCCGGCCTCTCGGTGAACCTACCGGGCGGCAGGGACCTCACCGGGGAGGCGGCGCCGGTCGACCGGGTGAAATTCCAAGATCTCCAGTCGATGGCGAGCGGCTACGGTGACCGGGTAGTCGCGGCGCCAGCCGCTCAGGTCGAAAGGGGGGGTCAGGCCGATGACCGACGTCCGACGACTTCCAGGCCCCGGCGCGGAGAAGTGGGAGTGGCAGCTCCACGGCGCCTGTCGAGGTGAGAGCACCGAGCTGTTCTTCCATCCCGAGGGCGAACGCGGCCCGGCCAGAGCCGCGCGGGAGGCGGCGGCGAAGGCGATCTGCGCACGCTGCCCGGTAATCCGGGCGTGTGGGGAACATGCCCTCGCCGCCCGGGAACCGTACGGCGTGTGGGGCGGAATGAGCGAGTCCGAGCGGGAGGCGGTCCTCACCGGGCGCACCCGCAGGGGCACCGCCCGTCACACGCCCGCCCGGCCGGGGCTCGCCCCGGCCTGCTGAAACCGGCCGCCGGATGCGAAGATCCCCCGGCCCGTACCCCCGCTCCGGGACGTACGGGCCCGGGGATCTTTTCTTTTGCCTGGAGTACGCGCGCCGCCGGCCGAGCACCGGGGGCTCGTGTTCCCGGTGTCTCCCCGCCGGCGCCGCTCCCACCAGCAGGCCGGTTCGCGCAGCCGTATGCGGGCATGTCTCCCCATCCCCGGCGACCACCCGCGACGGGTGAGCGCCCCGGGGCCGCTGTCGGATCCCTGACCTCGGGTGGCGCCGCGCGCGCCGGCGATACCCGCACCCCGGGCCAGGGCGGGTCACGGCCCCGGGCACGACAAAGCCCGGTCGGTCCGCGGACCGACCGGGCCTCACCTGCCGAATCACCGCACTACCCGCCACAGGTGCCGGGCAGTGCACCGCCGGTCACCCGACGGCTCAGCTCACTCAGACGGCTCTGCTCACCCGACGGCTCAGAAACCCGGCCCGTGCGAGTGGCCGTGGCCGTGGCCGCCGTGCGAGTGGTCGTGGCCGTGGCCGGCCTCGGCCTCCTCGGGCTTCTCCGCCACCAGGCTCTCGGTGGTGATGAGCAGCGCGGCGATGGAGGCCGCGTTCGCCACCGCGGAGCGGGTGACCTTCACGGGGTCGACCACGCCGGCCGCGACCAGGTCGACGTACTCGCCGGTGGCCGCGTTGAAGCCCCGGCCGACGTCGCCCTCGCGGACCTTGGACACGATCACCGCGCCCTCGAGGCCGGCGTTGCGCGCGATCCAGGTGAGCGGCGCGTCGAGCGCCGCGCGCACGACCCGCACCCCGGAACGCTCGTCGCCGGTCAGGCCGAGGTCACCGTCGAGGACCTTGGCCGCGTGGACGAGCGCGCTGCCGCCGCCCGCCACGATGCCCTCCTCGACCGCGGCCCGGGTCGCCGACACGGCGTCCTCGAGACGGTGCTTCTTCTCCTTGAGCTCGACCTCGGTGGCGGCGCCGACGCGGATGACGGCGACCCCGCCGGCCAGCTTGGCCAGGCGCTCCTGGAGCTTCTCGCGGTCCCAGTCCGAGTCGGAGAGTTCGATCTCCGCCTTCATCTGCCGGACGCGCTCGGCGACCGCGTCGGCGTCGCCGGCACCGTCGACGATCGTGGTGAGGTCCTTGTCGACGACGATCCGCCGCGCCCGACCGAGCTCGGCGAGCGTGATCGAGTCGAGCTTGAGACCCACCTCGGTGGCGACGACCTGGCCACCGGTCAGGACCGCGAGGTCCTGCAGCATCGCCTTGCGGCGGTCACCGAAGCCGGGGGCCTTCACCGCGACGACCTGGAAGGTCTTGCGCACCGCGTTGACGACCAGGGTCGACAGCGCCTCGCCCTCGACGTCCTCAGCGATGATCAGCAGCGGCTTACGCTCCTGCACCACCTGCTCGAGGATCGGCAGGATGTCGTTCAGCGCGCTGATCTTGCCAGGGTGCAGCAGCACGTAGGCGTCCTCGAGGACGGCCTCCATGCTCTCCTGGTCGGTCACGAAGTACGGCGAGATGTAGCCCTTGTCGAACTGCATCCCCTCGGTGAGCTCGAGGTCCAGACCCATGGTCTGGCTCTCCTCGATGGTGATCACACCGTCCTTGCCGATCTTGTCCATCGCCTCGGCGATGAGTTCGCCGACCTGGACGTCCTGCGCCGAGATCGCGGCGACCTGCGCGATGGTCTCCTTCGAGCCGATCTCGATCGCGGCTTCCAGCAGCGCCGACGAGACAGCGGCGACCGCCGCCTCGATGCCGATCTTGAGCGAGAGCGGGGCGGCCCCGGCCGTCACCTGCCGCAGGCCCTGGCGCACCATCTCCTGCGCCAGCACCGTGGCCGTCGTCGTCCCGTCGCCGGCGACGTCGTTGGTCTTGGTGGCGACCTCCTTGGCGAGCTGCGCCCCCAGGTTCTGGTAGGGGTCGTCCAGCTCGACCTCACGCGCGATCGTCACACCGTCGTTGGTGATCGTCGGCGCGCCGTACGACTTGCTGATGACGACGTTGCGGCCGCGCGGGCCGATCGTCACCTTGACCGCGTCCGCGAGGGCGTTCACGCCCCGCTCGAGCGAGCGGCGGGCGTCCTCGTTGAACGTGAGAATCTTCGGCATACCTGTGTGTCCTCCCGACACCGCGGCCCGGCGAAACAAGAAGGGCGCGCCCCACCGCGGCCCCCCGGCGGAAACCAGGGGACCACCGGTGGGACACGCCCTGCCTGCTGCTACCGGCGTCCGGTCTACTTCTCGATGATCGCCAGGACGTCCCGAGCGGAGAGCACCAGGTACTCCTCGCCGGCGTACTTGACCTCGGTGCCGCCGTACTTGCTGTAGAGCACCACGTCGCCGACCTTGACGTCGAGCGGGACGCGCTTGCCGTCCTCGAACCGACCCGGGCCGACGGCAAGGACGGTGCCCTCCTGGGGCTTCTCCTTGGCGGTGTCCGGGATCACGATGCCGGACGCGGTGGTCGTCTCGGCGTCCGAGGGCTGGACGACGATCCGGTCCTCGAGCGGCTTGATTGCAACCTTGGTGGCGGTCGTCACGATCGACCTCCCCCTTCCTTCGCTGGATGAGAGAGCGACCCTGGCGGCCTGCCGTCGCGGGTGAACAGGCGCCTGTCGCTGGCACTCTCAAGTGCCGAGTGCCAACCTAGCACCCGCACCACACACGTCAACCAAGAAGGTCGGATCTGTCAAGACGGTTCGACGCACGCTCGAACTGCCAGGCATGCGCGGATCCGGCAATGAGCCCATCCGGGGGGTCCGGGAGCGGCGGGTCGCCGGCGGCACTCGTGGACTCCTCGACGCCGAGGTGCAGGAGGACCACCACGAGGCCCGTGGACGGCCCACGGCCGAGATAGATCTCGGCATCCCGCCCGCGCACCGCCGCTCGGGCCCATCGCTCCAGCTCCGCGGCCTGGCCGGGGGCCGCCTTCGCCTCCCACATCCACGTGACCGTCATCGCGGCCCGACCCGCCCGGTCAGCAGCCCGGCTCGGCGCGGCCGGCACCGGGCCCGCCGGTGACGTCGGTGGCGCCGGCGACACCCGCGCAGGCACCGGGGCCGTCACAACCGGTGGTGGCACTCTGCAGCGTGACCTCGGCCGTGGCGCACGCGGCGGCACCCCTGGTCGGATCCATCGCGACCAGGTGTGCCGCGACGAGCCGCGCCAGCCCGGTGAAGACCTCCCGGTCCGCGGGCGCCAGCGGCGCCAGGACGTGGTCGTCGACGGCGCGCAGCTGCCGCCGCACCCGCTCGTGCTCCTGGATTCCCCGCTCGGTGGCGATGATCATTCGCGCCCGGCGGTCCGCCGGGTCCGGCCGGCGCTCGACCAGGCCGGCGCGCTCCATCTCGTCGACCAGCCGGACCATCACGGTCCGGTCGATGGAGAAACGGCGGGCGACCTCGATCTGGTTGTGAGCCGTTCCTCCGACCGCGGCGTCCAGCACGTAGAAACCCTTGAGACCACCGGGCAGGCCACCGACGGCGCTCGCGGACGCGGCCAGGTACCCGTGCTGGATCTGACCGACGATCCAGCACAGGTCGTCGCGGACCTCGTCGGGCAGTTCGAGCTCCGCGTCGGCGGCGACGGACGGACAGCCGGCGGCAGACGGGCCAGCGGCGGCCGACGGCTCATCCTGTCGCTCCGCCGCCGGGGAGGCGGGCCGGAGCACGACGGAGGCCGGCATCGGCGACGCGCCCGAGGACCGCTCCACCCGAACACAGTACCCCGATCATCATGAACTAATCTGCGGAACAGATAGGTGTTGACAGAGATTATTGCCCAGTACGACCATCTGTTCGCACACCAAAATCACCGGAGTCGACGGGGAGTCGACGGGACGCACACGGCGCCAGCGCCGGATCGGCCGGATCGGCACCCTCCCTCCCGCGGCGCGCGCCGAGACCGGCACCCGCCTCCCGATCGTGATCAAGGAGAGCTCCGATGCCCCACCTGCTGCACATCGACTCCAGCCTCGCCCCGGAGGGCTCCGTCTCCCGCGGGGTCGCCGAGGCCTACGCCGAGTCCTGGCGCAAGCACCACCCGGACGGGACGCTGACCCACCGCGACCTGGCCACCAGCCCGCCGCCGCACCTGAACTGGGCGCTGGTGTCCGGCGGCCAGACACCCCCCGAGCAGCGCACACCCGAGCAGGCCGAGGCCGTGAAGATCCGCGAGGAGTACCTCGAGGAGGTCGAGAGCGCCGACGAGTACGTGATCTCGATGCCGATGTACAACTACGCCTACCCGTCGACGATCAAGGCCTGGCTGGACCAGGTCATCGTCATGGGCCGCACGGCCGGCGGGACGGCCGGCGACGGCGTGCTGGCGGGCAGGAAGGTCACCGTCATCACCGCGCAGGGGGGCTCCTACGCCCCCGGCGCCCCCAAGGAGGGCTGGGACCACCAGGTCCCCTACCTGCGCCACGCCTTCGAGGTACTCGGCGCAGACAACATCGAGTTCATCACCGTCGTGATGACGCTGTCGAAGGTGAACCCGGCGCTCGCCGCGTTCACCGACGTGTTCGAGGCCTCCCGGACGGCCGCGGAGCAGGCGGCCCGCGACCGCGCCGCCGCCTGAGCGCCGCCCGGCCCGGGACCCGTGACGGGTCCCGGGCCGGCGAAGGCGGTCAGAAGGTGGTCAGCGGACGAAGGCCGTCAGCGGACGGAGACGGTCGGCGGGTGGAGACGTCAGAGAGCGGAAACGGTCAGAGGGCGAGCGTGGAGGACGCGGGAAGGTCCAGCGGCGAGGGCTCGACGCCGGCCTCGACCCGCAGCGACCCGAGCGCCGCGACCATCGCGCCGTTGTCGGTGCACAGCCCCGGCCGCGGGATCCGCAGCGTGATGCCCGCCGCCTCGCAGCGCAGCGCGGCGAGCGCGCGCAGCCGGCTGTTGGCCGCGACACCGCCCCCGACCACCAGGGTGTCCACGCCGTGCGCCCGGCAGGCCGCGACCGCCTTCGCGGTGAGCACGTCCGCCACGGCCTCCTGGAACGACGCCGCGACATCCGCGACCGGCACGGGCTCGCCGGCCCGCCGCCGGGCCTCCACCCAGCGGGCGACCGCGGTCTTGAGCCCGGAGAAGGAGAAGTCGAACGTGCCGTCCCCCGCCTTGGCGCGCGGGAACGGGATGTGCGGGCTGCCCTCGCGGGCCGCCGCGTCGATCGGCGGGCCACCCGGGAACGGCATGCCGAGCAACCGGGCGACCTTGTCGTAGGCCTCCCCCGCGGCGTCGTCCACCGTGGCCCCCAGCGACTCGACCGGCTCGGCCGCGAGATCGGGGACCAGCAGCAACGAGCTGTGCCCACCGGAGACCAGCAGCGCCACCGCCGGGCGCGGCAGCGGGCCGTGCTCAAGCGTGTCAACGGCGACATGCGCGGCGAGATGGTGCACCCCGTGCAGCGGGACGCCCAGCGCCAGCGCGTACGCCTTCGCCGCGGCGACCCCGACCAACAGCGCGCCGGCCAGCCCCGGGCCGGACGTCACCGCGACGGCGTCGACGTCCCGGGGGCGCAGGCCGGCGCGGTCCAACGCCAGCTCGATCGTCGGGACCATCGCCTCCAGGTGCGCCCGCGCGGCGATCTCGGGCACCACGCCGCCGTACCGGGCGTGCTCGTCGACCGAGGAGGCGAGCGCGTCGGCGAGCAACTCGCCGCCACGGACGAGGCCGACGCCGGTCTCGTCGCACGAGGTCTCGATGCCCAGCACCAGCGGTCGGGCCGGTGTCCTCATGTCCAACCCCCCGCCGCGGCGCCGGCGGCCCTCACGACGGTGCCGAGGGCCCTCACGAGGCGGCCCTGGCGTCCCGCAGGACGGCCGCCTCGACCCGGTCCAGCAGCGTCCCGTAACCAACGGTGTCGATCGGCCGCACGCGCATCACGTAGGCGTCGCCGCCCGACGGCTGGTAGTAGCCGCGACGGACGCCGAGATCGACGAACCCGAGCCGGGTGTAGAGGGCCCGCGCCGGCCGGTTGTCGGTGCGCACCTCGAGCCCGCAGCTGCGGGCGCCACGCCGCCGCGCCTCCCGGAGCTGGGCGATCATCAGCCGCGATCCGAGGTGACGCCCGCGCATGGCCGGGACGACCCCGATCGTCTGGATGTAGGACTCGTCGCCCTGCAGCGCCAGCCCGGCGTAGCCGACGATCGAGCCGCCCGCGACCGCTACCAGGTAGTGCCGGTTGTCGCCCTGCGCGAGCTCCGACCAGAAGAGCTCGGCAGACCAGGGGTCCACGTCGAAGACCTGCCGCTCCAGGGTCGCGATCTCGCCCAGGTGCCACCAGCGCATCGGCACGAGGTCGACGTCGCCCGCGCTCGGCGTCGGGTCCACGGCAGCGGCGCTCATACCGGCATCGTCCCGGCCGGCGCTGTTCCGGCCGGCGCTGCTCCGGTGGCGGCCGTGGCCGACCGCGCCGGCTCCGGGCGCGAGGCGGTGACGGCTTTGGGGCCCCGGGGCTCGGCGGCGTCGGGCCGCCGCAGGTAGCGGGGGGTGAGCGGCCCGGGATCACGCCCGGCCACGATGTCCGCGGCGACGAGGCGGGCGAGCACCTCCGGCGCCGGATACTCCGGCTCGGCTCCACTCAACCCACCCGAACCACTCGGCTCGCCCGAACCACTCTGGGCGCCCGAACCACCCTGGGCGTCCGAGCCGCTCTGCTCGCCCGAACCGGTCAGCTCGCCCGGACCGCCGGCGGGCGGGGTGCCGAAGCCGGCGAACGCGTCCGGGTACAGACCGGCCCCGGGCCCTGTCACCCGTTCGACGCCGGCGGCGCGCAGATCCGCGGCGACGGCCGCCGGGGCTCCCACACCGGGCTCGCCGACACGCGTTCCGTCCTGGTAGCGGGCCCAGAACACCTCACGGCGCCGTGCGTCGGTGATGACGCCGACCGGGCCGGTCGTCGCGGCCCCGATGCCGTCCAGGGAGCAGACGCCGTAGGCCGGGACGCCGAGCGCGGCGGCGAACGCGGCCCCGGTGACCATGCCCACCCGCAGGCTGGTGAACGGGCCCGGGCCGGCCCCGACGACGACGGCGCGCACCTCGGGCGGGCGGACGCCGGCCGCGGCGAGCACGTCGCGCATCATCGGCGCCAGCAGCTCACCGTGGCGGCGGGCGTCCCAGACCACCCGGGAGGCACGGACCAACGGCCCGGCGGGCGGCGCGCCGAGCTCGACCAGCGCGACCGCGCAGGCCGCCGTCGAGGTGTCGAGCGCCAGGACGAGCACCCGTCCAGCCTACGGACCCCCGCTGTCGGGCCCGCACCCGGCGCGCGGCACCGGGTGCGGGGGACTGATCGATCCGTATGCCGAGCATCCGCCCAGATGATTGGGCAGCGCAGTTGCGCGGGCCTCCGGAAGGAGTCCCAGACCCCCGACTCCGAGAAAATCCACAGAAAACTCGCCGGGACGGCGTCCCGGCGGTGAACGCTCCCGCGAGCGCATCAACGACAAGAGAATTCACGGTATGCCCGGGAGGAATATCGGACCGGAAAGGCGACAGGGCGAAAGAAGTGCATTCCTCGACATCGGCGGCCGGTAACAAGAGGTAACACGAGCGCCGGGCCACACCCCCGGACCGCCGGGTCGAGCCGCCAAAAAATCACAACAGAAGAACTACCGGAACCACGCGGGCCGACCGGAGCGGGCCGGACCGGCGGACCCGGACCCGACCGGCGCGACCACCAACGCCGCCCAGAAAAACAACGGGAACCAAACGCATCGAGTGGCGCGGTGGCCGGGCGGGCCGGCGTCGAGTGGCCCCGCGGGCCGGTCGGGGGCCGTCATCGGTGGTGCGGCGTACCGGGCGGGCCCGTCAGGGCGTCCGTCAGGGCGTGGCGGTCGCCGGACGGCGGCCGGACGCGTCAGACCGGTCCCGACATGTACGCCGGGACCGGTCCGGGAGAAAACGCTAGTGGGTCAGCCGGCCGGCGCCGCCGGAGCGGAGCCTGATCCGGGGGTCGACGCCGCCCGCCGGCGCGCCGGCGCGAGCCAGCACCGGCCCGGCGCCGAGGCCGCCCGCACCGCGCGTCGCGATCCCGCCTGGACCAGCGGCTCCGTGGCGGCGCGGGGGCGAGGCGGGCACGGGGGCCGGGGGAACAGGGCCGGCGGCGGGCGCCTGCGCACCGGAGCCCGCCGGCGGGAAGGCCGGCCGTAGGGGGGTCCAGCCGGTGTAGCCGAGCATCCGCAGCGCCGAGGCGGTGAGCTTCTGCGCGACCTGCTCGACCGACCAGCCGAGGGTGTCGAGCAGGTCGACGATCACCCGCTCGTCGAAGACCGAGGCCCACAACAGCACCGCGTACTCGGGCTCCTGAGGCGGCAGCACGCCGTTGTCCACCAGGCCGAGCACGACCGGCGCGAGCACCTGGTGCAGCTTGGAGACGAGGTCGTCACGGGCCTGCAGCCGGGCGAGGTACCCATGGGCGGAGCGCACGTGCACCGCCGCCCGCCCCCACCGCGCGGCCGAGCGGACCCACACCTCGCAGACGACCTCGAAGTTGCCCAGGTGGTCCTCACCGACCGCCAGGGCGCGGATGTCGGTTACCAGTACGTCGATGAGCTGGAGGTAGTACACGTCGAGGGCGTCGTGGACGTCCACGAAGTGGCGGTACGCGGTCGCCGTCGAGACGCCCGCCTCCGCGGCGAGGTCGACGAGGCTGAAGCGGCGCCCGTTGCGGGCGAGGAGCCGGCCCACGGCGTCGAGCAGATCACGCCGGCTCGCGAGGAAGTCGCTGCGTGTACGGCGGGACCGGGTCGACCGCTCCACCGGAGCGTCCACAAGGTCGGCAGCGGTGCTGCTGCGCACTCGCCCCCCTCTCCCGGCCACAACGGGCCATCCCGGTTCTCCGCGGCCCTTACATGAAGCAGTCAGGCCGCTACATGCATGAACTTCGCGCCTACGCCGCCAATATAGCGGAACAACTCATCAACTACGGAACGTTGACTATTTGTCCTCAAGCGCTACTTGCCACGACACGCCCACCCGAGACGCGGTATAGGAACGGGGTCGGGGGCGAACATTAACACTGGGACATCTGACCTTAACATGATCTAGGTCGCCCGCTGCTATGCGACGGCTCACGTCCGACCGCCAACGCCATTCCGGAACGGCAGCGAAAATTCACCGCCGGTGAGCCCCCGTGTTCCTGGAATCACTTCACCGGGTTACCCGAACATGCCCACCCGAATAGGTGCTAGGACGGCGCGGAGCCCGGCGGCCTGCCTGGCCGTCCCGGGAATTCCACCGACGGGGGCTGGTTCCCGCGCCACGGGCGCCCGCCGCACCGAGACGGTTCCCGCCCTCAGGACATCGCGGCATCGCGGCCGGCACGGGTCCGGGCGCGGGTAGCGCGTCGTGCGTGCCACGATCCCGGCGGCACGCCCGGCCACCACCAACAGGCCGGCACCAACAGGTCGACGCGATCCGGCCCGAGCTCGACAGCACCCGACCCGCCGCCCGGCCCGGTAAGAGGCCGGCGGACGCCGACGGGCCGGGTGCACCGATGGCACGACTCGGCTAACGCGCCGCGGGCCCCTGCGGGTGCGGTGTGCGGTCCGGAGTGGCCAGCGCGGTCAGCCGGGCGGCCCAGTCGGCCCCCGCGGGCCGCAGCCGCACCCGCCGCACATCGCCGGTCTCGTCGCCGGACGGACGGCTGATCTCCACCCGCAGATGGGCCGCGGCCATCTGCTCCACCAGCCCGGAACCCCACTCGACCGCGCACACCGACCGCCCGAGATCGGCGTCCAGATCGAGATCGTCGACCTCGGCGGCGCCACCGAGCCGGTAGGCGTCCACGTGGACCAGCGGCAGGCGGCCGTCGGTGTGCACCCGGGCGAGGACGAACGTCGGCGACGTCACCGGGGAGCACACCCCGAGGCCGGCCGCGAGCCCCTGGACGAAAACGGTCTTGCCGGCGCCCAGCGGACCGTCCAGGATGATCAGGTCACCGGCGCGCAGCAGCGGCGCGAGGCGCGCGCCGAGCGCACGCATCTGGTCGGGATCCTCGACCGCGATCTCGGGGACGGCGGGCGTGGTCATCGGTGCGTATCCGTCCTCGTCCGTGGTTCTTCGTATGTCGCCGGCGCGCCGTCGTCACCCGGCCCGCCGTCGGGCGTCGCGGAGCCGGGTCCGACGCCGGCGCGGTACCGGGCCGACGTCACGTACCGCTCCCCGCGGGCCCGCCGTCACGGCCCGACGGGGTCGGGCGCCCGCAGCGGTGCCCGGCGCGGCGGGCGGACCCGTTCGACCAGGTCGCGGATGGCGGCGTTCACCGCGGCCGGTCGTTCCAGCATGACCGCGTGCCCCGCGCCCTCCTCGACCCGCAGCTCGGCGTCGGGCAGCAGCTCGGCGAGGGTCAGGCTGTGCGCGAGCGGCGTCATGAGGTCGCCGTCCCCGACCAGCAGGATGGTGGGAGAGCCGCGGAGGTTGACGGCGGCGTCCAGCTTGTCATGGTCGAGCAGGGTGGACATGAAGGAGGCCATGACGGTGATCGGCGTGTCCCCCACCATCGTCTCCAGGAACGAGACAACGGACGGGGGCACATCGGTCGAGCCGAAACCGATCCGCCGGGTGATCTCCCAGGAGAAGTCGCTGCCCCGCCGGCGGGCGCGCTCGAACAGCGACGGGGCGCTGCGCATGCCGATCGCGAGCCCGGGTAACACCCGGCGCACGCCGCCCGTGATCAGTGCTGGTAGGCCGAAGGTCACCCGGGGGAGATCACCCGCGCTGGTCGAGATGAGCGCCACCCCGATGACGCGGTCACCGAAGAGCTCCGGATGCTCCCCCGCCAGCGCGAGGATCGTCATGCCGCCCATCGAGTGGCCGATCAGGACGATCGGACCTTCGGGGACCCGCTCGGTGAGGACCTGGTAGAGGTCTGCCGCGAGCTGGTCGATCGTGCAGTTCGCCGCCTCGGACGGGCCGGAGCGGCCGTGCGCGCGCTGGTCGTAGAAGACCATCGGACCCAGGTCGCGCAGGGCGCGGTACTGGAACACCCACGAGTCGCTGTTCACACAGAAGCCGTGCACGAAGACCAGCGTCGGCGCGGCGGAGCCCGCTCCGGATCGGGGCGGGGGGTCCTGCGCGGTCTCCTCCACATACAGCGGGACACCGTCCGCCACGGCGACCACCATGTCGGCCCGGCCGCCGATCGGGCCGACCCGTTCCCGGTCCGGCAGGTCGGGTACGGCCCGGTGGCGCCGCACGGCCCGGCGCTCGGCGATCAGGCCGGCCGCGATCGCGGCTCCGACCAGGCCCACCGTGCCACCACGGCGCGCGGCCCGGGAGCCCGCGGCGGATCCCGTTGCCCGGGCCACCGCCCGCACCGCGCCGGCGGTCGCGGTCAGGGCGCCGGCAGCCCCCGCCGAGCCGACCGAAAGGGCGGCACGGGCAGCGCCAGCCGAGCGGGCCGAACCACCGGTGGAACCACGATCGGTTGGGGCGCCTGCCACCGTCTGCCCACCTTCCGGCCATAGAACGCACGACACCCCGATGATGCCCGATGGTGCCCGATGCCCGAAAGCGATGTCATGAGCAGACCCGGGAGTACACGTCTCGGCGCAGGCGGATACCCGACAGGGGATCACAGAGATCCACCGGGTCCGCTCCGCGATCCTCCGCTAGCGTGGAGCTGGTCGAACCGTGTGGTTGCGACCAGGGGAGGCGTCGTGAAACTGCGGTGGCGGAAGAGCAATCTGACCACGTCGCCCACGTATGGCGGCGCTGTCGATCTCGACGAGGATCTCGACGAGATCGATGACGACCTCGCCGAGGCCGGTGCCCAGCCGGCCGCTCCCGCCCAGAGCGGGCCGGTGATGCTGACACTGACCACGCGCGACGAGATCGAGAAGGCCGCCGAGCGCGCGGCGAACCCGCAGCCGGTCCGCCGCCGGATGGAACGCGGCATGTTCGGGGGCGCCACAGCCGGCCACGAGCACGGCGGCGGCGCGTGCGGCACCGGCGGCTGCCACTGACCAGACGTCCCGGCCGATCAGGCGTATCCGGCGGTCAGATGTAGACGCGCGGTACCCGCGGGCCGATCCGGGTGACGATCTCGTAGTTGATGGTGCCGAGCGCGCGCGCCCAGTCGTCCGCGGTCGGCTCGCCCCGGTCGCCGGGGCCGAAGAGGATCACCTCGTCGCCTACGCGCACCGGGTCGGCACCGACGTCCACGACGAACTGGTCCATGCAGACGGTGCCGGCGATGCGCCGCCGGCGCCCGCCCACGAGCACCTCGGCCGTGTTCGTGGCCGAGCGGGGGATGCCGTCGGCGTAGCCGAGCGGGACGACGGCGAGGCCGGTCTCCGCCGACGTCCGGTAGCGGTGCGCGTAGGACACTCCGGTGCCCGCCGGCACCCGCTTCACCAGCGCGGTGCTGGCGCGCAGCGTCATCGCGGGCCGCAGCCCGAACGCGGACGGCGGCCCGACCTCGGGCCCCGGCGACAGCCCGTACACCGACACGCCCGGCCGGACCATGTCGAAGTGCGCCTCCGGGCTGACCAGCGTCGCGGCCGAGTTCGCGAGGTGGCGCACCTGCGGGCGCAGCCCGGCCTTGCGGGCGACGTCCACCGCGTCGCCGAACCGGCTGATCTGCGCCTGGACGGTCGGGTGGCCGGGCGCGTCGGCGAAGGCGAAGTGGCTCCACACGCCCACGACCTCGATGAGCCCGTCCGCCTCGAGCGCCGCGGCGCTGTCGCACAGGCCGGGCCAGTCCTCGCCGGTGGCCCCGGCCCGCCCGAGGCCGGTGTCGATCTTGAGGTGCACCCGGGCGGCCCGGCCGGCGGTGCGGGCCGCGGCGGCGAGGTCGTCGAGCGCCCAGCCGGCGGACGCGGAGAGGTCGACATCCGCCGCGATGCCCGCGGCGAGGCGCTCACCCGGCGCCGCCAGCCAGGAGAGCACCGGGACGGTGATCCCGGCGGCCCGCAGCGCCAGCGCCTCCTCCAGGAAGGCCGTCCCGAGCCAGCTCGCGCCGGCGTCCAGGGCGGCCCGGGCGCAGGGCAGCATTCCGTGCCCGTACCCGTCCGCCTTGACCACGGCCATGGTCGCGGCGGCGCCGGCGCGGGCGACCAGGGCCGCGACCGAGTCGCGCACGGCGTCGAGCTCGATGGCCGCGTAGGCACGCGGCGGGTGCGATGGGGGCTGCGGGCTCACCCCTCGACGCTAGCAAGCAGGTCCTCGACGACCCCGGGCAGGAGCGCGGGCAGGTCTGCGGCGGCGAGCGGCACGGGCCCGCGCTCCCCCGCCCGGCCATGCAGGAACGCGCCCACGGCGGCCGCCTGCGGCGCCGGCAGGCCCGCGGCCAGCAGGGAACCGGCGAGTCCGGTGAGAACGTCACCGGATCCGGCCGTTCCCAGCCATGGCGTCCCGGTGAGGTTGACGAGGGCCTCCCCGCCGGGGGCGGCGATGATCGTCCGGTTGCCCTTCAGCAGGACGACGGCGCCGAGGTCCCGCGCCGCCTGGCGGACGGTGCCGAGACGGTCGGCCCGCAGGCGCTCAGATGTGCCGGCCTGGTCCCAGCCGAGTGCCGTGCCGGTCAGCCGGATGAACTCGCCCTCGTGCGGGGTCAGGACGACGGCGCCCGCGCGGTCCCGCAGCACCGCCGGGCGGGCGGCGACGGCGGACGCGAGCGCGTCCAACGCGCCGGCGTCCACTAGCAGGCCGCTCTCGGTCTGCTCGAGCAGCGCGTCGACGAGGCGCCGGGTGGCCTCGTCCGGTACGAGGCCGGGGCCGATCGCCCACGCCTGGACCCGGCCCACCCCGAGCATCGCCTCCGCGTCCCCCGCCTCGATCACCGTCAGCACGGATTCCGGGTGGGCCCGGCGGACGTAATCGGCGGCGCCGGCCTCGGCGACCACCCGCAGGTAGCCCGCGCCGCCGCGCAGCGCGCCGCCGACCGCCAGCACCGCGGCTCCCGGGTACCGGTCGCTGCCGCCGACGAGCCCGAGCACGCCGCGGGAGTACTTCGAGTCGGCCGCGACCGGGACGGGCAACAGCCGGGCCACGTCGACGTCCTGCAGGGCTCGTAGGTCGGGCTCGGGCAGGGTCAGCCCGATGTCGACCAGCTCGACCCGCCCGGCGTGGACAGCTCCGGGTCCGACCAGCAGGCCGCGCTTGTACGTGCCGAAGGTGACGGTGCCGGCCGCCCGCACGGCCCCCTCCGCCACCGCGCCGGTGTCCGCGTCGACCCCGCTGGGCACGTCCACGGCCACCGTCCGCCGGGCCGGCGCGAGCGTGGTGAGCCGGGCGTACGGCTCGCGCAGCTCGCCGCGGCCGCCGATGCCGAGCAGCCCGTCCAGGACGAGGTCGGCGGAGTCGAGGAGGTCGGCGGCCGCGTCGGCGCCCATCCCCTCCGGTGCGGGCGGGTCGACCGGGCCGGTGCGGTGCAGCCGCCCGCCGGCCGCGAGGAGGGCGGCCGTGCCCTCGGGATGGGTCCGGCCGGGAGCGAGGGCGTGGACACGGGCGCCGCGGGCGGCCAGCCGGGCACCGGCCCACAGCGCGTCACCGCCGTTGTCACCGGAACCGGCGAGGACGACGATCCGGGCGCCGTACACCCGGTCGACGCGGCGGACCGCGTGCGAGACGAGACCGGACACGGCGCGCTGCATGAGCCCGCCGGAGGGCAGGGACGCGAGCAGGGGCGCCTCGGCGTCCCGTACCTCGGCAACAGTGTGTGCTTCGAGCATGCGGTCATGCTCCCGCCGGGAGTGCCCCCGGTCGCGCAGATCGACCCCAGGCGCGGCGCGATGCCGGACGGCCCCGCGCCGCGCGTACCGCGGCGGCCCGTCGGTCAGACGGCTCCGTGCTGGCGGCCGTGCCAGGCCACCGTGGCCTCCCAGAGCACGTCCGCCACGACCTCGTTCTCGTCGGCGGCGTCGAGGAGCGTCTCGACCAGCTCCGCCCGCGGGACGCGGCTCAGGAACACCCTGATCGCCGCGTGCACGGGATCGTCGGCGAAGAGGTCCTCGGTGTGGCCGTCCTCCTCGTCGTCGTCCTCCGCCATCCCGGCCGAGCCCGTGGCGACCAGCGCCACCGCCACGGCATGGCGGCAGAAGACCCCGCCCGAGCTGTCGGAGCAGGTGCACGTGGAGCCGGGACCATCGTCGCCAGCCTCCAGGCGGACCTGCTGGTGCCCGTCGTCGTCGACGGTTCCCGACGCGTTGGTCGGCCGGATCCGCAGCTGCTCCACCCGGCCGAGCAAAGCGAGGCTGACGCCCTCCATGAAGACGGCAGTGCCCGCGCGCTGGGCACACGCGCGCTCCTCGAAGGCGGCCTCGAGGGGGGTGACCGCCCCCTCACCGTGCCCGTCGCCCTCCGACGCCGAAATGATCATTCACCAATCCTACGGAACGACGGGACTGGTCTGCCCGCCAGGTGGAGAGGAAGGGTAGCCATCCGCTCCATCGCGATATATCGTGAACGTACGCGAAGCAACGCGACCCACTTACTAAGGAGATCACAATGAGTTCACACGCCATGCCGGGATGGGATGCCCGCTGGGACACCTGGGGCCGGTACCTACCGTTCGACCCCACCCGGCTCCTGGATCCCGCCCGACTTCTGGCACTCGCCGAGGCGGCCCGAGGCTCGTGCCGGCCGGGCGAGCACAGCCACGTGCACGGCGAGCACCGCAGCCACATGCACGGTGACCACGGGCCCGGTGACCACGGGCCCGGCGAACACGGTGGCGACCACGGCCCCGGCCCGCGCGGGCGCGGTGGGCGCGGTGGGCGGGGCGGCCGGCCGGGCGGGCCCTTCGGGCCGGGCGGGTTCGGGCCGGGCGGCTGGCCGTTCGGCCGCGGCTTCCCGCCGGGGCCCGGTTTCGGGCGCGGGGCACGGGTCGCCCGCGGCGACGTCCGCGAGGCACTGCTCGCGTTGCTCGCCGAGGAGCCGATGCACGGCTACCAGATGATCGGCGAGCTGGCCTCCCGCAGCGGCGGGGTCTGGCGGCCGAGTCCCGGCTCCGTCTACCCCGTGCTGTCGCTGCTCGCCGACGAGGGGCTGGTCCGCGCCGAGGAGCGCGACGGGCGCCGCGTCTTCCACCTCACCGACGCGGGCCGCGCCCACGTGGAGGCCCGCGCCGGAACGGCCAAGCCGTGGGAGACCGCGGCGGCGAGCGCGGACGACGAGACAACCGCGCTGCGGACGCTGGCCTTCGGGGTCGGCGCGGCGGTCGTCCAGGTCGCGCAGGCCGGCGACGCCGACCAGATCGCCGCGGCCCGGGACCTCCTCACCGAGACCCGGCGTGGCCTGTACCGCATCCTCGCCGGCGACCTGACGGATTCACCGGCGGCCGGCCCGGCCGAGGACGGCGACGCGGGCTCCGGGCCCGCCGGCACGGCCGGTACCACCGATCCTGGCCCGGCCGCTGGCGGCGCGAGCGCACCCGGCGGACAGCCGAAGGACCTTGGCTGACGCCAGACGGGGGCGTGCCGGCCACCACGCCGGCGCGCCCCTCCGCCGCGGCGCCGAGGCGACACACCTGACCGCCCTCGGCCCGGGCCGCGCTGGTGCTACTCGACCGTGACGGACTTGGCCAGGTTGCGCGGCTGGTCGACGTCCAGCCCGCGCGCGAGCGCGAGCTCGCAGGCGAAGACCTGCAGCGGCAGGGTCGTGACCAGCGGCGCGAACAGCGATGACGTGGCGGGAACCCGGATCAGGTGGTCCGCGTAGGGCTCGACGGCGGTGTCGCCCTCCTCCGCGATCACGATCGTGCGGGCGCCGCGGGCACGGACCTCCTGGATGTTGGAGACGATCTTCCCGTGCAGGCTCGCCCGCCCGCGCGGCGACGGCACGACCACGACCACCGGCAGGCCGGGCTCGATCAGCGCGATCGGGCCGTGCTTCAGCTCCCCGGCCGGGAAGCCCTCGGCGTGCATGTAGGCCAGTTCCTTCAGCTTCAACGCGCCCTCCAGTGCCACCGGGTAGCCGACGTGGCGGCCGAGGAACAGCACCGCCTTGGCGTCGACCAGGCCGCGGGCGAGCTCCCGCACCGGCTCGACGGTGGCGAGCGTGCGCCGGACGAGCTCCGGGACGCGCTGTAGCCGGTCCACGTAGGCGGCGACCTCGTCGCCGTAGAGGACGCCCCGGGTCTGCGCCAGGAACAGGCCGACGAGCAGGCAGGCCGCCACCTGCCCGAGGAACGTCTTCGTCGCCGCCACGCCCACCTCGGGACCACACCGGGTGTACAGAACGGCGTCCGACTCGCGCGGGATCGTCGAGCCGTTCGTGTTGCAGATCGCCAGCACGCGGGCCTTCTGCTCACGGGCGTGCTTGACCGCCATCAGGGTGTCGAGCGTCTCGCCGCTCTGGCTGATCGCGACGACCAGCGTCGAGCGGTCCAGCACCGGGTCGCGGTAGCGGAACTCCGAGGCCATCTCGACCTCGCAGGGCAGCCGCGTCCAGTGCTCGATCGCGTACTTGGCGATCAGGCCGGCATGGTAGGCCGTCCCGCAGGCCACGATGAAGACCTTGTCGATGTCGCGGAAGTCCTGGTCGGAGAGGCGCTCCTCGTCCAGGACGATGGTGCCCTCCGCGGAGAGCCGCCCGCGCAGCGTGTCGGCGAGCGCCGTGGGCTGCTCGCTGATCTCCTTCAGCATGAAGTAGGGGTAGCCGCCCTTCTCGGCGGCGCTCGCGTCCCAGTCGACGTGGTAGCGGCGCCCCTCGACGACGGCGCCGGCGAAGTCGTAGACGGTCACACCGTCGCGCCGGGCCTCGACGAGCTGGTCCTGGCCGATCTCGAGCGCCTCACGGGTGTGCGCGATGAACGCGGAGACGTCGCTGGCCAGGAAGGTCTCGCCCACGCCGAGGCCGACGACGAGCGGGCTGTTGCGCCGCGCGCCCACGACGACCTCGGGATGGTCCCGGTGCAGGACGACGAGCGTGAACGCGCCCTCCAGCCGGCGGCACACGATGCGCAACGCCTCGCTGAGCGGGTGCGGGAGCGCCGACCCCGCCGCACCCCCCGCCGGGCGGGAGCCGGGATCGCGGGCCATCTCGATCTCGAGCAGGTGGGCGACGACCTCGGTGTCGGTCTCGCTGGCCAGCTCGTGACCGGCGGCCTCCAGCTCGGCGCGCAGCTCCGCGAAGTTCTCGATGATGCCGTTGTGGATCACCGCGACGGTGCCGGTGCAGTCGGTGTGCGGGTGGGCGTTGACGTCGGTCGGGCCGCCGTGCGTCGCCCAGCGGGTGTGCCCCATCCCGGTTGTGCCGGGCATGGGGTCGTTGTCCTCGCCGAGGATCTTCTCCAGGTTCGCCAGCCGCCCGGCGCGGCGCGCGGTTCTCAGCGCACCCGCGCCGACGACGGCGACACCCGCGGAGTCGTAGCCGCGGTACTCCAGCCGACGCAGCCCGCTCAGCGCGACGTCCAAGGCTGATTGATCACCGACGTAACCAATGATCCCGCACATGTTGCTCAGCGTACGCAGTCCGGTCCGAGCGCCAGGCACGGACCACTCGGTTGCCGGAGATGTCCCGTCGGCGTCGGCCGAATCCACCGGCACGTGCCCGACGCTCCCCGCCCGCGGAAATCGGGCCCGCGGAACGGGCCCGCGGGTGACGGGCGCGAACGCGGGTTCAGCGCAGGGCGCGTTGGTCAGCGCAGGGCGCGCTGCACGACGTCGGCGAGCCGGCCGGCGACGTCCCGGGCGAGCTCGTCCGTCGGTGCCTCGACCATCACGCGCACCAGCGGCTCGGTGCCGGACGGCCGCAGCAGCACCCGGCCGGCCCCGGCCAGCTCCGCCTCGGCGTCGGCCACCGCGGCGCGCAGCTCGTCGGAGGTCTCCGCCCGCGCCCGGTCGACACCGCGGACGTTCACCAGGACCTGTGGCAGCCGGGTCATCGCCTTCGCCAGCTCGTGCAGCGGCTGGCTGGTCTCCGCCATCCGGCCGAGGATCTGCAGGGCGGTGAGCAGCCCGTCGCCAGTGCCGGCATGGCGGAGGAAGACCACGTGCCCGCTCTGCTCGCCGCCGAGCGAGTAGGCGCCGGAGCGCATGGCCTCCAGGACGTAGCGGTCCCCGACCGGGGTGGTGACGACGTCGATGCCGGCGTCGCGCATGGCGTGGTGGAACCCGAGATTCGACATCACGGTGACGACCACGGTGCCGCGCTCGAGCTCGCCGCGCTCGGCGAGCGCCAGCGCGCACAGCGCGAGGATCTGGTCGCCGTCGACGATCTCCCCGGCGGAGTCCACGGCCAGGCACCGGTCGGCGTCGCCGTCGTGGGCGATGCCGGCGTCGGCGCCGTGCGCCACGACGGCGTCGCGCAGGCTGTCGAGGTGGGTCGCCCCGGAACGGTCGTTGATGCGCAGCCCGTCGCCGTCGGCGTGCAGCGCGATCACGTCGGCGCCGGCGGCGCGCAGGACCCGCGGGGCGAGATCGGAGGCGGCGCCCTGGGCGCAGTCCACGACGACCCGCAGGCCACGCAGGCCCCCGGGGCCGCCGGGCAGGGTCGCGAGCAGGTGGTCGACGTACCCGTCGACGAGCGTGCTGTCGTCGCGGACCCGCCCGACCGCGGCCGCCACCGGGCGGCGTGCCGCCGGGCCGGCGATGCGGCGCTCGATGGCGTCCTCGACGTCGTCCGGCAGCTTCAGCCCGCCCGCGGCGAAGAGCTTGATCCCGTTGTCGGGCATCGGGTTGTGGCTCGCGGAGAGCATGACGCCCAGGTCGGCGCCGGTCGCCGCGACCACGTAGGACACGGCGGGGGTCGGCACGACCCCGATCCGGGTGACGTCCGCGCCCGCGCGGGCCAGACCGGCGACGACCGCGGCTTCGAGGAACTCACCGGACGGGCGGGTGTCCCGCCCCACGACGACGAGCGGCCGGTGGTCGATGCCGTGGGCGGACCGCGCGACGGGCACGCCGTCCACCGGACCGGGCGGTGGCGTGCCGCGGTCCGCGACCTCCTCCACCGCGGCGGACGCCAGCGCGAGCGCCAGCTCCGCCGTCAGGTCGGCGTTCGCGACACCGCGGACGCCGTCGGTGCCGAAAAGCCTCGCCACTGAGGCCTCCCAAGGGATCGGAGCAGCACCGCCACGCGCCACCGGCACGCCGCGCGGACATCGGAACGAGACCACTGGATGGAACGAAACCACCGCGCGCCTGTGAGCCCGGCAGGACGTGCCTGCCGGGCTCGACCACCGCACGCAGTGGGCAGCGGGTCAGCGCTTGCTGTACTGAGGCGCCTTACGGGCCTTCTTCAGGCCGTACTTCTTCCGCTCCTTCACCCGTGCGTCCCGGGTGAGGAAGCCCGCCTTCTTCAGGGTGGGGCGCGCCTCCTCGTCGACGACGATCAACGCCCGGGCGATGGCCAGGCGCAGCGCGCCAGCCTGACCCGAGACGCCGCCGCCGTGCAGACGGGCCACCACGTCGTAGGACTCGGCCCGCTCCAGGGTCTTCAGCGGCTCGTTCACGAGCTGCTGATGCACCTTGTTGGGGAAGTACTCCTCGAGCTTGCGCCCGTTGAGGTTCCAGTTGCCGGTGCCCGGGATCAGGCGCACCCGGACGACCGCCTCCTTGCGCCGCCCGGTAGCACGGGGGTTGCCCTGGGCGTCGGTCACGACAGCCACGTCGCGTTCCTTCCTTGTTTGTAACCAGATCGCTCGAGGCCACCCGAAACGGCCCGATCGGTCATGTCGGGCCGTTAGTCGGACGGACGCTGAACGCCGCCCGCGTTATTCGGGATGCCCATCGAGCCGCGACTACTGCGCGACCTGCTTGATCTCGTACGGGACGGGCTGCTGCGCCTGGTGCGGGTGAGTCGGACCCGCGTACACCTTCAGCTTGCTGCCCTGCGCGCGGCCGAGCCGGTTGTGAGGCAGCATCCCACGGATCGCCCGCTCGAGGATCACGTGGGGACGCGTGTCGAGCAGCTCGCCGTAGGACGTGCTGCGCAGACCGCCCGGGAAGCCCGAGTGCCGGTGGTACTTGGCCTGCTCGCGCTTGTTACCGGTCATGGCGACCTTGCCGGCGTTGATGATCACCACGAAGTCGCCCGTGTCGATGTGCGGGGCGAAGTACGGCTTGTTCTTGCCGCGCAGGAGCTGGGCCGCCTGGCTGGCCAGCCGACCGAGCACGACGTCGGTGGCATCGATGATGTGCCACGCGCGCTGTACGTCCGCGGGCTTGGGCTGGTACGTGCGCACAGGTCTGCCTTCTCGTTCGGACGAACTCGCGGGGAGCCTCGTCGGTGTCGCTAGCGAGGTGCCCTGCAAGGCGAGGTGCGTTGCAAGGCGAGGTGTGCCAGATGCATTGCCAAGAGTCGCGTTACCAGAAGTTTGGGCGCGGTCCCCCAGCACGCGGGGCTTGAGCCCACGGAAGTCGTTGAGTCCCGGGGCTGTATGACCGCAGCAGTCTTTGAGGTTACCAGGCGATCGGCGGAGCAGGACCGACGGCTCCCGGCCGCGGGGCGGACGCCCGTTGAGATCACCCCGAACACCCGGGGTTATCCCGCCGTCCACAGGCGTCATATGCGCGGTTCGGACCGTTGACCCGCCCCTTCGGGGGGCCGCGGCGGGCGACCGAACAGCCCCGACAGGCCCATATGACTAGTTCCGATATTCTTTCGCCCACCGGCCGGGCGCGTCGGCTTCCCACGGGAGCCGCGCCGCCCTCCGCCGGCCGAGCGCCGCGCGGAGCTGGGAACAGGCAGCAGGCGGCAGGCCGTCGGGGGGATGAGCGAGGAGGAGCGCATGCCACCCGAACCCGGCAGCGGCGGACCGCCCACCGGCGCGACCGGGCCGCACGGCGGCCCATCGCCCCACGACGACCTCCAGTGGGCCCTGGATCCACTCGCCGCCGCCGCGCCCCCCTGGTACGGGGCGCCGGGCGGTCTCCCCGGCCCGGTGGACGCCGCCCCTGGCGAGCCCACGCCGCAGTGGGGCGGTCCGACCCCGTCCCATCCGGACGAGAGCCCGGTGGACGCCGACTCGGCGGGCATGGGGTCGGCGGACGCCGGGGGTTGGACCACGCCGGCACCAGATGCCGGGGACTGGGACGCCCCGGACACGGGCGGCTGGACGCCACCGGTCGAGGACCCGCTCTTCGGCCCGATGCCCACCTACGCGACCGGCGCCTATCCCCTCGCCGGCCGCGCGCCGGGCGGCTATCCGACCGGCGGGCATCCCATCGGCGGACACCCCGCCGACGAGCTGCCCACCGACAGAACGCCGCCGTTCGGGCAACCGTTCACCGGCGCGCCCACCGCCGATACGGCGGCGGGCGGCACCGTCCCGGGCGGCACCGTCCCGAGCGGCGCGGTCCGGGGGAACGCTGACACGGCCGGCGGCATCGGCGGCGCGGCCGGGCCGGCGGGTGGCCCGTCGACCGGTCCCCGAACGGACGGCTACTCCTTTCAGGTCCGGACCGCCACGAGTCCGCTTCCCGTCCTCACGAGGCCGGCGGAGCCCGGGGCCGCGGGAACGCCCGCCGCCGACCCGGCTCAGCGCGATGCGCGCCTCGGCGCGCCAGGTGAACGCACCGACGGCCGCGGCGACGCCCGCCGGGCGAACCTGCCGGGTGGGCCCAGGCTCGGCCCCGCGCACGACGATCCCTATCCCGAGGACGAACCCGTCCCCGGGCGGTTCGCCGCCTTCCAGGCGAGACGCTTCCAGCTGCCGGAGGAGGGCGACTCACCGACGCCGGGCTGGCGGCGGGCCATCCGCTCACGGGGTGTCCTCGCGGTGGCCGTCGGCCTCGTCCTCGTCGTACTCGCCGCGGGCGCGGTGATCACAGTGCTGCGCGGCGGCGACGGTGGATCCACCGCGGCCGGTGCCAGGCCGAGTCCCCCGACGGTCGACCCGAACTTCATCAACAGCGCGCGGTCCGACTCCACCCCGGTGCGGCCGAACGAGTTCTTCGCCGACGAGCGGGTCACCATCCAGGGACACAACTACACCCGCATCGCCAGCAGCCTCGTCTCAGGATGTCCGGAGCTGAGCGGGGAGCTCGTCACCACACTCAAGGGCGCTGTGTGCCGCCAACTCGTCCGTGCCCTGTATGTCAGCTCTCCGGTCGCCGGTCAGCCGCAGGTGCTCGCCGGCCTCTCGGTCTTCGTCGTTGACGAGCAGGCGACCGCGACGGCGGCGGCGAAGATCGCGGCGGAGGGCCGGGGCGGGGTGGCTGCGCCGCCGATCCCGGCGGGCTCCATCCAGAACCCGCGGGTCCTCGGCCCGGGCGGGGACAACTCCTGGCGCGCCGCGATCGCTCGCGGGCACTACATGATCCTCACCCAGCTCGCCTACGTGGACGGAAGCCAGGGCTCGGCCAACGACCCGGCCCTCCGGAACGTGATCACGGATCTCGGACTGATCGCCACCGAACCGATCGCCCAGCGCATGATCGTCGGCGGGACCGGCACCGCCCCGAGCCCGACTTCCAGCACCCGCTGACCAGACCTTTCAGCCCGACGACCGGGTCAGCCACGCGAAAGACACGCACGCCTCCGGCTGTCCGGCCGGAGGCGCTGCTGGCCGGACGGCCGAAGCGACCGTCTGGCGGACCGTTGCCAGACGCTAGCCGGACGGCGTCGTCGGCACGCGGACCGCGCGGGTCACCTGGGCCCGCGCGGCGAGGGCGGCGTCCGGCGGGTAGCGGACCTCCACCAGGGTCAGCCCGTGGGCCGGGAGCACGGTCACCGCGGGATCTCGCATGCCCCGGCCCAGGACGGCGGCCACCCACTCCGGCCGGCGCCGGCCCTCCCCCACCGCCACCAGCGCGCCGACCAGGGCACGCACCATGGAGTGGCAGAACGCGTCCGCCTCGACGTCGGCGAGGATGACGTCGCGGGAGCGGGAGACGTCCAGGCGCAGCAGGGTGCGGACGGTCGTGGCGCCCTCGCGCCGCCGGCAGAAGGCGGCGAAGTCATGCTCGCCGAGCAGCAGCAGCGCCGCCTCGGCCATCGCCGGGACGTCCAGCGGCCGCGGCGACACCAGGGTGTCGAAACGGCGCAGCGGGTCCGCCCCGTACGGGGCGTCGGTGATCCGGTAGACGTATCTGCGGGACAGCGCGGAGAAGCGGGCGTCAAACCCGTCCGGGGCGGGCGCGAGGCCCTTCACCCGGACGGCGCGGTCGAGCACGCCGTTCAGCCTGCGGGCGAGCCCACCGACCGGCGTGTCGTCTGGGATGTCGACGTGGGCCACCTGGCCGGCGGCGTGCACGCCGGAGTCGGTGCGCCCGGCGACGGTGAGCCGGACGGCCGGCAGCCGCGCGACCCGCATCAGCGCGTCCTCGACGTCACCCTGGACCGTCCGCTGGCCGGGCTGGCGGGCCCAGCCTGCGAAGGCCGTGCCGTCGTAGGCGAGGTCCAGGCGCAGCCGGATCAGTCCCTCGGCCGGTCTCATGAGCGCGCGTCCCTCGTGTCGAAGCTGCGCCGGCCGATCAACCCGGCGCACGGCCTTCCCGAAGCCACCCTGGCTCCCATGGCCGACCTGGTTCCCGGAGCCGGCCTGACCTCCGGAGCCGGCCTGGCTTCCAGGGCCGGTCTGGCTTCCAGGGCCGGTGGGGATCCCGGGGTCGCCGTCCCCCGGTTCCGGCGCCTCACCGGTGGCCTGCGGCCCCATCGCGCTCTCCCACACCACGACACGGTCGTCACGGGTCACTCCGGCCCGGACCGCCGTGAGCGACACGACGCCCGGCGGGACGCCACAGGGCAGGAGCCCGCCGCCCATGATGGGCGACGGGCTCCTGCCCGGACCAGAGATCGACACGAGCGGTCGGACCGTGCGGCGGCCGACCGACATGGTCAGCTCTCCGGCTTGGTGTCCTTGGCCTCGGTCGTCGCCGCGTCGTCCGCGGCGCCGGCCTCGGCGGTGGGCTGCTCCGCCTGGGCCTCGGCCGCCACCGCGGCGGCGGTCGGCGACTCGTTCTTGAGGTCGTCGGCGGCCTCCGCCGTCGCCCCGGTCGGAGCCTTGCGGGCCGCGAACCGGGTGCCGCGGGCACGCTCGGCCTCGGAGACGGCCGTCTGTGCGACGGTCAGCGCCTCGACCAGCTCGATGCGGGCCATCGGCGCCGCGTCGCCCCGGCGCGGGCCGAGCTTCACGATCCGCGTGTAGCCGCCGGGACGGTCGGCGTAGCGCGGGCCGATCTCGGTGAAGAGCGTGTGGACGACCGAGTTGTTCCGGACGACCCGCATGACCCGGCGCCGCGCGTGCAGGTCACCTCGCTTCGCGTGGGTGACCAGGCGCTCGGCGTAGGGGCGCAGCCGGCGCGCCTTGGCCTCGGTGGTCGTGATGCCGCCGTGCTCGAACAGCGCGGTGGCGAGGTTGGCCAGCAGCAGCCGCTCATGTGCGGGGCTGCCGCCGAGCCGGGCGCCCTTGGTTGGCGTGGGCATGATGGGTGCTCCTCGTTCCTTTCGCTGCTCTCCAGGCGCCGCCGGGAAGCACGGCTAGGCCCCCGGTGGACGTGTGCCCCGGCGCCCGGCTGGAACCGGGCGCCCGGGGACACGGTCAGATCAGTACTGTTCGGTCTCGACGAACTCGCGACCGTCGTCGGACGGGTCGGAGAACGACGGGTTGTACGTGTCGGTGCCGTACGTGTCGACGGCCTGGCGCGGGTCGAACCCGGGCGGGGAGTCCTTGAGCTGCAGGCCCATGGCACCCAGCTTGGTCTTGACCTCGTCGATCGACTTCTGCCCGAAGTTGCGGATGTCGAGCAGGTCCGCCTCGCTGCGGGACACCAGCTCACCGATGGTGTGGATGCCCTCGCGCTTGAGGCAGTTGTACGAGCGGACGGTCAGGTCCATCTCCTCGATCGGCAGCGCCAGGTCGGCGGCCAGGGCGGCGTCCGCCGCGGACGGGCCGATGTCGACGCCCTCCGCCTCGGCGTTGAGCTCCTGGGCCAGCCCGAACAGGCCGACGAGGGTCTTGCCGGCGCTGGCCATCGCGTCCCGCGGGGAGATCGACTGCTTCGTCTCCACGTCGACGATGAGCCGGTCGAAGTCCGTGCGCTGCTCCACACGGGTCGCCTCGACCTTGTAGGTGACCTTCAGCACCGGGGAGTAGATGGAGTCGATCGGAATGCGACCGATCTCCTGGCCCGGCTGCTTGTTCTGGGCGGCACTGACGTAGCCACGGCCCCGCTCGACGGTCAGCTCGATCTCGAGCTTGCCCTTGTCGTTGAGGGTGGCCAGGTGCAGGTCGGGGTTGTGCACCTCGACGCCGGCCGGGGGGGCGATGTCGGCCGCGGTGACCTCACCGGGGCCCTGCTTGCGCAGGTACATCACGGTCGGCTCGTCGTTGTCGGAGCTGACGACCAGTTCCTTGAGGTTCAGGATCAGGTCGGTCACGTCCTCCTTGACCCCGGGAACGGTGGAGAACTCGTGGAGGACGCCGTCCACCCGGATGCTCGTCACGGCCGCGCCCGGGATGGAGGACAGCAGGGTGCGGCGCAGCGAGTTGCCGAGGGTGTAGCCGAAGCCCGGCTCGAGCGGCTCGATCACGAAGCGCGACCGGAACTCGGAGATCGGGTCCTCGGCGAGCGAGGGACGCTGAGCGATCAGCATGAGAGAACTTCCTTCCGAACACGGCGACCGCCATATGACGCCGTGGATGCCCCTGAAGAGGAGCCGGCACGGGGGCATCGGTCCGCCCCCGCACCACACAACAGTACGCCCGGGCCTCCGCGGCCCACCGTGATCCCCTTGGATCCCCGTGCGCCGCCACCATGCCCGGGCCCCGGGCCGAGCGGGAATGACCCGTGGCCCGGTCGCCGCCCGGCCCCGGCACGAGACCGGGGGCCGACGCGGACCCGGCGCCGGCACGAGACCGGCGCCGGACGGCGGCGACTACTTCGAGTAGAGCTCGACGATCAGCTGCTCCTGCACCTGGGTGTCGATCACCTGGCGCGCGGGCAGCGAGTGGACGAGCAGGCGCATCTGGCTGGGGATGGCCTCGATCCACGGCGGGACGGTGCGGCCGGTCCCCGCGGTCTCGCGGGCCACGATGAACGGGGTGAGCTCGCGCGACTTCGGCGCGATCTCCACGATGTCGTTCTCGGTGACCCGGTAGCTCGGGATGTCGACCTTGCGGCCGTTGACCTGCACGTGACCGTGCCGGACGGCCTGGCGGGCGGCGTCACGGGACGGCGCGAAGCCACCCCGGTAGACCACGTTGTCCAGGCGCGACTCGAGGATCTTCAGCAGCTCGTCACCGGTCTTGCCGGCGCGGCGGTTCGCCTCGTCGTAGTAGCCCCGGAACTGCTTCTCCAGAATGCCGTAGATGCGCGCGCACTTCTGCTTCTCGCGCTTCTGCAGCAGGTACTCGGAGTCCTTCGTGCGGCCACGGCCGTGCTCGCCCGGCGGGTACGGCCGGATCTCGATCGGGCACTTCGGGGTCTCGCACTTGCTGCCCTTGAGGAACAGCTTCGTCTTCTCGCGGCGGCAACGCTTGCAGTCCGCGCCGGTGTAACGGGCCATGCTTGTCCTTCTCTCTCGTATCCCTGGCGCGGACTTCAGACCCGGCGACGCTTCGGCGGGCGGCAGCCGTTGTGCGGGGTGGGGGTGACGTCCTGGATCGCCCCGACCTCCAGGCCGGCGGCCTGCAGCGAGCGGATCGCCGTCTCCCGGCCGGAGCCGGGACCCTTCACGAAGACGTCGACCTTGCGCATCCCGTGCTCCTGCGCCTTGCGGGCCGCGTTCTCGGCGGCCATCTGCGCGGCGAACGGGGTCGACTTGCGGGAGCCCTTGAAGCCGACGTGGCCGGCCGACGCCCACGAGATCACGTTCCCGCTGGGGTCCGTGATCGAGACGATCGTGTTGTTGAACGTGCTCTTGATGTGAGCGTGCCCGTGGGCGACGTTCTTCTTTTCTTTCCGCCGGACCTTCTTGACGCCGGCGGCGCGTGTCTTGGGAGGCATAACCCGTGGTCTCCGTCTACGAGGTCGTCGATCAGCGGTCGTGGAGCCCGGGCACCGAGGCCCGGGAGTGACCGGTGACTACTTCTTGCCGGCCTTCTTCTTCCCGGCGATGGCGCGGCGCGGGCCCTTGCGGGTACGCGCGTTGGTGTGCGTGCGCTGGCCGTGGACGGGAAGGTTGCGGCGGTGACGGAGACCCTGGTAGCAGCCGATCTCCATCTTGCGGCGAATGTCCTGCTTGATCTCACGGTTGAGATCGCCCTCGACGCGGTAGTTCGCGTCGATCCACTCCCGAAGTTTCTGGACCTCGTCGTCGGTGAGGTCACGGACCCGGGTGTCCGGGTTGACCCCGGTTGCGGCGAGGGTGTCCCGGGAGCGGCTGCGACCGATCCCGAAGATGTAGGTCAGCGCGATCTCAACCCGCTTCTCGCGGGGAAGGTCGACGCCGGAAAGGCGTGCCATGACGCGGTGGTTCCTTCCTGAACCCGGAGGTCTCGGGCGACACCGCCCCCGCCTCGGCCCGGACGCCGACGCCGCCCTGACGGGTGGCACCGGTCCGTGAAACCGACGAGGCCCCGGCCTCCGACCGGGGGTGGGAACCGCGTGACGCGGCCTGGTGTCGCTTCTGGCGGCGGGCCTGCTGCCCGCCAGATGTCACCGGCGGGCCCCAGGGCCCGCCGGTGATGGTCGGCGCGGGCCAGTGGCCCGCCGACCGTCATCAGCCCTGGCGCTGCTTGTGGCGCAGGTTGTCGCAGATGACCATGACACGCCCGTGACGGCGGATCACCTTGCACTTGTCGCAGATCTTCTTCACGCTCGGCTTGACCTTCACGGCCGCACGAACCTCCACACGCAGCCGTGGGCCGCGCTCGCTGGTGAGATGACGACTACTTGTAGCGGTAGACGATGCGACCGCGGGACAGGTCGTATGGCGAGAGCTCCACCACCACCCGGTCCTCGGGAAGGATCCGGATGTAGTGCTGACGCATCTTGCCACTGATGTGGGCGAGAACACGATGACCGTTCTGGAGCTCCACCCGGAACATGGCGTTCGGGAGCGGCTCCACCACTCGGCCTTCGATCTCGATGGCCCCGTCCTTCTTCGGCATGTCCTCCGCTGTCCTGACGTCGACGCTGGGATGACGGCCCGGACGCGCATGGGGCGAGCGATCGAGCACCCGAGAGTGCGCTCACGCGGGGTCACCGCGCGGGGTCACCGTACGAAACGATGGACACCGACAACGCTGTAGACCGTCGACTCATGAGTGTACGTGCCGCATCCGTCAAGGGCCAACACGGGCCCCACACGACCCCGATCGGACCGACGGGCGGGGCTGATCGCTCAGCCTGTGGGTGCATCGGCGGGCTGCCCGCAGACCACACCCAGCTCCGCGAACCTCGCCACGCCGCCGTCGGGCTCGGTGAGCACCCACGGACCACGCGGGGTGACAGCGACGGAGTGCTCGGTGTGGGCGGCGAGCGAGCCGTCCTTGGTCGCGACCGTCCACTCGTCCTCGAGGATGACGGTGTCCGGCGAGCCAAGAGTGATCATCGGCTCGATCGCGAGCGCGACGCCCTCGACCAGCTTCATCCCCCGGCCGGCCCGGCCGTAGTTCAGCACATGCGGCGGCTGGTGCATCTCCGACCCGATGCCGTGACCGCCGTAGTGGTCGACGATGCCGTAGCCGTGAGGGAGGATGTGCCGTTCGACCGCGTTGCTGATGTCCGTCAGCCGGCCGCCGAGCTGCGCGGCGGCAAGGCCGCGCCACAGGGCCTCGTCGCAGACCCGGAGCATGTCCAGGACCTCGGAGGGCACCTCGCCGACCGGGACGGTGATCGCGGCGTCGCCGTGCCAGCCGTCGACGATCGCGCCGCAGTCGATGGAGATGATGTCCCCCTCGCGCAGCACCCGGCGCCGGCTGGGGATCGCGTGGACCACCTCGTTGTTCACCGAGCTACAGATCGAGGCCGGGTACGGAGGGTGCGCGTAGCCCTTGAAGGACGGGATGCCCCCGTCGGCACGGATCGTCTTCTCCGCGAGGGCGTCAAGATCCTCCGTGGTGATGCCCGGAGCCACCGCCGCGCGCAAGGCCGCCAGGGTCTTCGCGACGAGCAGCCCGGCCACCCGCATCTTGGCGATCTCGGATGCCGTCTTGATCTGGACGTGCTCTCGTCGTGCCACGCTCTACCCGGTCCCGTCCCTCAGTAGTGTTCGCGACGTACAGGTGCCCGTCGCCTCGTCTGAGCCCGGCCGGGGTCCGAACCCCGCCGGCGCTGCCGCCCCGGCACGGGCCTGCCGCGCCCATATCCCCCGTGGGCGCGCTCCCGCGTCCGTTCCCCTACCGACGATAACCGTCCGCGGTGACCGAGATGAGGGCTCGTTCGTCAAGAGCGGATGTCCCCGGCGAAAAACGTGCGCGCATGGCGCCTGCGAGCCGCAGGACCTCAACTGCCCGGGGCCCCGTAGGCGGGGGCCCGCCGACCTGCCTGCGAGGCCCTCAGGGGCCGCACGGCGCCAGGCCACGGGCAGCCCCGCCGCCTGGCCTCGGACCACCGCAGCCGTGTCCATGCCCGGGACCGCCGCGCTCCGGAACGCCGGGCCTCGGGCCGCCGAGCCCGCGTTCCGTGCGGGAACCGCAGGAGACGCGAGGTATGGCGGAGTCACGGCGCGGCGAGCGGGGCGGCCTCGGTCAGTCGCCGTAGTGGCGCAGCGCGTCCAGGGCACGATCGGTCACGTTGTCGACCGGGCCGGTCGCGTCGATGCCGATGAGCACGCCCTTGGCCGCGTAGTAGGCGACAAGCGGGGAGGTCTGCTCCGCATACACCTCGAGGCGGTGGCGCACCGTCTCAGGACGGTCGTCATCGCGCTGGAACAGCTCCCCCGAGCACCGGTCACAGATTCCCTCGACCCGGGACGGGTCGAAGTCGAGGTGCCAGATGTGCCCGCAGTTCCGGCAGGTCCGCCGGCCGGAGAGCCGCCGCACCACCTCGTCGTCGTCGACGACCAACTCGAGGACCACATCGAGACGCGTACCCATCGCGTCCAGCATTCCGCCGAGCACCTCGGCCTGCGGGACGTTGCGCGGGAAGCCGTCCAGGAGGAAGCCCTTGACCGCGTCGTCCTCGGCGAGACGGTTGCGCACCATGCCAATGGTGATCTCGTCGGGGACGAGGTCGCCGGAGTCCATGAACGCCTTCGCCTGGACACCAAGTTCGGTTCCCTCGCGGACGTTCGCCCGGAAGATGTCGCCGGTCGAGATCTTCGGAATGGATCTCGCCTGCGCGATGAAGGCAGCCTGCGTCCCCTTGCCGGCGCCTGGCGGTCCGACCAGTACGAGGCGCACTACCGGAGGAATCCTTCGTAGTTGCGCAGCATGAGCTGGCTTTCAATCTGTTTCACGGTCTCCAGCCCCACTCCCACCATGATCAGAACCGAGGTACCAGCAAACGGGAAGGGCTGGTCCTTCGTCAGGTTGAGAAGCGCCAACGGCAACACCGTGATGACCCCCAGGAACAGCGAGCCAGGGAGGGTGATGCGGGACAGCACGTGATCCAGGTATTCGGCCGTGGGCCGGCCGGGTCGGATCCCGGGGATGAACCCGCCGTACTTTCTCATGTTGTCGGCGACCTCCGTCGGGTTGAAGGTGATCGCGACATAGAAGTACGTGAAGAAGATGATCAGCGCACCGTAGGCCACGAGGTAGAGCGGGTGGTCCCCGCGGGACAGGTAGCGCTGCTCGAAGTCCTGGAAGGTCTGGTTGCTCCACATCTGGCCCACGAGCTGCGGGAGCTGGAGCAGCGAGGAGGCGAAGATGACCGGGATGATGCCGGCCTGGTTCACCTTGATCGGGAGGTAGGTCGACGTCCCGCCGTACATCCGGCGCCCGATCAGCCGCTTCGCGTACTGCACCGGGATGCGGCGCTGCGACTGCTCGACGAACACCACGAACACCACGATGGCCAGACCGAGCAGGATCACGAGACTGAACACGACGCCACCGGCGACCTGGAGGATCCGTCCGCCCTGGGAGGGCAGGGCCGCCGCGATCGAGGTGAAGATCAGCAGGGACATGCCGTTGCCCACGCCGCGGGCGGTGATCAGCTCACCCATCCACATGATGACCGCGGTTCCAGCGGTCATAGTGATCACGATGGTGACGATGCGGAAGAGGCTCGTGTCCGGGATGATCTGGGCGCTGCAGCCGGGGAAGAGCCGGCCGCTGCGGGCGAGCGCCACGATGCCGGTGGCCTGGAGGACGCCCAGGGCGACCGTCAGGTAACGGGTGTACTGGGTGAGCTTCTGCTCACCCGAGCTGCCTTCCTTCTTGAGCTGCTCGAGCCGCGGAATCACCACCACCAGAAGCTGGATGATGATGCTGGAGGTGATGTACGGCATGATGCCGAGCGCGAACACCGAGAGCTGAAGGAGAGCGCCACCGCTGAAGAGGTTGATCAGCGAGTACACGTTGTTGCTTTCGGCGCTGGCCGAGTCCAGACACGCGTTCACCGCCGCCGTGGAGACGCCGGGCGACGGCATGACGCTGCCGAACCGGAACAGGACGACGATGCCGAGGGTGAAGAGCAGTTTCTTCCGCAGGTCGGGCGTGCGGAAGGCCCGCGTGAAGGCGGTGAGCACGACTCCTCCTGCTGATCCTTACGGCTGACGGGACGGACTCGATGTCCGGTACGGATCGCCGCTGGCCGCCGAAGCCGACCGTACGCGGTGAGGCGACTCTAACAGCACCCGAGGCCCACTCGTCCGGACATCACTCGCGGTAGGCACCGGTGTACTCGAGACTCAGAGCGAGGAGGCACCTGTTGCAGCGTTACCGGCGAGCCCTTACACCGCCTGCCGGCCTCCTCCGCACCCCACAGCGGCCACTACGCGGCGTCACGATTCAGGGCCCCGTACTCGGGTCATCCGACGGCCACCAGGCTCGCGGTGACACCGGCGACCGACTGCGGTGCGCTGGCCGGAGAACGCACGAACGCCTCGGGACGGGTAGGTCACCCCACCCGTCCCGAGGCACTCTCACGCCTGGGTGACACTGCCCCCGGCGGCTTCGATCTTCTGCTTCGCCGAACCGGAGAAGGCATGCGCCGTCACCTGGACGGCCACGCCGATCTCACCGTCGCCGAGCACCTTCACCAGCGACTTGCCCCGAACCGCGCCGGCCGCGACCAGCTCGTCGACGCCGATCGTGCCGCCGTCGGGGAACAGCTCCTCCAGGGTGGCGACGTTCACCACCTGGTACTCGGTGCGGAACCGGTTACGGAAGCCCTTGAGCTTGGGAACCCGCATGTGCAGGGGCATCTGGCCGCCCTCGAAGCGCGCCGGCACCTGCTTGCGTGCCTTCGAGCCCTTGGTACCACGGCCGGCCGTCTTGCCCTTGGAACCCTCACCGCGGCCCACCCGCTGCTTCTTCTTGTGGGCACCCGGCGCCGGGCGAAGGTGGTGGACCTTCAGCCCGCGGCCGCGCTCCTGCGCGGTGGCGGAGTCCGACTTCTCCAGCGTCTTCTCGGCCATCAGGAGTCCACCTCCTCGACCCGGACGAGATGGGTCACGGTCGCGATCATCCCGAGAACCTCGGGACGGTCGTCACGGACGGTGCTCGCGTTGATCTTGCGCAGCCCCAGCGTGCGTAGCGTCTCGCGCTGGTTGCGGGTGCCGCCGATCCCGGAGCGGATCTGGGTGATGCGCAGCTTGGCCATTACGCACCGACCCCGGCCGCCCGCGCACGCAGCATCGCCGGCGGAGCGACATCCTCCAGCGGCAGCCCACGGCGGGCGGCGATCTCCTCGGGACGCATCAACCCGCGCAGCGCGGCGACGGTCGCATGCACGATGTTGATCGGGTTGGACGACCCGAGCGACTTCGACAGTACGTCGTGCACCCCGGCGCACTCCAGCACGGCGCGCACCGGACCACCGGCGATGACACCGGTACCGGGCGAGGCGGGCTTGAGCAGCACGACCCCGGCGGCCTCCTCACCCTGCACCGGGTGCGGGATGGTGGAGCCGATGCGCGGGACCTTGAAGAAGTGCTTCTTGGCCTCCTCGACCCCCTTGGCGATCGCCGCGGGGACCTCCTTGGCCTTTCCATAGCCGACGCCGACGGTGCCGTCCGCGTCGCCCACCACGACGAGCGCCGTGAAGCTGAACCGACGCCCGCCCTTCACGACCTTCGCCACGCGGTTGATGGCGACGACCCGCTCGACATAAGCGGTCTTCTCCTGCGCCGGGCCACCGCCCGAACGGTCGCGGCGCTCGCGGCGGTCGGAACCGCCGGAGCCGCCTCCGCGGCGCTGCTGGCCTGGCATCTAGAACATCTCCCTAGTGGATGTGATCATCAGAAGTTCAGCCCGCCCTCGCGGGCCGCGTCCGCCAGCGCGGCGATCCGCCCGTGGTACGTACGACCGCCCCGGTCGAACACCACGGCGTCGATCCCGGCGGCGCGGGCGCGCTCGGCGACGAGCCGACCGACCTCGCGGGCCTTGGCGCTCTTGTCCCCGTCGGAGGCGCGCAGCCCGTCCTCCAACGTGGACGCAGAGGCCAGCGTGTGCCCGGCGACGTCGTCGATGACCTGGGCGTAGATGTGCCGCGAGGACCGGGTGACGACGAGACGCGGCCGGATCGGGGTGCCCGACACCTTCTTGCGCACGCGGACGTGGCGGCGGAGCTTGGCCGTCCGCCGGCGCGCACTGGCGCTGAGGCTCACTGCCATGTCTGTCTACCTACTTCCCGGTCTTCCCGACCTTGCGGCGAACGACCTCGCCCTGGTACCGCACACCCTTGCCCTTGTAGGGGTCGGGCTTGCGCAGTCCGCGGATCTTGGCGGCGACCTCGCCCACCTGCTGCTTGTCGATGCCGTGCACGACGAAGCGGGTGGGGGTCTGCACCTCGAACCGGATCCCCTCAGGGGCCTTCACCGGTACCGGGTGGCTGTAGCCGAGGGCGAACTCGAGGTCCGAGCCGCGGGCCTGGACCCGGTATCCGACTCCGACGATCTCCAGAGTCTTCGAGTACCCGGCGGTGACCCCGACGACCATGTTGGACACCAGGGTGCGGGTGAGGCCGTGCAGCGCGCGGCTACGCCGCTCGTCGTTCGGCCGGTTGACGATGAGCTGACCGTCCTCGCGGACGACCTCGATCGGCTCCGCGACCGTGTGGCTCAGCGAGCCCTTGGGGCCCTTGATCGTGACCTTGGGGCCGTCGAGAGAGATCTCCACGCCGGTGGGAACACTGATGGGCTGGCGCCCGATCCGTGACATCGTTCGCCTTCCTTACCAGACGTAGGCGAGGACTTCCCCGCCCACGCGCCGCTTGCCGGCCTGCCTGTCGGTCAGAAGACCCGACGAGGTGGAGATGATCGCGACGCCCAGGCCACCGAGGACCTTCGGCAGGTTCGTCGACTTCGCGTACACACGCAGACCCGGCTTGCTGATCCGCTTCACACCCGCGATCGACCGCTCCCGGTTGGGGCCGTACTTCAGGTCGACGATCAGCGTGCGGCCGACCGCGCCTTCGGCGGGGTCCTCGACGTGCCAGCCGAGGATGTAGCCCTCCTGCTGGAGGATCTCGGCGATGTGCGTCTTGATCTTGCTGTGCGGCATCACCACCCGGTCGTGATAAGCCCGGTTGGCGTTGCGGACACGGGTGAGCATGTCCGCGATCGGATCGGTCATCGTCATGGCTTGACGCCTTTCTCACGGGGGTTCCCGCCGCTCGCGCACGAGGTGCGCGGGCCTACCGCGATCGTGTGTTGAACTACCAGGAGCTCTTGGTCACGCCGGGCAGCTCGCCGCGGTGGGCCATCTGCCGCAGGCACACCCGGCACAGGCCGAACACCCGGTAGACGGAGCGCGGACGGCCACACCGCTGGCAGCGGGTGTAGCCGCGGACGGCGTACTTGGGCTTGCGGGCGGCCTTTTCGACCAGCGCCTTCTTCGCCATTTCTCAGCTCTCCCGGAACGGGAAGCCCAGCGCCCTCAGCAGCGCCCGGCCCTCGTCGTCGTTGGTCGCGGTGGTCACGACCGTGATGTCCATGCCCCGGACCCGGTCGATCCGGTCGATGTCGATCTCGTGGAAGATCGACTGCTCGATGACGCCGAACGTGTAGTTCCCGGCGCCGTCGAACTGCTTCGGCGAGAGCCCGCGGAAGTCGCGGATGCGGGGAAGCGCGATCGTGACCAGACGGTCCAGGAACTCCCACATCCGGTCACCGCGCAGGGTCACCTTCGCCCCGATGGGCTGGCCCTCGCGCAGCTTGAACTGGGCGATGGACTTCTTCGCCCGGCGCACCGCCGGCTTCTGGCCGGTGATGGCCGCCAGGTCCCTGGTCGCGCCGTCGATCAGCTTCGCGTCCCGGGCCGCGTCGCCGACGCCCATGTTGACGACGACCTTCACCACGCCGGGGATCTGCATGACGTTGCCGTAGGAGAACTCCTCCCGCAGCGCCGGGGCGATCTCCTCGCGGTACCGCTGCTTCAGCCGCGGGACCGGCCGGGCTTCCGTGGTCACACTCATGTCTCGTTTCCTAGCCTTGCGCCGGGGGCCTAGAGCTCGGCACCGGTGCGGCGCGAGATCCGGACCTTGGTGCCGTCGTCGTTGAAGCGGTAACCGACGCGGGTCGGACGGCCGTCGGACGGGTCGACGATCATCACGTTGCTGACGTGGATCGGCGCCTCCTGGGTGACGATCCCGCCGGACTGCGAGCCACGCGAGCTCTGCTGGACGCGGGTGTGCCGGGTGACCCGGTTGGCGCCCTCGACCACGACCTTGTTCTGGTCGGGGATGGCCCGGATGACCTTGCCCTTCAGGCCGCGGTCCTTGCCCGTGACGATCTGGACCGTGTCGCCCTTCTTGATCTTCATACCGGCCACGGTCTACAGCACCTCCGGCGCCAGCGAAATAATCTTCATGAAACGCTTGTCCCGCAGCTCGCGGCCGACCGGCCCGAAGATGCGGGTACCACGGGGGTCTCCCCCGTCCCGGATGAGCACCGCGGCGTTCTCGTCGAAACGGATGTAGGAGCCGTCCGGGCGCCGCCGTTCCTTCTTGGTGCGCACCACGACCGCCTTGACCACGTCGCCGCGCTTCACGCCGGCGCCGGGCAGGGCGTCCTTCACCGTGCCGACGATGATGTCGCCGATCCCCGCGTAACGACGCCCAGAGCCGCCGAGCACCCGGATGCACAGAATTTCCCTGGCTCCGGTGTTGTCGGCGACCCGAAGTCGCGACTCCTGCTGAATCACTTTCCGCTCCTGATCACCCGTTGCCGCCCGACCGCCGCCGACCGGCTCTACTCACTGCCACCGGTGACGACCGCGAGGTCTGCGTGTCCGGCCGGCGGCGGGCCCGCCTCACGCGAGCCCTGCCACCGGCCGATCCACCGCGATCCCCAGAGGGACCTACTTCGCCTTCTCGAGGATCTGGACGACCCGCCAGCGCTTGGTGGCCGACAGCGGCCGCGTCTCCATCAGCAGGACGCGGTCGCCGACACCGACGGTGCCGTTCTCGTCGTGCGCCTTGACCCTCTTGGTACGGCGGATCGTCTTGCCGTAGAGCGGGTGCTGGACCCGGTCCTCGACAGCGACGACCACCGTCTTCTGCATCTTGCCGCTGATCACCAGACCCTCACGCACCTTGCGGAAGCCGCGCTCGGAAGGCGCCTCCGCGGTGCTGGGGGTGGGGGTGCTGTCCGTGCTGACTTCGCTCACGTCTTCTCCGCTCACTGCGCTCACGCCCGATCCGACTCGGCGGCGTCCACCGCGACGGCCGGATCGCCGCTCATCCCGAGCTCGCGCTCACGCATGACCGTGTAGATCCGGGCGATGTCCCGGCGGACGTCACGCAGCCGGCGGTTGTTGCGAAGCTGCCCGGTCGCGGCCTGGAAGCGGAGGTTGAACAGCTCCTCCTTGGCCTCGCGCAGCTTGTCGACCAACTCGGTGGCGGGCAGGCTGCGCAGGTCGTCCGTTGTCGTGACGGCCATCAGGCACCACCCTCACGGGTCACGAAACGGCACTTCATCGGCAGCTTGTGGATGGCGCGCCGCATCGCCTCACGGGCGACCGGCTCGGCCACGCCGGAAAGCTCGAACATGATGCGTCCGGGCTTCACGTTCGCGACCCACCACTCCGGCGAGCCCTTGCCGGAACCCATCCGGGTCTCGGCGGGCTTCTTCGTCAGCGGGCGGTCCGGATAGATGTTGATCCAGACCTTTCCACCACGCCGGATGTGCCGGGTCATCGCGATACGCGCCGACTCGATCTGCCGGTTCGTCACGTAGGCCGACTCCAGCGACTGGATCGCGTACTCACCGAAGGCGATCCTGGTGCCGCCCTTGGCCGCGCCCGTCCGCTTCGGGTGGTGCTGCTTGCGGTGCGCGACCTTCCGGGGAATAAGCATGTTTTCCTAACCCTCCGCCTTCTCCGGCGCGCCCTGGGCCTCGGCGGTCGTCACTGCGGCCGGGGCCGCGGTGGTCTCGGGCGTGACCGCCGGGGTCTCCACCGGCGTGCCCTCGACCGCGGCCGACTCGGTCGCCGGCTTCTCCGCCGGGGCCTTCTCGGCGGCGGAAGCCTTCTCCGCCGAGCCGCCACCGCCACCGCTGCCACCACGACCGCGGCGGTCGCCGGCGCGGGCCGCGGCCCGACCGGCGTCCGTCCCGCCCTGCGTGGTGCCGGACGAGCCCGAGCGCGGCCCGCGGCGCGGGCGCTCCCGGCGCTGCTGACGCAGCAGGGCCTCCTGGGCCTCCCGCTCCGCGCGGCTCTGGACGATGTCGCCCTTGTAGATCCAGACCTTCACGCCGATCCGGCCGAAGTTCGTCCGGGCCTCGTAGAAGCCGTAGTCGATGTCCGCGCGCAGCGTGTGCAGCGGCACCCGGCCCTCGCGGTAGAACTCCGACCGGCTCATCTCGGCGCCGCCGAGGCGGCCCGAGCACTGGACCCGGATTCCCTTGGCGCCGCTCTTCATCGCGGACTGCATCGCCTTACGCATCGCGCGGCGGAAGCTGACCCGGCTGGAGAGCTGCTCGGCGACGCCCTGCGCCACGAGCTGCGCGTCGACCTCGGGGTTCTTCACCTCGAGGATGTTGAGCTGCACCTGCTTGCCGGTCAGCTTCTCGAGGTCACCGCGGATGCGGTCGGCCTCGGCGCCACGCCGGCCGATCACGATGCCCGGGCGGGCGGTGTGGATGTCCACCCGCAGCCGACCCTGGGTGCGCTCGATGTCGACCCGGCTGATGCCGGCCCGCTCCATGCCCTTGGACATCATCTTGCGAATCTTGACGTCCTCACCGACGTACGCCTTGTACTGCTTGTCGGCGTACCAACGGGAGGTGAACTCCGACGTGATGCCAAGTCGGAACCCGTGCGGGTTTACCTTCTGCCCCACTACCGGGCCCTCCTTGTAGTCCTGGCGCCGGCGCCAGTGGACACCGGTTCCCGGCTCTCCACCACGACCGTGATGTGGCTGGTGCGCTTGCGGATCCGGTAGGCCCGGCCCTGCGCGCGCGGCCGGATGCGCTTGAGCGTCGGCCCCTCGTCCACATAGGCGGCGCCGATCCACAGCGTCGCCGGGTCGAGGTTGTGGTTGTTCTCCGCGTTCGCCACCGCGCTCGCCACGACCTTGTAGACATCCGTGCTCGCCGCCTGGGGCGCGAACCGGAGGATGTCGAGCGCCTCGCTCGCGGACCGGCCGCGGACCAGGTCGACGACCCGACGGGCCTTGGTCGGCGAGGTGTGCACGTATCGAGCGGTCGCCTTCGCGCCGGGCAGGCCGGCGCGGGTCAGGCCGTCGACGAGGTCGTCAGCCACGGCGTGACCTCCGGTCCTCCTTGACGTGCCCGCGGAAGGTGCGCGTGGGCGCGAACTCGCCGAGCTTGTGCCCGACCATTCCCTCGGTGATGAACACGGGGACGTGCTTGCGCCCGTCGTGCACGGCGATGGTGTGGCCCAGCATGTCGGGGATCACGGTCGAACGACGCGACCAGGTCCGGATGACGTGCTTGGTGCCCTTGGCGTTCTGCGCGTCCACCTTCTTGAGCAGGTGGTCGTCGACGAACGGGCCCTTTTTCAGACTGCGTGGCATGGCTGTGTCTCCTCCTTCCTGCTCAGTGGTGGGTGCGGATCGAGCTGGCCGGCGGCCGGGCGAGCAGAGTCATGACTACCGCCGCCTGTTCTGCTTGCGGCGCCGGACGATCAGCGCGTCGCTGGACTTCTTGGTGCGGCGGGTGCGGCCCTCCGGACGGCCCTTCGGGTTGACCGGGTGGCGGCCACCGGAGGTCTTGCCCTCACCACCACCGTGCGGGTGGTCGACCGGGTTCATCGCGACACCACGCACGGTGGGCCGACGGCCCTTCCAGCGCATGCGGCCGGCCTTGCCCCAGTTGATGTTGCTCTGCTCGGCGTTGCCGACCTCGCCGACGGTGGCGCGGCAGCGCACGTCGACGTTGCGGATCTCACCGGAGGGCATCCGGAGCTGGGCGTACGGCCCGTCCTTCGCGACGAGCTGCACACTGGTGCCGGCGCTGCGAGCGATCTTGGCGCCGCCGCCGGGACGCAGCTCGATGGCGTGGACCACGGTGCCGGTCGGGATGTTGCGCAGCGGCAGGGCGTTGCCCGGCTTGATGTCCGCGCCGACACCCGAGCTGACCATGTCGCCCTGGTGCAGCTTCACCGGGGCGAGGATGTAGCGCTTCTCGCCGTCGACGTAGTGCAGCAGGGCGATCCGCGCGGTGCGGTTCGGGTCGTACTCGATGTGCGCGACCTTGGCCGGCACGCCGTCCTTGTCCCGCCGGAAGTCGATGATCCGGTAGGCCCGCTTGTGGCCGCCGCCCTGGTGGCGGGTCGTGATCCGCCCGTGGACGTTGCGGCCGCCCTTGGAGTGCAGCGGGCGAACGAGCGACTTCTCGGGGTGATCACGGGTGATCTCGACGAAGTCGGCGACGCTCGACCCACGACGCCCCGGCGTCGTCGGCTTGTACCTGCGAATACCCATGCTCTACTTCCGATCCGACGCCGGGCCGAGCGGCACCCGGGTACGCCCCACGCGGGTGTCAGGCACCGGGGCCTCCGAAGATCTCAATGCTGTCACCGGGCGCGAGGCTGACGAGCGCCCGCTTGGTGGCCGAGCGGTGTCCCCAGCCGTGCTTGGTCCGCTTGCGCTTGCCCGCCCGGTTGATCGTGTTGACCCGGGTGACCCGCACGTTGAAGATCTTCTGCACGGCGAGCTTGATCTGGGTCTTGTTCGCGTCGGGGCGGACGATGAACGTGTAGACGTTCTCGTCGAGCAGGCCGTAGCTCTTCTCGGAGACGACCGGCCGGAGAATGATGTCTCGCGGGTCGGGGATCACTTGTCCTCCTCCTCGCCGGCTGAGGTCGCCGGACGGGAGGCGCGACCGAGGTACGCGGTGAGCGCGCCCTCGGTGAACACCACGTCGTCACTCACCAGCACGTCGTAGGTGTTGAGCTGGCCCGGGTCGAGCAGGTGGACCTCGGCCACGTTGCGCAGGCTGAGCCAGGTCAGCTCGTCCGAGCGGAGGGCCACGACCAGGACGCGGCGCGCGTCCACCAGGCTGGTCAGCGCGGCCACAGCCGACTTGGTCGACGGGGTGTCACCGGCGACCAGCGACGAGACCACGTGCAGCCGGTTGTTGCGGGCCCGGTCCGACAGGGCCCCGCGCAGCGCGGCGGCCTTCATCTTCTTGGGTGTCCGCTGGTCGTAGTTGCGCGGCGTCGGGCCGTGGACGATGCCACCGCCGGTGAACTGCGGCGCGCGCAGCGAGCCCTGCCGTGCCCGGCCGGTGCCCTTCTGGCGGTACGGCTTGCGCCCACCGCCACGGACCTCGCCGCGGGTCTTCGTGGAGTGCGTGCCCTGCCGGGCCGCGGCGAGCTGCGCCACGACGACCTGGTGGATCAGCGGCACGTTCACCGGCACGTCGAACACCGCGCCGGGCAGCTCGACGCTGCCGGCGTCGCCGCCCGCGGGGGCGTGCACCGGGACCGTGCGGTCCACCGGCGCGTCCGCCTCGGCGGGGGCTTCCTTCGTCATCGTTGCCGTCGGGCTCATGCCGAGGCCTCCTCACCGGTGCCGGCGGCCGCGGCCGCCACCGGAGCGGCCGGCTCCGGAGCGGGGCGCTTGGCCGCGCTGCGAACGAAGACCAGACCGCCGTCGGGGCCGGGAATCGCACCCTTGATCAGCAGGAAGCCGCGCTCGGTGTCGACGGCGTGGATGGTCAGCCCGGCCACGGTCACACGGTCGTGCCCCATCCGGCCGGCCATCCGCAGGCCCTTGAAGACCCGCCCCGGAGTGGCGCAGCCGCCGACGGAACCCGGCGAGCGGTGCTTGCGCTCGACGCCGTGACCGGCGCCCAGGCCCTTGAAGCCGTGCCGCTTCATGACACCGGCGAAGCCCTTGCCCTTGGAGGTGCCGGTGACGTCGACCACCTGGCCGGCGTCGAACACCTCACCGGTCAGCTGCTGGCCGGGCCGGTAGTTGCCGGCGTCCGCGGTGCGCAGCTCGACGAGGTGCCGCCGGGGAGTGGCACCGGAGGTCTCGAAGTGGCCGCGCATCGGCTTGTTGATCCGGCGCGGGTCGATCTCGCCGTAGCCGAGCTGGACGGCCGAGTAGCCGTCGGAGTCGGGTGTCTTGACCTGGGTCACGACGTTGGGGCCGGCCTGGATGACGGTGACCGGCACGACGCGGTTGTTCGCGTCCCATACCTGGGTCATCCCGAGCTTGGTGCCCAGGAGCCCTCTGTAATTGCGGTTGAGCATGACTGGCGCCGGCCCCTCTTACAGCTTGATCTCGATGTCCACGCCGGCGGGCAGGTCGAGGCGCATCAGCGAGTCGACCGTCTTCGGCGTCGGGTCAAGAATGTCGATCAGCCGCTTGTGCGTCCGCATCTCGAAGTGCTCGCGGCTGTCCTTGTACTTGTGCGGCGACCGGATGACGCAGTAGACGTTCTTCTCCGTCGGCAGCGGCACCGGACCCGCGACCTGCGCACCGGTACGCGTCACGGTCTCGACGATCTTCCGCGCCGAGCTGTCGATGACCTCGTGGTCATAGGCCTTGAGCCGGATGCGGATCTTCTGTGCCGCCATGGTGGGCTTCGCCTGTCCTGTCTGTCTCGTCCGGCCGGTATCACTACCGGGTCCCCGTCGACCTCTTCCCGCTCCGCGGCGCGGGCCGCCGCCGGAAAGGGCGGGCGGCCCGGCGGGTCCGGGTTCGTGCCGGGTGTACCGCCTTGTCTGGTGCCCCGTCGGCCGCGCGTGCGCGGCCCTCGCGGGCGGCTTGCGATCCTGGTCGCGACGCGGAGCGTTACGCCCCGGCGTGGCCGGCCAGCAACAGCGGGCGGCGGGACCCCTTGGGGCACCCGCCGCCCGCCGCCACTACTTGATGACCTTCAGAACCTGACCCGCACCGACGGTCCGGCCACCCTCACGGATGGCGAACCGCAGGCCCTCCTCCATGGCGATCGGCTGGATGAGCTCGACCGTCATCTCGGTGTTGTCGCCCGGCATGACCATCTCGGTGCCCTCGGGGAGGGTCACGACGCCGGTCACGTCGGTGGTGCGGAAGTAGAACTGCGGCCGGTAGTTCTTGAAGAACGGCGTGTGCCGGCCACCCTCGTCCTTGTTGAGGATGTAGACGCGCGCCTCGAACACCGTGTGGGGGGTGATCGACTTCGGCTTCACGATGACCTGGCCGCGCTCGACGTCCTCGCGCTTGATGCCACGGAGGAGGAGGCCGACGTTGTCACCGGCCTGGCCCTCGTCGAGCAGCTTGCGGAACATCTCGACGCCGGTCACGGTCGTCGTGGTGGTCTCCGGCTTGATGCCGACGATCTCCACGGTCTCGTTGACCTTGACGATTCCACGCTCGATACGACCCGTGACGACCGTGCCACGACCCGTGATCGTGAACACGTCCTCGATCGGCATGAGGAACGGCCGGTCGATGTCACGCTCGGGCTCGGGGATGGACGCGTCCACCGCCGCCATGAGCTCGAGGAGCTTCTCGCCCCACTCCTTGTCGCCCTCCAGCGCCTTGAGCGCGGAGACGCGGATGACCGGGACGTCGTCGCCGGGGAACTCGTAGGTGTTCAGGAGCTCCCGGACCTCGAGCTCGACGAGCTCGAGGATCTCCTCGTCGTCGACCATGTCGGCCTTGTTCAGCGCCACGACGATGTACGGCACGCCGACCTGGCGGGCCAGGAGCACGTGCTCCTTCGTCTGCGGCATGGGGCCGTCGGTCGCCGAGACCACCAGGATCGCGCCGTCCATCTGCGCGGCACCCGTGATCATGTTCTTGATGTAGTCGGCGTGCCCGGGGCAGTCGACGTGCGCGTAGTGCCGCGCGTCGGTCTGGTACTCGACGTGCGCGATCGAGATCGTGATCCCGCGGGCCTTCTCCTCCGGCGCCTTGTCGATCTGGTCGAACGGCGTGAACGGGTTGAGGTCCGGGTGCGCGTCGTGCAGGACCTTCGTGATCGCGGCCGTCAGCGTCGTCTTGCCATGGTCGATGTGACCGATGGTCCCGATGTTGACGTGCGGCTTGGTCCGCTCGAACTTCTGCTTCGCCACTGGTGTCCCTCCAAGGACGGGTGGTGTCGTGCTGTGTTGTCGTCAGTGGTGCCGGCAGCCCGGCCCGGCGGGCCTGCTACTCGCCCCTCGCCTTCGCGATGATGTCCTTGGCGACGTTCTGCGGGACTTCGGCGTAGGAGTCGAACTGCATCGAGTAGCTCGCCCGCCCGGAGGTCTTCGACCGCAGGTCGCCGACGTACCCGAACATCTCCGAGAGCGGCACCAGGGCCTTGACGATCCGGGAACCGCCCCGCTCGTCCATGGCCTGGATCTGCCCACGCCGCGAGTTGAGGTCGCCGATCACGTCGCCCATGTGGTCCTCGGGCGTCGTGACCTCGACCGACATCATCGGCTCGAGGATGACCGGGTCGGCCTTCCGGGCCGCGTCCTTGAAGGCCATGGAACCGGCGATCTTGAAGGCGAGCTCGGAGGAGTCGACCTCGTGGAACTGGCCGTCCCGTAGCGTGACCTTGACGTCGACGAGCGGGTAACCGGCCAGGACGCCGAACTCCATGGCCTCCTGGCAGCCGGCGTCCACCGACGGGATGAACTCCCGCGGGATGCGTCCGCCGGTCACCTTGTTCTCGAACTCGTAGCCGCCGCCGTCGCCGCCGGAGGGCTCCAGGTCGATGATCACGCGGGCGTACTGCCCGGACCCACCCGTCTGCTTCTTGTGGGTGTAGTCGACCTTCTCCACCTTGCGGCGGATGGTCTCGCGGTAGGCCACCTGCGGCTTGCCGACGTTCGCCTCGACGCCGTACTCGCGGCGCATCCGGTCGACGAAGACCTCGAGATGCAGCTCACCCATACCGGCGATGACCGTCTGACCGGTCTCCTCGTCGGTGCGGACCTGGAAGGTCGGGTCCTCTTCGGTGAGCCGCTGGATCGCGGTGCCCAGCTTCTGCTGGTCAGCCTTCGTCTTCGGCTCGATGGCGACGTCGATGACCGGGGCAGGGAAGATCATCGACTCGAGGATGACCGGCGAGTTCGGGTCACACAGCGTGTCGCCGGTGGTGGTGTTCTTCAGGCCCACCACGGCCACGATCTGACCCGCGCCCACACCGTCCCGGTCCTCCCGGTGGTTGGCGTGCATCTGCAGGATGCGGCCGATGCGCTCCTTGCGGTCCTTGGTCGAGTTGAGCACCGCGGTACCGCTGGTGATCTTGCCGGAGTACACCCGGATGTAGGTCAGCTTGCCGACGTACGGGTCCGACATGATCTTGAAGGCCAGCGCCGAGAACGGCGCGTCGTCGTCAGCCTCGCGGACGATCTCGGTTTCTTCCTTGCCGACCGCGTGGCCGGTGACCGAGCCGATGTCCGTCGGCGAGGGGAGGAAGTCGACAACCGCGTCGAGCATGGGCTGCACGCCCTTGTTCTTGAACGCGGAACCACAGAGCACCGGGTTGACCTTGCTGGCCACCGTGGACCGCCGCAGCGCCGCCATGAGCTGCTCCTCGGTGGGCTCGACGCCCTCGAGGTAGAGCTCCATGAGCTCGTCGTCGTTCTCGGCGACGGTCTCGACCAGCTTCTCCCGCCATTCCTGCGCGGCTTCGGCGTGGTCGGTCGGGATGTCGACGGTCTCGAACGAGGCGCCCTTGTCCTCGGTGTGCCAGAGCAGGCCCTTCATGCGGATCAGGTCGATCACGCCACGGAAGTCCGCCTCGACACCCCAGGGCAGCTGGATGACGGCGGGCGTCGCGTCCAGCCGGTCGACCATCATGTCGACGCAGCGGTGGAACTCGGCGCCGACCCGGTCCATCTTGTTGACGAACGCGATCCGCGGGACGTCGTAGCGGTCGGCCTGCTTCCACACCGTCTCGCTCTGCGGCTCGACGCCGGCGACGGCGTCGAACACCGCGACCGCTCCGTCGAGGACGCGCAGGGACCGCTCCACCTCGACGGTGAAGTCGACGTGGCCCGGGGTGTCGATGATGTTGATGGTGTGGTCACGCCACGAGCAGGTGGTGGCGGCGGAGGTGATGGTGATCCCCCGCTCCTGCTCCTGCTCCATCCAGTCCATCGTGGCGCCACCCTCGTGGACTTCACCGATCTTGTAGTTCACACCGGTGTAGAAGAGGATGCGCTCGGTGGTCGTGGTCTTGCCTGCGTCGATGTGGGCCATGATCCCGATGTTCCGGGTCGCGGCCAGTGCGGCACGTGCGTCAGCAGCCATGATGAGTTACCAGCGGTAGTGGGCGAAGGCCTTGTTGGACTCCGCCATCTTGTGGGTGTCCTCCCGGCGCTTCACGCTCGCGCCGAGGCCGTTGCTCGCGTCGATCAGCTCGTTCATCAGGCGCTCGGTCATCGTCTTCTCACGACGGCCGCGGGAGTACCCGACGATCCAGCGCAGCGCGAGCGTGGTGCTGCGGCCCGCGCGGACCTCGACCGGCACCTGGTAGGTGGCGCCACCTACTCGGCGGCTGCGCACCTCCAGCGTGGGCTTGACGTTGTCCAGCGCACGCTTGAGCGTGACGACCGGGTCGTTGCCGGTCTTGTTCTTGGCGCCCTCGAGCGCGCCGTACACGATGCGCTCCGCGACCGACTTCTTGCCGCTCAGCAGCACCTTGTTGACCAGGGCGGTCACCAGCGGCGAGCCGTAGACCGGGTCGACGACGACGGGGTGCTTGGGCGCGGGCCCCTTGCGCGGCATTAGCCCTTCTCCTTCTTCGCGCCGTAGCGGCTGCGAGCCTGCTTCCGGTTACGGACGCCCTGCGTGTCGAGAGCGCCCCGGACAATCTTGTAGCGAACGCCCGGGAGGTCCTTCACACGGCCACCACGCACCAGGACGATCGAGTGCTCCTGCAGGTTGTGACCGACCCCGGGGATGTAGGCCGTGACCTCGATCCCGCTGTTCAGCCGGACGCGTGCCACCTTGCGCAGCGCCGAGTTCGGCTTCTTGGGGGTGGTCGTGTAGACGCGGGTGCACACGCCACGACGCTGCGGGCTCCCCTTGAGTGCCGGGGTCTTGGTCTTCTCGACCTTGTCCTGCCGGCCCTTGCGGACCAGCTGCTGGATCGTGGGCAACGCCGCTCCCGTTCCTTCGTGCCTCGTCGTACTCGCCGGCAGCCATCCCGGATGGCCGGCCTGTCTGCCTGCTGTGTCGCGGTGCCGCTCCTCGCCTGGATGGCACGGAGCGTGAGCGCCGGAGTATCCGTTCCCGACCCACGCGGTCGGGCGTGTCGCGCCCTCCGTAAGTACCGGAAGTCCGATACGTCCCAGAAGGAGCGCGCCTACCCGCCCGACTCTGCCGGACCGAACCCGACTGTCACCGACGGCGGCCTGAGTACCTGACCTGAGCGGTCGGTTCTCGGCGCCACGGCGCCACGTCTGGGCGCAGGACACACGCCAGAGCCACGTGGACTCCGGCCACAGGCGCCAACACTACTCCACGCCCACGTCAAGTGTCGAACGGGGTATCACCCGACGACCACGACAGGCGCGACCGGACGACGGACGTCCTGCCTGCGCCTGGCCGTTGCGCGCTCCACGGACGGACCGGTATCCGCCAACCCGCCGGACCGGTACCGACACAACCGTCCTCCCACCGGGAAAACAGCCACTGCGAACCCTACCGCCGACCCCTCCGGCCTCCACGAACGCCCTGCCGAAAGGCATCCATCAATTCCTCCGCCCAAGGCCCCGAGACCGGGAAGCCAGGCACCGAGGACCAGACCCAGGGCCCAGGACCGGCACTCAGGACGCGGAGCCGGAGCCGGGACTCGACCCGAGGCGGCATCGCCCCCCGGCCGCCGCCCCACCCGCCCCGCCCCCGCCCAGGAAAAGCCCCCCAAAACAAGATCTATTGACCGGCCAGCCCCCCTTGAACCACGCCCCATGGAGATGTGTGGCGGGTGAGTGAGTCCATGGACTCACTCACCCGCCACACATCTCGCGGGCCGGCGCGGAGCGCCCTGATCTACGGTGGGCTGATCCGGGTGGGGGTGGATGATCCGCAGGGGCGGCGACAAACGAGGATGCCAGGATGGCCAGCACCAGACCGCCCAGCCAGGGCACCGCGCCGGACCAGCCGTCCCCGGCCGACCAGACACCAGAAGACACGCCGTCGCAGACGCTCACCCTGTCGACGGGCCCCACGCTGCCATCAGAAGCTGCGACGCCGGGAACGGAAGCCGCGCCGGTGCAAGAAGCCGCCCCCGCGCAGGAAGCCACGGACAGGCCCATAGCCGCCCCGGCACCGGAGGCCGCCGACACGCCTGTAGCCGGGCCGGCGGCGCTGAGGTCACCGAAGCCGCCGCGGCGGCCCCGACCGGACCGTGCGGAGCTTCTCGCGGCCTATGGGAAGACCGTCCCGGACCTCGTCGGTCCGGAGACCCGGGTGCTGCTGTGCGGTATCAATCCGTCCCTGGAGTCCGGCGCCACCGGATTCCATTTCGGGACGCCCAGCAATCGGCTCTGGCCGGTCCTGCACTTCGCCGGGTTCACCGGGCGCCGGCTGCATCCGTCCGAGACCGAGCACCTACGCGCCCGGGGCATCGGAATCACGAATCTGGTGCACCGCTCGACCGCTCGCGCCGATGAGATCGCTGACGACGAAATCAGGGCCGGTGTGCCGGTACTCATCGAGCTTGTCGAACGGATCCGCCCGGGATGGGTCGCCTTTCTCGGGCTCGCCGCGTACCGCATCGGCTTCGGGCGGCGGACGGCGAAGGTCGGTCGACAGCCGGAGCGCATCGGTCCCGCCGGGGTGTGGCTGCTGCCGAACCCCAGTGGGCTGAACGCGCACTACCAGCTACCCGACCTTGTCCGGGTCTACGGCGAACTGCGCGAGGCCGCCTTCGGGCCTGTCACGGCCACCACGCCGACAGCGGGCCCGACCGCGGGTCCTGGGCTCAGGTCCGGACACGGCGGCGGCTGACGGCGGCTGACGGCGACGGCGGTCGGTGGCGCCGGCCGACGCAAACGCCGAACGGCCCGGTGAACCGCGTACCTGCACGGTTCACCGGGCCGTCCCGGTCACAAGAGTCGGACGCCCGAGCCGGATACCCGACACCGGGCGCCTGACGCCAGGCGACGAGCGCCCGGCCGTCAGACACCAGGCCTGGCACCGGGTGCCGGACGAGCGCGGTCACTGCCGCGGTCGCCCGGCACCGGAGTCAGGCTCGCTGGCTCAGCGGTAGTCGCCCGAGCTGCGGTAGTCGAACTCGTCCAGCGGGACGGCCTGGCCGGATCCGGCACCGAAGGCGCCGTACTCGACCGAGGCGCCGTCCTCGTAGCCGCTGACCGAGTACATCGCCGCGCGCGCCTCGTCGGTCGGCTCCACCCGGATGTTGCGGTACCGGGAGATGCCGGTACCCGCCGGGATGAGCTTTCCGATGATGACGTTCTCCTTGAGGCCGACCAGCGAGTCCGAGCGGGCGTTGATCGCCGCGTCGGTGAGCACCCGGGTGGTCTCCTGGAAGGACGCCGCCGACAGCCACGACTCGGTGGCCAGCGAGGCCTTGGTGATGCCCATGAGCACCGGGCGGGCCGAGGCCGGCTGGCCGCCGATCTCCACCACGCGCCGGTTCTCGCCCTCGAAGCGGGCGCGCTCGACGAGCTCACCCGGCAGCAGCGTGGTCTCCCCCGACTCGAGCACGTTCACCCGCTTGAGCATCTGGCGGATGATGATCTCGATGTGCTTGTCGTGGATCGACACACCCTGCGACCGGTACACCTCCTGGACCTGGTCGACCAGGTGGAGCTGCACCTGGCGCGGGCCGAGGATGCGCAGCACCTCGTGCGGGTCGACGGCGCCGTCGATCAGCTGGGCGCCGACGTCGACCCGCTCGCCCTCACGGACCCGCAGCCGGGAGCGGCGGGAGACCGGGTAGGCGATCTCCTCGCTGCCGTCGTCGGGGACGATGACGACCTTGAAGGTCTTCTCCGTCTCCTCGATCTTGACCCGGCCGACGACCTCGCTGATCGGGGCCTTGCCCTTGGGGCTACGGGCCTCGAACAGCTCGACGACACGCGGCAGACCCTGGGTGATGTCGTCACCGGCGACGCCACCGCTGTGGAAGGTACGCATCGTGAGCTGGGTTCCCGGCTCACCGATGGACTGGGCGGCGACGATGCCGACGGCCTCGCCCACGTCCACCAGCTTGCCGGTGGCCAGCGAGCGGCCGTAGCAGTGCGCGCAGACACCCATCCGCGACTCGCAGGTGAGCGCCGAGCGCACCCGCACCGACTCGACCCCGGCCTCGATGATCTGGCCGATGACCACGTCGCCGGCGTCGGCGCCGGCCGGGACGACGACCTCACCCTGGGCGTCCACCGCGTCGGAGGCGAGCGAGCGGGCGTACGCGGAGGTCTCCGCGTAGCGGTCGCGCACCAGCACCCCGTCCGGTCCCTTGCGGGCGATCCGGGTCAGGATGCCGCGCTCGGTGCCGCAGTCCTCCTCGCGGACGATGACGTCCTGGCTGACGTCCACCAGACGACGGGTCAGGTAACCCGAGTCGGCGGTCCGCAGGGCGGTGTCGGCGAGACCCTTACGGGCACCGTGCGTCGAGATGAAGTACTCGACGACGGTGAGGCCCTCGCGGAAGTTCGCCTTGATCGGCCGCGGGATGATCTCACCCTTGGGGTTGGAGACCAGTCCGCGCATGCCGGCGAGCTGCCGGATCTGCATCATGTTTCCGGCGGCCCCGGAGTTGACCAGCGTGTAGACCGGGTTGGTCTCCGGGAAGTTCGCCTCCATGGCCTCGGCGATCTTGTTCGTCGCCTCGGTCCAGATCTGCACCAGCTCGCTGCGGCGCTCCTCGTCGGAGAGGAAACCGCGGCCGAACTGCTTCTCGACCCGCTCGGCCCGCTGCTCGTACTCGTCGAGGATCTGGGCCTTGTTCGGCGGAGCCACGACGTCCTCGATCGCCACCGTCACACCGGACCGGGTGGCCCAGTAGAAACCGGCGCTCTTGAGGGCGTCCAGCGTCGCAGCGACCTGGATCTTCGGGTACCGCTCGGCGAGGTCGTTGACGATCGCCGCCTGCGCCTTCTTGTTCAGCTGGGCGTTGATGAAGGGGTAGCCCTCCGGCAGCGCCTCGTTGAGCAGGCAGCGCCCGAACGTGGTCTCCAGGGTGAACGGGTCACCCGGCAGCCAGTCGGCGGGCGGCGCCCACTCGGCGGGGGGCGTGCTCTCCCGCAGCCGCACCTGGATGCGGGCCTGCAGGTGGATCTCCCGCGCGTCGAAGGCCATCTGGGCCTCGGCGACGCTGGAGAAGAACCGGCCCTCGCCGATCGCACCCTCGGACACCCGGGACAGGTGGAACACCCCGGTGACCATGTCGAGGCTGGGCATGGCCAGCGGACGGCCCGACGCCGGCGACAGGATGTTGTTGCTCGACAGCATCAGGATCCGGGCCTCGGCCTGCGCCTCGGCGGACAGCGGCAGGTGCACCGCCATCTGGTCGCCGTCGAAGTCCGCGTTGAACGCGGTGCAGACCAGCGGGTGGATCTGGATGGCCTTGCCCTCGACCAGCTGCGGCTCGAAGGCCTGGATGCCGAGGCGGTGCAGGGTCGGCGCCCGGTTGAGCAGCACGGGGTGTTCGGTGATGACCTCTTCGAGGACGTCCCACACGACCGGGCGGGCCCGCTCGACCATGCGCTTGGCCGACTTGATGTTCTGCGCGTGGTTGAGGTCGACCAGGCGCTTCATCACGAACGGCTTGAACAGCTCGAGCGCCATCTGCTTGGGCAGGCCGCACTGGTGCAGCTTGAGCTGCGGGCCGACCACGATGACCGAACGGCCCGAGTAGTCGACGCGCTTGCCGAGCAGGTTCTGGCGGAACCGGCCCTGCTTGCCCTTGAGCATGTCGGACAGCGACTTGAGCGGACGGTTGCCGGGCCCGGTGACGGGCCGGCCGCGGCGGCCGTTGTCGAACAGCGCGTCGACGGCCTCCTGCAGCATCCGCTTCTCGTTGTTGACGATGATCTCGGGCGCGCCGAGGTCGAGCAGCCGCTTGAGCCGGTTGTTCCGGTTGATCACCCGGCGGTACAGGTCGTTCAGGTCGGAGGTGGCGAACCGGCCACCGTCGAGCTGGACCATCGGCCGCAGGTCCGGCGGGATCACCGGAACGCAGTCGAGCACCATCCCCATCGGGGAGTTGCGGGTGTTCAGGAACGCCGACACGACCTTGAGCCGCTTGAGCGCGCGGGCCTTCTTCTGCCCCTTGCCGCTGCGGATGGTCTCGCGCAGCGACTCCGCCTCGGCGGCCAGATCGAAGTCGGCGAGCCGGTGCTGCAGCGCCTCGGCGCCCATGCCGCCCTCGAAGTACTGGCCGAACCGGTCGCGCAGTTCGCGGAAGAGCAGCTCGTCCGGCTCGAGGTCCTGGACCTTCATGTTCTTGAACCGATCGAAGACCCGGTCGAGGTCGTCGATCTTGCGCTGGGAGCGGTCACGGATCTGGCGCATCTCGCGCTCGGCCGACTCGCGCACCTTGCGGCGGGCGTCGCCCTTGGCGCCTTCGGCCTCGAGCTGCGCCAGGTCCTCCTCCAGCTTGCGCTGGCGGGTCTCGACGTCGGCGTTCTTCTTGTCCTCGAGCTGCTGCTTCTCGACGCCGATGCGGGCCTCGAGAGTCGGCAGGTCGCGGTGCCGGGAGTCGATGTCGACCTTGGTGATCATGTAGGCGGCGAAGTAGATGACCTTCTCGAGGTCCTTCGGCGCCAGGTCGAGCAGGTAGCCGAGACGGCTCGGCACGCCCTTGAAGTACCAGATGTGGGTGACGGGGGCGGCGAGCTCGATGTGGCCCATCCGCTCGCGGCGCACCTTGGCGCGGGTGACCTCGACGCCACAGCGCTCACAGATGATGCCCTTGAACCGGACCCGCTTGTACTTCCCGCAGTAGCACTCCCAGTCCCGGGTCGGACCGAAGATCTTCTCGCAGAAGAGCCCGTCCTTCTCCGGCTTGAGGGTGCGGTAGTTGATCGTCTCCGGCTTCTTGACCTCACCGAACGACCACTGGCGGATGTCGTCCGCGGTGGCCAGGCCGATGCGCAGCTCGTCGAAGAAGTTGACGTCCAGCAAGACTGTCGCCTGCTCTCTCTTTCTCAGTCGGGACGCTGCCGGGGCCCCCGGGCCGGGGCCTGTGGGCTCCTACCCGGGTGGCACGAGTGGACGGGGGCGGGGGCCCGCCGTGACCGGCCGCAGCCGGTCGGCGCATCCGCCAGGCGGACCCCCCGTCACGTCAGACCTCTTCGACGCTGCTCGGCTCACGCCGTGACAGGTCGATACCGAGCTCCTCCGCCGCGCGGAAGACGTCCTCGTCGGTGTCCCGCATCTCGATGGAGACCCCGTCGCTGGACAGCACCTCGACGTTGAGGCACAGCGACTGCATCTCCTTGATGAGGACCTTGAACGACTCCGGGATACCGGGTTCCGGGATGTTCTCGCCCTTGACGATCGCCTCGTAGACCTTCACTCGGCCGACGACGTCGTCCGACTTGATCGTGAGGAGCTCCTGCAGGGCGTAGGCGGCGCCGTACGCCTCGAGCGCCCACACCTCCATCTCACCGAACCGCTGGCCACCGAACTGCGCCTTACCACCGAGCGGCTGCTGCGTGATCATCGAGTAGGGCCCGGTCGACCGGGCGTGGATCTTGTCGTCGACCAGGTGCAGGAGCTTGAGGATGTAGATGTAGCCGACCGCCACGGGGTACGGGTACGGCTCTCCGGTGCGGCCGTCGTACAGCTCGGCCTTGCCGGAGGAACCGATCATCTGCTGACCGTCCCGGTTGGGCAGGGTGGCGTCGAGCAGGCCGGTGATCTCCTCCTCGCGGGCACCGTCGAACACCGGCGTCGCCACGTTGGTACCGGGCGGGGCCGCGTCGGCGCCGATGCCGCGCAGGCGCTCCTTCCAGCCCTCCGTGCCGGAGTCGACCTGCCAGCCGGTCTTGGCGACCCAGCCGAGGTGCGTCTCCAGGATCTGGCCGATGTTCATACGACGCGGCACACCGTGCGGGTTCAGCACGACGTCGACGGCGGTGCCGTCGGGGAGGAAGGGCATGTCCTCCACCGGCAGGATCTTGGCGATGACGCCCTTGTTGCCGTGCCGGCCGGCGAGCTTGTCACCGTCAGTGATCTTGCGCTTCTGGGCCACGTAGACGCGGACCAGCTCGTTCACGCCCGGGGGCAGCTCGTCGCCGTCCTCGCGGGAGAACACGCGGACACCGATGACCTTGCCGGACTCGCCGTGCGGCACCTTCAGCGAGGTGTCGCGGACCTCCCGGGCCTTCTCACCGAAGATCGCGCGCAGCAGGCGCTCCTCCGGGGTCAGCTCGGTCTCGCCCTTCGGGGTGACCTTGCCGACCAGCACGTCACCGGGCGACACCTCGGCACCGATCCGGATGATGCCGCGCTCGTCGAGGTCGGCGAGGACCTCCTCGGCGACGTTCGGGATGTCCCGGGTGATCTCCTCCGGGCCCAGCTTGGTGTCCCGGGCGTCGACCTCGTGCTCCTCGATGTGGATCGAGGAGAGGACGTCGTCCTGCACCAGGCGCTGGGAGAGGATGATCGCGTCCTCGTAGTTGTGCCCCTCCCACGGCATGAAGGCCACCAGGAGGTTCTTGCCCAGCGCCATCTCGCCGTTGTCGGTGCACGGGCCGTCGGCGATGACCTGGCCGGCCTCGACGCGGTCGCCCTCGAAGACGATCGGCTTCTGGTTGATGCAGGTGCCCTGGTTCGACCGGCGGAACTTCGCCAGGCGGTAGGTGCGCCGCGTCCCGTCGTCGTGCATGACGGTGATGTAGTCGGCCGACAGGTCCTCGACCACGCCGGACTGGCCGCAGACGACCACGTCGCCGGCGTCCTTGGCCGCGCGGGCCTCCATGCCGGTGCCGACCAGCGGAGCCTCGGAACGCAGCAGCGGAACCGACTGGCGCTGCATGTTCGAGCCCATCAGGGCACGGTTGGCGTCGTCGTGCTCGAGGAAGGGGATCATCGCCGTCGCGACGGACACCATCTGCCGCGGCGAGACGTCCATGTAGTCGACCTCGTCCGGCGGGATGAACTCGACCTCACCGCCCTTGCGGCGGACCAGGACGCGGTCCTCGGCGAACGTGCCGTCCGGGTTCAGCGGGGTGTTCGCCTGCGCCTTGACGTGGCGGTCCTCCTCGTCCGCGGTCAGGTAGTCGATCTGGCCGGTGACCCGGCCGTTCTCCACCTTGCGGTACGGGGTCTCGACGAAGCCGAACGGGTTGACCCGCGCGAACGTCGACAGCGAGCCGATCAGGCCGATGTTCGGGCCTTCCGGCGTCTCGATCGGGCACATCCGGCCGTAGTGGCTGGGGTGCACGTCGCGGACCTCGAAGCCGGCCCGCTCCCGGGACAGACCGCCGGGGCCCAGCGCCGACAGGCGGCGCTTGTGGGTCAGGCCGGCCAGCGGGTTCGTCTGGTCCATGAACTGGGAGAGCTGGCTGGTGCCGAAGAACTCCTTGATGGAGGCGACGACCGGCCGGATGTTGATCAGGGTCTGCGGCGTGATCGCCTCGACGTCCTGGGTCGTCATGCGCTCGCGGACGACGCGCTCCATCCGGGCCAGGCCGAGGCGGACCTGGTTCTGGATGAGCTCGCCGACCGTGCGCAGGCGCCGGTTGCCGAAGTGGTCGATGTCGTCGACCTCGTAGTTGTCCGGGTCCTGGCCCGCGTGCAGCTTGACGATGTACTCGATCGTGCGGACGACGTCGTCCTCGGTGAGGACGCCGACGTCGTGCGCGACCTCGAGGGTCAGCTTCTTGTTCACCTTGTAGCGGCCGACCTTGGCCAGGTCGTAGCGCTTCGGGTTGAAGAAGAGGTTCTCCAGCAGGGTCTGCGCCGACTCCCGCGTCGGCGGCTCGCCCGGGCGCAGCTTGCGGTAGATGTCGAGCAGGGCGTCGTCCTGGCTGGAGGTGTGGTCCTTCTCCAGGGTGACCCGCATCGACGGGAAGTCGCCGAAGCGCTCCAGGATGCGGGCCTCATCCCAGCCCAGGGCCTTGAGCAGGACGGTGACCGACTGGCGGCGCTTGCGGTCGATGCGGACGCCGACGGTGTCCCGCTTGTCGATCTCGAACTCGAGCCAGGCCCCCCGCGAGGGGATGACCTTGCAGGAGAACAGATCCTTGTCGGACGCCTTGTCGATCGCCTTCTCGAAGTACACACCCGGGGACCGGACGAGCTGGCTGACCACCACGCGCTCGGTGCCGTTGATGACGAACGTGCCCTTCGGGGTCATGAGCGGGAAGTCGCCCATGAACACCGTCTGGCTCTTGATCTCACCGGTGGTGTTGTTGGTGAACTCGGCGGTGACGAACAGCGGCGCCGAGTAGGTCATGTCCTTGTCCTTGCACTCCTCGACGGAGTACTTGGGGGGCTCAAACCTGTGATCCCGGAAGGACAGGGACATCGAGCCGGAGAAATCCTCGATCGGGGAGATCTCCTCGAAGACCTCCTCGAGCCCGGAGGTGATGGGGACATCGTTCCTGTCGGCGTCGATGGCCTCCTGGACCCGCTCCGCCCAGATGTCGTTGCCGATCAGCCAATCGAATGACTGCGTCTGCAGGGCGAGAAGATCCGGGACCTCGAGGGGCTCGATGATCTTTGCGAACGAGATGCGGGAGGCGGAACGCGAGGCGGCCAAGGTGGTCCTTCCGGTGGCCTGATCGTGGGGCTGGCGTCGCGGATGTCAAGGATCCGTAAGGGGGTGGTCAGGTGATCAGTGTCTCGCTACGGTTGTGCGGAACGTCGGCGGGGGGTACCCCGGCAATGCGAGGATCCCGAGATGGAGACTGCGTCGCGGATGCGGCAACCAGCCGGGCGGCGACCGCCCGTGCGGACGCCGGCGCGGGCGAAACGGTGGGGCCGAGCGCCCGCGTGATGCCGGGAGTCCACTGACTCGGGGCATGACGGAGCGGCCGCGGGTCTGGTCGGCACGCGTGTGGCAAGGCCACGCGGCGCCGGCGCGGCGATCTCGGATCGACGTGTCGGTGCAAGGGCGAGAAGTCTCGTTCGGGTCTCGGTTCGGACAGCCGGGCCGCCGTGCCCGCAAGCGAGACACGGCCACGCCGCTCTCGCGTCACCCCGAACCCGCTGAGGCGGCAGGTGCCCGGTCAATGGACCGAAGGACCGCGGACCGCCCCGCGGCGCGAACCCGATCACCCCAAGGGGCCGGATCCCGATGTCGAACGTGTTACCGACGAGCCCGATGCAACGAGAAAGACAGCGCAAACTAGCAGTGTAGCCGACGGCTTCACTGCTGGCAAGGACGAGACCCGATCACGTCGCGCGCCGCTTCCCTACGAAGGTTCGCGAAATGATGGAACTCCGTAGCCCCGGAGCTAGTCAAGGCCTCAAGGGCAACATCGTCTCGGCCCGATCTCGCCGTTGACACGTCGCTCCAGGTGAGCCGGACCGCCGCCGGCCGTCGGCGGCCGAGCGCCTCCGCCGGCCCGCCCCACGGGAAGATGCCCCGTGAGAAGGCCATTCGTGCATGAGACGGACGAAGACGTCGCCCTGATCGCGCCCACCGACCGGCCGCCCGAACGGCCGATCACGACCTCTCAGGCCGTCCCGCGGGCCCGCCCCACGGCCCGACGACGACACCGAAGTCTTACCACCACCGGCCCCGCCCGCCAGTCGGATCACCACCCGCCGCGCCGCCCCACCGGACCGCCGTGCCACCGTGCCACCGTGCCACCGGACGCCACTGTGCCACCGGACCCGCGCCGCCGCGCCGCACCCGGCCGCACAGTGCCGGACACACCGAAGCCCCGCCCCGGACGTACCGGGACGGGGCTCAAGGTCACCCGCTCCCCGACCGGCGGGAGGCCGGCCGGGGAGCGGGATGTCCGCCGCGACGACAGCGCGCTGGCGCCGGGGCCACGGCGGACCGGTGCCGGCAGGCGGTACCGGTACCGGACCGGTACCGGTACCGGTACCGGTACCGAACTACTTGACGGTGACGGTGGCGCCGGCGCCCTCGAGGGCCGCCTTGGCCTTGTCCGCGGCCTCCTTGGCGACCTTCTCCAGGACGGGCTTGGGGGCGCCGTCCACGAGGTCCTTGGCCTCCTTGAGGCCCAGGCTGGTGAGCGCGCGGACCTCCTTGATGACCTGGATCTTCTTGTCGCCGACGGACTCGAGGATCACGTCGAACTCGTCCTGCTCCTCGACGGCGGCGGCCTCGCCGCCCGCGCCACCGGCCACCGGGCCGGCCGCGATGGCGACCGGGGCGGCCGCGGTCACGCCGAACGTGTCCTCGAACTGCTTCACGAACTCCGAGAGCTCCAGGAGCGTCATCTCCTTGAACGCTTCGAGGAGATCGTCGGTCGAAAGCTTCGCCATGGTGGCGGTTCCTTCCTGGTAATGCCGATCAGATGATCCGGCGCCCGGCCATGCCGGGGGGTGTCGTCAGGTGGGTGGTCGGTCGTCGCGCCCCGTGGGACGCGGCCCCGCCGGGACACCACCCGCGTGGGCGGCTCGGTGCGGGCCAGCTGTGGCCACACCGGGACACCGCCTCGCGGGACGGGGGTCCCGTCAGGCGTCGCTCGTCAGGCGTCCACGGAGACCGGCTCGGCGCCGGCCGTCTCCTCCCGCTGCGCGCGCAGGGCCTCGGCGAGCCGAGCCACCTGCGACAGCGGGGCGGCGAAGAGGCCGACCGCCTTGGCCAGCGAGCCGTTCATGGCTCCGGCCATCTTGGCGAGCAGGACCTCGCGGGACTCCAGGTCGGCGAGCTTGCGGATCTCCTCCGCATTCATCGCCTTGCCTTCGACGACCCCGCCCTTGACGACCAGAGCCGGGTTGGCGCGGGAGAAGTCCCGCAGGCCCTTGGCCGCCTCGACCGGGTCGCCGCCGACAAACGCGACGGCCGTCGGACCGACGAGCAGGTCGTCGATGCCGGACACGCCGGCCTGTGCCGCGGCGATCTTGGTAAGGGTGTTCTTGACCACCGCGTAGCGGGTGGTCTCGCCGAGGGCGCGGCGCAGCTCGGTGAGCTGACTCACCGTCAGGCCGCGATACTCGGTCAGCACCGCGGCGGTCGAACCACGGAACTCCTCGGCGATCTCCGCCACCGCGGCGGTCTTCTCCGAGTTCGCCATCGGGCTCCTTCAATGGTCGGCCGGCCATACCGAAGGACCCGGAAACGACGAACGCCCCGGCGCAGGAGGCACGGGGCGTCAAGGGCGACGATCTTCGCCCGCCGACCGTACCCACCTGGGTGAGTTCGGAGCCGGCACAGCGGCGATGCGTGAGCCACTTCCCGTCCGCCACCTACGCGGGCCGCTCGGGGAAACCGAGCCTTCGGCCTCCGACGACAGGTCTCCGAAAAACTCGGGACCCGACGGCCGGAGTACGACCAGCGGTCTTCGGTGTGGAACTGTTCATCATCGTAGCAGGAGCAACGCGGAACGAACGAAGGGCACACACCGCGGACGGTGCGTGCCCTCGTCGTGCCGTTCGATTCGAACTGGTCAGGCCCGGTCGTACGATTCCGGTCGAACTCGTCCGGTCTTCCGGCCGGCGCCGTTCCGGTCAGGCCGAGATCTCCTCGAGGAGGTTCCGGGTCCGGTTCGGGTCCACGGGGATGCCGGGGCCCATCGTCGTGGCGAAGGTGACCTTCTTGAGGTACCGACCCTTGGCCGCCGACGGCTTGACCCGGACGATCTCGTCGAGGGCGACGGTGTAGTTCTCGATGAGCTGGGTCTCGGAGAAGCTCACCTTGCCGATGACGATGTGCAGGTTGCCCTGCTTGTCGACCCGGAAGTTGATCTTACCGCCCTTGATGTCGCCGACGACCTTGGCGACGTCCAGGGTGACGGTGCCGGTCTTCGGGTTCGGCATGAGCCCACGCGGCCCGAGGATGCGGGCGATCCGGCCGACCTTGGCCATCTGGTCGGGCGTCGCGACCGTGGCGTCGAAGTCGAGGAAGCCCTCCTGGATGCGGGCCACCAGGTCGTCGCTGCCGACGATGTCGGCGCCCGCGGCGGTGGCCTCGGCGGCCTTCTCGCCGGCGGCGAACACCGCGACCCGCGGGGACTTACCGGTGCCGTGCGGCAGGTTGACCGTGCCACGCACCATCTGGTCGGCCTTGCGCGGGTCGACGCCGAGCCGGATGGCGACCTCGACGGTGGCGTCGTACTTCGTGGACGACGTCTCCCGGGCCAGCCGGGCCGCGTCGAGCGGGCTGTAGAGAGCGGTCGCGTCGATCTTCTCTGCCGCGGCGCGGTAGGCCTTGCTGCGCTTCATGAGTTCTCCTCGTGGTGTTGGCGGGTCCCGCTCCGCGCCGTCCGACCCGGGCTCAACCCGGGCCGTGGCAGCGACGAGCCCTCCCACATACCTGCGTTCATCCGTGCGTCGCGACGAGCCCGCCGCGATGTCACACGTGTACTGCCTTGTGTCGCCCTTGTGCCGTCCGCTCCCGCCGCGTGGGTCGGAACGTCCGGCGGGACTTCCCACGCGTTCGCGCGGGACACGGTCATACGGACACGGTCACTCGCCGACGGTGATACCCATCGAGCGCGCGGTACCGGCGATGATCTTCTCCGCGGCCTCGATGCTGTTCGCGTTGAGGTCCGGCAGCTTCGTCTGGGCGATCTCGCGCACCTGGGCCGGGGTCAGCTTCGCGACCTTGACCCGGTGCGGCGTGCCGCTGCCCTTGTCCACACCGGCGGCCTTGAGGATCAGCCGGGCGGCGGGCGGGGTCTTGGTGACGAAGGTGAACGACCGGTCGTCGTACACCGTGATCTCGACCGGCACGACGTTGCCGGTCTGCGACTCGGTGGCCGCGTTGTACTGCTTGCAGAACTCCATGATGTTCACGCCGTGCTGGCCCAGGGCGGGACCGACCGGCGGCGCCGGGGTCGCCTTGCCGGCGTTGATCTGGAGCTTGATCAGCGCAGTGATCTTCTTCTTCTTGGGAGGCATCTGTTCGTCTTCCTACCGGGGTTCTACGGAGCGGATCAGATCTTCGCGACCTGGTTGAACTGGAGCTCGACCGGTGTCTCCCGACCGAAGATGGAGACGAGTACCTTCAGGCGCTGCGCGTCGAGGTTGATCTCGCTGATGGTGGCCGGCAGGGTGGCGAACGGGCCGTCCATGACGGTGACGGACTCCCCGACCTCGAACTCCTGGGCCTTGACCGTCTCGACCTTCTTCTCCTTCGGCGCCGCCGGCGCGAGGATGGAGACGACCTCCTCGCGGCGCAGCGGCGACGGCCGGTTCGTCAGGCCCACGAACCCGGTCACACCCGGCGTGTTGCGGACCGCCGACCAGGACTGGTCGGTCAGATCCATCCGGACGTAGATGTAGCCGGGGTACTTCTTCTGCTGTACGAGCTGGCGCTTGCCGTTCTTGACGACCGGGACCTCTTCGGTCGGGACCTCGATCTGGAAGATGTAGTCCTCCATGTTGAGGCTGGAGATCCGGGTCTCGAGATTGGTCTTGACCTTGTTCTCGTAGCCCGCGTAGGAGTGCACGACGTACCACTCGCCGGGAGCGTCCTCGAGCGCCCGGAGCAGGTCGTCGCCATCATCCTGAGGCTCGGGCGTCGCGACCGCGGTGGCCGGCACGGCGTCAGCGGCCGGCGCGGCATCGGCCGCCACCGTCGCGGGCGTGTCGGCGGTGGAGCCGCCGTCGGGCCCGAGGCCGTCCTCGATGTCGTCCTTCTCAGGTGCGGCCGCGGCGTCCGTGCTCGCGACCTCGTCGCGCTCGAACGCCGCAAGGGGGTCGAGACGGTCGAGGGCCTCTCCCTGCTCGGAGGAGGCGTGCTCGGGAGACTGGGACACGCGGTCGTTCCTTCTCTCGTGGACGGGTGGACAGTGGGTGGTTCTCCCGCCGGCGGACCTGATCCGCCGAACGGCCGGCCGCCGACCGGGTCGCCCGCCGCGACCCGTGCCAGCGGGACGCACCCGGCCACACAGGGCCGGGACGACGGCACGAACCGGTGCCCGGGCCGAGCACCGCGCCGCACCGACGATCGGTCGGCCCGGCTCGCTGCCCATGGCGGCTCCGGTGTCAGCCGAAGACCGCGAGGACCGCCTTCGTCAGGCCGAAGTCGAGGCTAGCCACGAAGGCCGTCATCACCGTGACGAAGACAAGCACGACGACCACGTAGGTGATCAGCTCGCTCCGGCCCGGGTAGACGACCTTGCGAAGCTCCGCGATGACCTCGCGGACGAACTGACGAATCCTGCGGACAATCGAGAACGGCGACCGTCGACGGTCGGCCCGCGCGGACCTACCGGCCCGCGGTGCCGCGTCACGCGTATCGGTCGCCACTCAGCTCCACCCACTCGTTCGTCGGTCCAACGCAGGGGCGACAGGACTCGAACCTGCAACCGCCGGTTTTGGAGACCGGTGCTCTACCAATTGAGCCACGCCCCTTAGACGTACCCGGACCACCACCTAGTTCCCACCGTGCCGCCTTCGCTCTCCGTCAGGCTTCCCGATGATTTTCAAAGGATCTTCGCGATCCTCTAAAGATCATTTAGGGCCGTTCGGTGGAGCTACCGGCTGCAGGCGGGGGCTGACAGGCCGAGCGGAACGAGCATACCCCTTCATCGACCGGATGCCGGCCGCACGGTGCTCTTCGACGTCCGCAGGTCGCCCCAGGAGGGGCCGGACGGGCCAGCCCGATCCCCTACTCACGTGGCAGCATGGCTGCCATGAGCAGGATCTCCCACCGCATCGCGGGCATCGCGCCTTCCGCGACCCTCGCCGTCGACGCGACCGCCAAGGCGATGCGCGCCGCGGGCCGGGACGTGATCGGCTTCGGTGCCGGCGAGCCCGACTTCCCGACTCCCGAACACATCGTCGCCGCCGCGGAGAAGGCGTGCCGCGAGCCGCGCATGCACCGCTACACCCCGGCTGCCGGCCTCCCCGAGCTGCGGGAGGCCGTCGCGGAGAAGACCAGGCGCGACTCCGGCCTGGTCGTCGAGCCAAGCCAGGTCCTCATCACCAACGGTGGCAAGCAGGCTGTCTACCAGGCGTTCGCGACTCTGCTCGACCCAGGGGACGAGGTTCTCCTGCCTGCCCCCTACTGGACGACCTACCCCGAGGCGATCCGCCTCGCCGGCGGTGTGCCGGTCGACGTCGTGACCGGGCCCGAGGCCGGCTACCGCGTCACCGTCGAGCAGCTCGAGGCCGCCCGGACCCCCCGTACCAAGGTCCTGCTGTTCTGCTCCCCCTCCAACCCGACCGGCGCAGTCCACACCCCGGAGGAGGTCCGCGCGATCGGCCGCTGGGCCGCCGAAGCCGGCATCTGGGTGCTCAGCGACGAGATCTACGAGCACCTGGTCTACGGCGAGGCCCGCTTCGCCTCGATGCCCGTCGAGGCACCCGAGCTGGCCGACCGCTGGGTCGTCGTCAACGGCGTCGCCAAGACCTACGCGATGACCGGCTGGCGGGTCGGCTGGCTGATCGGCCCGCTCGACGTCGTCAAGGCGGCCACCAACCTGCAGTCGCACGCCACCTCGAACGTCTCGAACGTCGCCCAGGCCGCGGCGCTCGCCGCCGTCGCCGGCCCGCTCGACGCCGTCCACGAGATGCGGACGGCCTTCGACCGCCGCCGCAAGACCATGCACGAGATGCTCGTGCAGATCCCCGGCGTGCGGTGCCCCCTGCCCGACGGCGCCTTCTACGCCTACCCGTCGCTGGAGGGCGTGCTCGGCCGGACGCTGCGCGGTCGCACGCCGGCGACCTCGGCCGAGCTGTGCCAGTTCATCCTGGAAGAGGCCGGCGTCGCGATCGTGCCCGGGGAGGCCTTCGGCACCCCGCGCTTCGCCCGCCTGTCCTACGCCCTCGGGGACACCGACCTGGTCGAAGGTGTCCGCCGGCTCGGCGCCCTGCTGTCCGAAGCCGTCTGAGGACGGCTGAGCGCACCGTCCACCTCCACGCACCCCGGAGTCGAGGCGATGTCCGGCTGACGGACACCGGCTGACTGACGTGCACCCGGCCGTCGTAGCTACGACGGCCGGCAGCGGGCCCCGCGGCACACCGCCGCGGGGCCCGTCGGCGTGTGGGGCCGGGCCGCGCCGCGCCGGTATCCGGGTGTGGGACCGGGCCCCACGGGACGCTGCCGGGCGCCGCCGGGGTCAGGCGAGCTGGACGGTCGCCCGCGCCGCCATGAGGACCTTGGCACCCTCGTGTCGGACTGTGAGGTTAACCACGACCCTCCCGCCGTCGAGCTTTTTCTCCACAACGCCCCGCACAGAGATCTGCGCGCCCTCGTCGTCGTCGGGCACGACCACGGGTGAGGAGAACTTCACGCCGTACTCGACGACGGCCGCCGGGTCGCCGACCCAGTCGGTGACGAGACGGCCCGCCGTGGCCATCGTCAGCATGCCGTGCGCGAGCACACCGGGGAGCCCGGCCTCGGCGGCCACCCGCTCGTTCCAGTGGATCGGGTTGAAATCGCCCGACGCGCCGGCGTAGCGCACCAGATCGGCTCGCCGCAGCGGGAAGACCCGGTCACCGATCTCGGTACCGACGTCGACGGCGTCATAGGTGACGGTGGTGGGCATGCCGGCTCCGATCGAACCCTCGGCGGGACGCCGCGTCAGCGGGGCGGCGCGGCGACGTCGCGGTGGTCAGCGAGAAAGTGGTCAACGAGGCGGCGCGGTGCCGCGGGAGACCAGGCTGCACGTTCCCTCCGCGACCAGCTCGCCACTCGTCGTCGTGAACTCGTAGGCCGTCACCAGCACCTCGTTGCGGCCGACCGAGCGGATGGACGCCAGCGTCGAGCGCACCACGAGCTCGTCGCCCGCGACAACCGGGCGGTGCAGGGTGAACCGCTGGTCACCGTGGACGACGAGGGAGTAGTCCAGGCCGAGAGCAGGATCGTCGGTCGGCAGGCCGAGGTCGCCCGGGATCGCCGTGACCAGGAAGGTCGGCGGGGCGAGCAGGTCGGCGTGACCGGCGGCCTTCGCCGCCTCCACGTCGTGGAAGAGCGGGTTGCCGTCGCCGATGGCGCGCGCGAACTGGCGGATGTGCTCACGTCCCACCTGGAACGGGGCGTCGGAGGTGTAACTACGTCCGACAAAGTCCTGGTTCAGCGGCACCGCACGCTCCGATCTCGACGTTGCCGGATCCCGATGTCGCCGGAACCCGGGCTTACCAGACCGGTTCGAGACCCTATCGGGCCCGCGCCCGCGCGGACAGCATCGCCACCCGGACCGCGGCACCGCCCGGACGGCGCGGCCACCGGAGCCGCGTCGTCACTCGGACGGCGCGGCCACTCGGGACGGCGCGGTGACGGCATGACGAAACCGGGCGGGTCCGTGTGTCGCGGACCCGCCCGGAGTAAGTCGTGTCGCGGTCACCGCGCCTGCGCCGGGGCTCGCCCCGCCCGGTCGACGGCGCCCCGCCAGCCGTGGTCGGCCGACGGGCTAGCGCGTCTCGCGGTGCTCGGTGTGCGTGCGGCAGTTCGGGCAGAACTTGCGCAGCTCGAGACGGTCCGGGTCATTCCGCCGGTTCTTGCGCGTGATGTAGTTGCGGTGCTTGCACACCTGACACGCCATTGTGATCTTCGGACGAACGTCGGTGGCAGCCACGGCGAGATGCCTCTTCCTGTCTCGAATTCTCTACAGGCCAAGGGGCCGCGACTCACCAGACCCCTGGAGGGTGACACGGTGTGCCGCGACCCGATGGTAGCGGTGGCCGGACTTGAACCGGCGACACAGCGATTATGAGCCGCTTGCTCTGCCAGACTGAGCTACACCGCCATGACGGATCACCAGCGAGCGAAGATCCGACTGACAGTATAAGCGGACAGACCACCAACTGCCGATCACGATCCTGCCCGATACCGGACCGCCTGAGCCCCTTTACGGAATCGAACCGTAGACCTTCTCCTTACCATGGAGACGCTCTGCCGACTGAGCTAAAGGGGCGTGCTCGCGCGGGACTCACGTTACACGACTCCGGCGACTTCGTGGCGGGCACCCCCCCACACTTCCGCCCGGCGCCGACCGTCCGGCTCGCCCGCATCCACGCGCGGCCGGCGCGGCCGGCGGGAACGTGCCGATCGACCCGGACGGCAGGCGGGTGACCAGACCCCGCGAACACGGCCAGAAGGCCGACACGGCGAACTAACGGTGACGTCGAGCCCGACACGCACCCCCCGCTGATAGCTGTAAGTAATCGCATGAGTGCCTAGCGTGTTGCTCGGCCGTGGACGCGCGCCTCACAGGTGCTACCGCAGCCGCCGCCGCGCCTCCCAGCATCGAGGGTTGCTCATGCCGCTCACGTACCGTCACTCCCGAGATCCACAGACCCCGGACGCGGCGCCCATCGTCCCGCGTGCGCCGTGGGAGAGCCAGCCGGCCGCCTCACCGCGGCCGCTCCCCCTCGCCGGGGTACCTGTCCCGGCCGGGACCTCACTGCCACCTGGAACGTCCTACGCGACGCTGCGCGCCGCGTTCCCGGATCGGCCCGTGTCGGGGCCACCGTCACCGAAGAGACCACAGAACACGACCGCCAAGGTGGCGTTTCCGGCAGCCGCCAGCTTCGCTCACGATCTGCCCGCGGCCGGCGAGACACAGGCCGGAGCGGCGCAGCCCGGCGTCGTCTGGGCCGGCGAGATCGTGATGGCCGAGCCCGCGGCTGCCGGCCGGGTGGCAGTCGGCCGGGTGGCAGTCGGCCGGGTCGCGGTCGACGAGGCGCTGGCCGCCTGGCGCCTGCGCAATGCCGGACGGTTCTCCGCGCGGGTCCTCAGCGCGGCCACGGTGGCCGTCACCGCCGTCGCGCTCTCCGCGCCGGCCGCGGGCGCGCTGCCCACGCCGCAGGCGTCCGGGGTCTCAACTCCGTCGGCGCAGATCACCCCGCAGACACAGATCACCCCGCCGACGCAGACCTCGCCCGCGACACAAATCACACCGTCCGCAGCGGCGGCACCAACGCCGTCGCCGGCGGCCCAGGCACCAGCGAACGGGGCGGCGGCGACCACGACACCCGCACCCGCGGCGCAGACATCCGCACCCGCGGAACCGACACCGGCATCCGCCACACCCGCGGAGCCGGCGCCCGACCCGGCGCCCGTGCCACCCGGGGCGACTCCACCTGCGCCGCCCGGGGCCACCCCTCCCGTGCCGCCTGGGGCCAGCCCGCCGGCGGCGGGCATGACACCGGCACCCGGGCCGGGGACGTCCGAGCCCGTCCTGTCCACGGAGCCGTCCCCCGCCTGGCCCAAGGGCATCGACATCGCATCGTGGCAGCACCCCGGGTCGGCGCCGATCGACTGGAACGCGGTCAAGGGCGCCGGCATGACCTTCGCAATCGTGAAGGCCACCGAAGGGACCAATTACACGAATCCGTTCTTCGTCGGCGACCGGGACGCGGCCGGCAAGGCGGGCCTCGTCGTCGGCGCCTACCACTACGCCCGCCCGGCAGCCCCGATCTCGACCGCCGTCGACCAGGCCCGGCACTTCCTGGCTGTGACCGGCCTCACGCGCACAGCCGGCCACCTGGCTCCGGTCCTGGACCTGGAGACCACCGGCGGGCTCGATCCTGTGGCCCTCGCGGCCTGGACCCGGGCCTTCCTGGAGGAGATCGAGTCCCAGACCGGCCGGGCGCCCACCCTGTACACGTACCGGTCGTTCTGGACGAACAGCATGGCCGATACGAAGGAGTTCGCCCGGTACCCGTTCTGGTTCGCCATCTACAACAACGAGTCCACCCCGGGATGGCTGCCGGGCGGCTGGCCCGGCTGGGCGATGTGGCAGTACACGTCCTCTGGCGTGGTCCCCGGGATCATCGGGAGCGTCGACATGAACGTCGTGTGCTGCTCCGCCCCCGCGCTGACCGGGCTCGCCGACGGCACCCTCTCCGAGATCGACAAGCGGTACGCGGCGGCCGGGCTGCTGCAGCTCGCTCTCGGGGCGCCCACCGAAGCGGAGGTCGTCGCGGGCGGCGGCGGCCGCTGGCGCCCCTTCAAGAACGGGCTGATCTACTGGTCCGTCGCGACGGGACCGCGGGTGCTGCACGGCAAGATCGCGAAGAAGTACCTGGGCCTCGGCGGGACCAACAGCTTCCTCGGACGTCCGCTCGGCGACGTCGAGTGGGCCGCCGCGCCCGGCGCCCACCAGGCGATCTTCCAGGGCGGCTGGATCTACTGGCACCCGACGACCGGGGCGCACGAGGTGCACGGCCTGATCCTGCGCCGCTACCTCGAACTGGGCGGCTCGACGTCCAGCCTGGGTCTTCCGATCACGGACGAGTACTCGGTGCCGGGCGGCCGGGAGAGTGCCTTCCAGTTCGGCAAGCTGCGCTGGACGGCCGCGACGAACGCGGTGACCCTGCTGCCCGCGGCGGCGCCCTGACGCCACCCACCCCTGTCCGGCCTGACGGCACACATCCCCGACCCCGAAACGAACGCGAGGAGTGACGAAGGCCTACGCGGGGTATCTGACGCCGAGTGCGGCGGACTGTGGCCACTTGGTCACATGCTGCGCCGTCGTGCAGCCGGGAGGACCAGATGGCAGATCTGCGGCAGGTACGCAACACGGACGGCTGGCTGATCTTCGCGGCCGTCATCATGTTCATCGTCGGTTTCCACAACCTCATCTACGGCATCGCGTCACTACGCGACTACATCGTGATCGTGGACAACCTCTACTCCACCTCGACGGGCACCGGGGTGATCTACGCCAACACCACCTTCTGGGGCTGGCTGTGGATCGTCGTCGGCATCGTCCAGATGGGGATCGCGTTCGGCATCGCGGCCGGCAACGAGCTGTCCCGCTGGGTGGGCATCGTCATCGCCGCACTCAACGCGATCGGCCAGCTCGCGTTCATGGCCGCCTTCCCCATCTGGTCGGTGATCATCATCGCCATCGACGTCCTCGTCATCTACGCGCTGGCCACCTACCAGACGCGCGGCCGTGGCGGCGCCGCCGAGCCCTACCCGAGTGACCGTCCCGGGATGACCCGCGGCGCGCCCACGACGGCTCGCAGCGGGGTGCGCGCCGGAGCGGGCGGCGGCTACGACCGCGACCAGGGCTACACCTCCGACCAGGGCTACGCCTCCCAGCCGGGCCAGACCGGCCGCGGCGAGGGCTACCCGGCGGGCCCGTCCGACCCCGGTCAGCGGTCGGGCGGGCCGGGCCTCAGGCCGGGCGACCCCGGCTACCGGGACCCGAGCCGGAAGGACGGCCCCGGGGGTTCGGGCGCCGGCATCCGGTGACGGTATGACCGCCGAGGCCGCCGCGGACCTGTCACCGCGGCGGCCTCGGCACGACCTGACCACGCATCTGTCACCGCGGCGTTCCCGGCACGACCTGATCACGCCACAGCCGGCAGCGGCGGACGAATCCGGCCAGGTGCTCGGCCGCGAAGCGGTCCGGGTCCCAGTCGGACGTCCGCACGTCGGTCACGTCACGCCAGAGATAGGCGACCGCCGAACCACCGCCGACCAGGGTGAGCTCGCGCGCCTCGTACGGATCGCCCTCGAAGAGGTCGAGCAGCTCGCGTTCGATCCTGGTCAGACCGCTCAGGCACCTGCCCGAGCACACGTCGCCGGGGCGTGCGGGGACCAGGCCCGGGTAGCTCCGCCCCGGCAGCGCCGCCGCCCGCCAGCCGCCGACGGCCGCCGGAGTGATGGTCGGCACCCGGCCGAGCAGCGCATCGACGACCACGTCGAAGCGCAGCGTCCCGTAGACGAACAACGCTCCGGCCACGTCCGAAGTCATCCCGGTCCCGCGTGTCCGACGTCAGGCTGTCCGGGTGCTAGCGAGCCGCGTCGAGGTCGGCGCGGGTGAGGGTGGGGAGCAGCGTCAGGCCGATCTCCGCGAGCCGCTCCCGGCCACCCTCCTGGCGATCGATGACGCACAGGACGTCCTCGACGACCGCGCCCTGCTCGCGCAGCACCCGGGTGGCGTCGAGCACGGCCCCGCCGCTGGTCACCACGTCCTCGACCAGGACGATCCGCCGACCCTCGACCTCGCCGCCCTCGGCGATGCGCCGGGTTCCGTACTCCTTCGCCTTCTTGCGGACGAACCTGGCCGGCAGGCCGGTACGGGCCGACAGCAGCGTGGCCAGCGGAACGCCGCCCAGCTCCAGGCCGGCGAGGAGATCTGTGTTCGGCGGGAGATGCACCGCCATCGCCTCGACGATGTCGGCGAGCAGCGCCGGCTCGGCCTCGAACAGATACTTGTCGAAGTACTCGGTGCTCGTACGGCCCGACCGGAGGAGGAAGGTCCCGGTCAGGTGGGACGCCGCCCGCACCCGGGCGGCCAGCGCTTCGATGTCGGCCACGTCTGCCGACTCTACGGCCCGCCACCGCGCCGCCAGCAGGCTTCGGCCGGACGGCGGAGGCGGTGCGGCCGGGTCGGGGCCGGAGGTAACGGATCAGGCCCCCGCGGGCACCTTGTCGAGGAAGCCGAGCACCTGGGTGATGCGGCCGTCGGCGCCGCGTTCGATCACGTCGAACCCGACGACGAGGGGTTCGGCACCGGGCTGGCCGAGGCCCCAGGTGAAGCGGGCCTGGGCGTGGTGGGCGTCGACCTGCCCCAGCATGGTCATCGTCAGGCCGGGGAACTGTCCCTGCACCGCTCCGATCATCGTGTCGATGGCGTCGTGGCCCTCGGCCGTGGCGATCGGGTCGACATAGCGGGCCCCGGGGGCCAGGGCCTTCGCCACGGCAGCCCTCCGTAGAGCGGGGTCGGTCTCGTTCCACGCGGCGATGTAGTTCAGGGCCAGGGTCGCGAGGTCGTCCACGGTGTGTCCTCACTCTCGGATTCATCATTGTCGGATTCACCGGCGGATCTGGCTGCCGGGCGGCGGACCTGCCCGGCCGCTTCGGCGGTGGGACCGATGCTGCCGGCCCGAGGTGCGGCCCGTCGATTACCTGTGAAGTCATGGCCCGACGACGGCGGCGGCGCCTACGGTCGTGCCATGAGCCTCGCCCGCGAGCCCGGTCGGCCGGTGGGAGCGTTGCTGCGCGGCTGGCGGGAGCGGCGCAGGCTCACCCAGCTGGACCTCGCTGAACGCGCGAACGTCTCGACGCGCCACATCAGTTTCGTGGAGAACGGGCGGTCCCGACCGACAAGCGAGATGATCATCTCGCTGTCCGGGCATCTCGACGTCCCGCTCCGGGAACGCAACCAGCTGCTGCTGGCCGGAGGCTACGCACCGGCCTACTCCGAGAGCGATCTCGCCTCGCCGCCGATGTCCGCGGTGAGCGCGGCGATCGACCGGGTGCTCACCGGCCTCGGGCCGCTGCCCGCGGCGGTCATCGACCGGCACTGGGAGCTCGTCGCCGCGAACGACGCGATCGACCTGTTCACCGCGGGCGCGGCCGCACGGCTGCTGGAGCCCCCCGTCAACGTGCTCCGGCTCAGCCTGCACCCCGAAGGCATGGCCCCGCGCATCCTGAACCTTCCGGAGTGGAGGGCACACCTGCTCGACCGGCTGGCCCGGCAGGCCGACGCGACCGGTGACCAGGTCCTCCGGGACCTCCACACCGAGCTCAGCGCGTACCCCGTGCCCGACCGCGTCGCAGATGGGGCTGCCGACGGCGGCGAGCGTGGCCGTGCGGGACGCCCGGCCGAACCCTGGACGGCGAACGGCATAGTCACCCCGGTGCGCTACCGGTCACCCCGGGGCGAGCTCTCGCTCTTCACCACCACCACCGTTTTCGGCACGCCCACCGACGTGACCGTCTCGGAGCTCGCGGTCGAGACCTTCTTCCCAGCGGACGCCCCCACCGCCAGTCTTCTCTACGGATCCGCTCTTCTCTACGGATCCGCACGCACCTGATCGGTCCCTGCAGGCCGGGGCGGCCCCGGGCGGTCCGCCGTGAGCACTGGTGACGTCCGTTTGGTGCATGTCTCCCAGCCCAGACCGGCCGGTCGGCCCTGACCGCACAGACCCACGGAGTCTCGAGCCAGGCAGCCGTGGCCCAGGTCGGGCTGCACGCCGCCTTACGCACGCCGCTCGACCGTCGTAGGGCGTGTCGGCGTGCCCTGAGCTCGGACCCCGACAGTAGCCATGCTCGGTGGGACCGGTCGGGGACATGGAACAGGCCCCGGATTCTTCTCCAGGGCCTGTGTCGCAGCATGTTCCCCGGGTAACCCGGGGTGGTGGCAGGTGATGGATTCGAACCATCGTAGGCTGAGCCGACGGTTTTACAGACCGCAACCTTCAAGGTCGGATCATGGCGCTCACCTGCGGCGATGGATCGTCCAGCCCTGCGGTGACCGTAGGAATGCACGTACTGTGCATAACCCCGTGATCGAAAGGCTCGCCGCGACGCTCCGACGCGCGGACCGGGCGGCCGGGACGACACGCCCGGCGAGCACGGCGCGCCAGCGCCGCGCGCAGTCCGGAGCGTGGCGGCCCGGCCGGGGTCCTGGTCGGCGCGGCGCGTGCGGCGTGATGAGCCCTGGTGAAGATCTCTTCGCATACCCCGGGCTGAGTGGATCTCCCCGCAGGACCGGCGGGCTTGCCCTACCCCGGGTTCTCCTGGCCGTGCAAGGGCCGCCGCGATTCTCGAGCCCGACTCCGCCGCCGGCCCTTGCACGGTTGGGAGGTTCCGGGGTAGCCCTTGGGCGACGGTTCTGTGGGGTGATCCACGGGGTCTTGCCCTTCCCCCTCCCTGCTTGGATCGGCCGGGGTCTGGGGCAGAGCCCCAGGTAGTTCTTCCTGACATGCGAACGGCCGGTACCTGCGAGAGGTACCGGCCGTTCGCGTTACTGGCGCGGCCCGCCAGGGCCGCCCTTGAACAAGTACGGAAAGTTGGCACAGGGCTTCGGTACCGGTCGGGTACCGGCCGATCGTTGCTGCCTCGGCTCGCCTGTCCAGCGCCTAGTCGTTGTCGATCCAGTGACTGAAAATGTACCGGCTCCCGCCCGGGATGATCGTCAGGTAGACCTCGCAGTGCGTCCCGCTCGCCTCGATACTGGTGCGCGTCGTTCGAGCAACGGGAGTTCCTGGCGGGATGTCGAGGGTCGACACTTCCTCCGGCGTCGGCATTCGGAAAGTGGTCAGGTCGTGGTACAGCTTCGCGACATGGCCGACGTCCTCCAGTTCCTGGTCGTCCCCCTCCGGGATGTCCGCAGGGTCCGGAAGCCTGGAGTTCTCGACGAAGGCCAGCGGATAGAAGCTGTCGCCGATCATGGATGGTCGATCGTTGACCCACATGACGCGACGCCGCGCCAGTACGCGCGTATCGGCGCCATCCAGGCCGAGCAAGCTCGCGATCTCGTCATCAGCGTCGATCACCTCGCAGGTGACAACCTGATGCGACTTCTGGATGCCTTGGCCTTCGACCAGGGTCGTGAACGAGTCCGTGCCTGAGCTGAGGCGCACACGGCGGGAGCCGAACTTGTTGGCCTCGTACACGATCGGTCGTTCGCTGGGGACGAAGACTCCCCGCCCCTGTTCGGATACCAGTAGGCCTTCGTTCCGAAGCGTGCCGATGGCGCGTCGGATGGTGCTTCGTCCGGTGCGGTACTGGGCGATCAGCTCTGCCTCGCTGGGGAGCTGCTGACCTGGCGAGAGTTCGCCGTTCTGGATCTTCCTTCGCAGGATCGCCGCAAGTTGCTGGTACTTGGGCCTGTTCGGATCGTGCCCGCTGATGACCATCCTTGCCACCTCCGTTGCGATGCCCCCTCAGCTTATGCGCACAAGTGGTTGACGGACGGTCGGGCCATGGTCCACACTGAGCTTCGCACAACCGCTTATGCGCACAAGCGCTTAAGCGGAGCGGGCCCCGGGACTGCCGCCAAGCTCACCCGAGGCCCCGATCCGACCTGTCTAGGAGGTCAGACCGTTGTCCCAGCATGCCTTGCCCGACCAAGAATCCGGCCCTCGCGGGTCATCCGCGCGCCAGGCTGTCGCGCTTCGCGCTGGTATCGAGCTGTTCGCTCGGATCGGTGCTGCCGTGGATGCCACGGGTGTCCGGTTGTCGATCTCCGCGTATGACCACGTCTCGTCGATGGTGCTGGACGCGCTGGTGTGTGACCACGCTGACGTGAGCGCTCGGCTCGCCGCACTGCGGGCCGCCTCGGACGCGCTGGGTCTGCCGCTTGAGGTCACCTATGACCACCCCGGCGCGTTCGGCCTGCAAGTCGCTCTGGACATTGGCGGGGTCCGCGTCCGGGTGTTCGACCACTTCACCGGTGACGACATCCCCCCGGCCCGCGCCGCGCTCACCGAGGACGCCCCGCCGGGCCCGTCCGCATCCGAGCGGGGCCCGGTCGACGGAAAGGAGCCGACCCCGGCGGATCTGGCCGCGATCGTCGCGGAGGAGCCCCTGATCGCCGCGGAACTCGCGGTGGTGGACGCTGAGGTTGTGGTCGCCACCGGCGACTACGGCGACCTTGCGGCCCGCCGGTTGGCCACCGCCCGCCGGGACCTGGCGGCCGTCGCCACCGGCTTCACCCCGACCGGCCCGGACACCTACCGTCCGATCCACACCGCCCGCCGTCCCACTGCCCGCCTGCCAAGGGTCGGGGTGGCGTCGTGAGTTGGGCGGAGCAGCGCCGCGCGGACCAAGCCGCGGGCCGGGAACAGCACCGCGCGGACCTGGCCGCCGCACGGGAACAGGACCGTATCGACGCTGCGGCCCGCGACGCGCGGAAGCGTGAGGACCGCGCCGACCGGGATGCCGCCCGACTCGTGCACCAGGCCGCGACGGCGAAGCGGAAGGCCGAGCGTGCCGCGTGGCGGTCCGAGCACTCGGTCGAGCTGCTGATCTACCCACTGGCCGGGGTGTCCGCGGCCATGGCGATCCCGGCCATGGCGATCTACGGCCTGCACCTGTACGGCAACGTGACCGGTGTCGTGCTCCCCGCCCTGTCGGAGCTGGGGGTGTGGGCGTTCGCGATGGCCGTCCTGACGTCGCGGCGCCGTCACCCCGAGCGGCCCACGGCCATGCTCACCGCCGGGGTGGTGCTGTTCGGCGCGGTCGCCTTCGGGTTGAACTTCGCCCACGGCGCCCAGCGCAGCATGGTCACCGGGCTGGTGATGGCGGTGGTGTCCGTCGCCGGGGTCGTGGCCCACCAGCTTGCCGTCGCCGCGCCACCGCGGTCCCGTGCCGAACGTGCTCAGGCACGGATCGAGCGTGCGGCGCACCGCCGGATCGTGCGGGCTCGCCGGATCGCCGCGCGGCACGCCGTGGTCGACCTGGCCGCGGACGGCACCGCCCGTCTCGTCTACACCCCCGGCCTTTACACCCCGCATCGCCGCAAGCTCACTCCCGCTGCGGCTGCCACGACCGCACCCGCTCAAGCCGCTCCCGCGGAGCCCGTTCCCGCGGGTGCGAGTTCGACCCCTGACCTGCCCGAACAGGCCCCGGCGAGTCACCCCACCCCTGCCGTGCCGAAGGCCCCGCGGGTTCGGGTGGACAAGGGCACCCGGGTGCCTCGCGCCGCACGCACGAAGCAGCCCACGAAGCCCACCGACGACGAGCTGCTCGCCGCGCTCGACGCACTTGGTGACGCGGTCGCGTCGCAGTCGCTGCGCCGCACCGCCGCGCACCTTGGCATCGGTGAGACCCGCACGAAGCGCCTTCTCGCCGTCCACGCCGAGCGCCACCAGCCGTCCCTGTCCCTCGTGTCGGCCGGGGGCGCGTCATGACCACGGGGGGTGTGCCGGCGGAGCTGCGTCGGCTCCCGCTGTGGGTCGTCGTCCCGCTCGTCGTGATCGCTCTGATCACCCTCGCGTTGCGCGCCGTGGGCCTGGTGGTCGCGGTCGTCGTGACCGCCGTTGAACGGGTCGACGTCGCCGCCGCCATCCGGGCCGGGGTCTCCCCGTTGGGGGCGTCGTCCTGGCTCCTGACCACTGTCTCTCCCGCCCCTGACTGGGCCCGACCGGGAGGTGAATCCCGATGACCGAGCAGACCCACACCCCCGCGGACTCGCCCGAGGACACCCCGCCTGGCGGTGTCGTCCTTCCCGGCCCATGGACCCCCACCGCCCTCCCCGCTGGGGATGCGCTGGGCGGCGAGGTGATCGACCAGCACGGCCAGGTCATCACCCCCCGCCCCGCCGACGCCCCCGCGCGGCGGCCGATGGTGCTGCCCACGCTGCCGGCCGGCGGGAAGGAGATCGCCCGTGCTGCGGGTCGGGTGGCGGTGCAGTCCGCGCAAGGACACGTCGTGCTGGCCCGCCGGGCGGCGGACGCGGCCACCCACGCGGCGATCCGCGAGCAGATCCGCGCTGCCCGGGCCCGCGGTGACCGTGCCGAGATGGCGGAATGGCTTGACCGGCTCCACGTGGCGAAGGAAGCCCGCCGCCAGCGGGTGCAGAACCTCCCCGCCGTCCTGAAGGCCGTCACCGTGTCGACGGTGGCCGCGGTCGTCGTCACCGCCGCCACGCTGCTGACCGCCGGCATCCTGGCCGGGGTGATAACCCCGCTCGGGGTGGGGTGGGGCGACTACTGGCACTTCATCGGCTGGTTGCTGCGCATGCTGGTCACGGCCGCGACCGTGCTCGTTCCCCTCGCGGCGGCCGGCGCTGTTCCCGCCTGGCTGGCGATCACCCGCCGCGCCGGCCAGGACGGTGCCGTGCTGCCTGCCCGCCTCGCCCGACCCGGACAGCGGCCGGTCGACGACGCGCCGATCACCCCGTCGATCGTGGTCACTGCCCTGCGAGACCTGGGTATCGCCCCTCTGGCCAAGGCGATCCGGGCCATGCCCGACCACGGTTCGGGCATGCTCGGACCGATCCGGATCGCGGGCTGCGGCGTGGAGGTCGACGTCACCCTGCCGTCCGGCACGTCCACCGAAGAGGTGCAGGACCGGCGCCGCAAGCTCGCCGAGAACCTGGGCCGCCACGAGCACGAACTGTTCATTACGATCCCCGAAGCTGCACGCACGGTCCGGCTGTGGATCGCTGACTCCGGCGCGCTCGACGAGCCGATCGGCCCGTCCCCGCTGGTCATCGACCCCGACATGACCGCGGACTACCGCGCCGGCCGTGCCCCGTGGGGTCAGGACCTGCGCGGGGACGCAGCGCTGATCAGCCTGTACCAGCGGCACCTGCTGATCACCGGCCTGTCGAACCAAGGCAAGACCGCCAGCCTGCGCGCCCTGGCGCTGTGGCTCGCCCAGGACCCGACGGTGGAATTCTGGATCGCCGACCTCAAGGGCGTGGGCGACTGGGGCATGTTCGAGGGCATCGCGACCCGACTCGTCCAAGGCCCCACCGACGCCCACGTCATCGCGGCCACCGAGATGGTCGAAGACGCCGTCACCGAAATGGAACGGCGTAACGAGCTGTCCCGCAACGGTGGCACGTTCCGCCCGCTGGTCGTGATCGTCGACGAAGCGCAGGTCGCATTCATGTGCCCCGCCGTCGACGAGCTCAGGCGGCCCTACGGTGGCACCAAGGCCACCTCTCGCTACTTCATGGGCGCCCGCAAGATGCACAACCAGGGCCGCGCGGTCGACGTGCTCCTGTGGCAAGGCACCCAGGACCCCACCGACCAGAACCTGCCCAAGCTCGTCCGCGAAGGCGCGCACATCCGCGCCGCCCTGGTCGTGGGCACCAAAGCGCAAGCCAAGATGGCGCTCGGAGACAAGGCCGTCAACGGCGGCGCCGCCCCCCACACGCTCCGCCAGGGCCTGGACAAGGGCACCTTGGTCGTGGCCGGTGACGGTGTCCCGCTCCCCGCCGGCGAATCGTCGATCACCATCCGCACCCACTTCATCGACGACCCCGGTGCCGACGCCCTCGCCGACCGGGCCCGCAAGCGCCGCACCGCCGTCGACACCAACGCCGCCGGCACCGACGAGCCCGACGACCGCGACCCTCTCGCCGACATGCTCACCGCCCTGCGCGGCGCCGACCGGGAGCGCACCCAGGTCGTGCTCTCCCGGCTCATGGATCTCGCCCCCGGCTTCTACGAGTCCTGGTCCACCACGACCCTGCGCGCCGCGCTACGCGCCCACGAAGCCGACACCCACAAGTCCGGCCAGATGTACGTCACCGCCCAAGCCGTCCGCCACGCCATCACCGTCCGCGACCGTCAGGCGCAGGGAGGCCAGTAGGGAGGACCCGCGGACCCAGGGAGTTCTCCCTACCCGCCTCCCTCGCCCCACCTCCCTACCCCCACCAGCAGAAACGGGCCGCCAGGGAGGCGGCCAACCGCCTCCCTCCCCCTCCCCGCACCCCCCGCCAGAGCAGGTGTGCCACCCCGTGGCCTGCCTCCCTCCCTCCCCCACCACGCCCGCCAACGATCACAGAGAGTGACGATCTTATGGCGACCGGAACCCCTGTCTGCTGCGACTACTGCGACGCCCGGGCCACCCACTTCTACGACACCGAGAACCTCTGCCGCACCCACCAGCGCGCGCACGGCACCCGCCACTTCGTCACCCCGACGGAGACCCGCCGCGCCCGCGACAAGGCCACCCGCCACCACCGCGCCGCCACCGACACCCCGTCCACCTGACACCACACCCACCCGCGCCGCCCCCGCCGGCCACAGCAACGAGCAAGGAGCTCACTTCATGGCCCGGACGCAGAAGAAGCCGCAGACCACCGCCCCCGACACCGTCCAGATCGTGGGCAGGGTCCGCCCCGGCAGCCCCCTCGACCGCCTGTTCAGCCACGGCGAGTGTCTGATCGGCTGCGGCCGGAAGGCCGACGCGCCGAACGCGCTCTGCGCCACCTGCCAGGCCGAGGCCGAGGCCAGCCGGTAGGGCCGGCGCCAGACCAGCCACGTCCAGCGCGGCGACGGACGCCCCGCCGCCCACCACCACAACGGCCAGCCCTGCCCCGGCGGTGGGCCCGCTCACTGACACCCCGTTCAGCCGGGCTGCTGACCCGCCCTCAGCCGCCCGGCCCCGCACCACCCGCCGATCCCCGCCTCGCCCGCGCAAAGGAGAACCCCATGGGCCACAAGAAGACCACCGAGCCGACCGACGCACAGCTGCTGGCCGACGCCCGCGCCCGCGCCGCCCAGGCCCAGGCCGTCCGCAAGGCCACGGAGAAGGCCGAGAAGGAGATCAGGGCCGCCGCGGCGAAGGCGGAGAAGGAAGCGCAGGCCGCCGCCGACCGTCAGCGCCGCAAGGACGTCGCCACGGCACAGGCCCGCTGGGAGAAGTACGGCAACTAGCCCCGCTCCACACCCCTCCTCGTAGGGCCGGGTCCGGCGCGGCACCCCACATGACCGCCGCGCCGGACCCAGCACCCCCACCCCTGTTGATCAGCACATGGACGGAGAGGCGCTACCCCCATGCCCGAAACCGACCCCAACACCCCCGACCCGCCGACCAGCCCGACCTCCGACGAGCGCGTGCAGATCGTGTCGTTCGGGTTCCTCCACGCCCCGCCGCCGCCCGCGCACCTCACGGCCGACCTCCGGGCCCACTTCCGAGACCCCCATCTCAACCCCGCCCTGCGAGACCGGACCGCCGACGACCCGCAGGTCCGCGACACCGTCCTGCGCACCCCGGGAATCCTCGCGCTCATCGCCGCCACCACCGATGCGGTCCACGCCTTCCTGTCCGGCCCGGCCGGCGGACCCGTCACCGTCGCCGTCGGCTGCGCCGGAGGACGCCACCGCGCCGCCACCGTCGCCCACGAACTCGGACACCGCCTGGGTGTTCCCGTCTCTCACCGCGACCTCGGCAAGCCCGTCGTCCACCGCTGACGACCGACCCCACTGCCAGCCCGCCGCACCGATCCCGATCCCTGCCTGACGTATCCGAACGAGGAGACCCGCATGCCCGCGTCCACCGCACTCGCCGACCCCACCACCGTCATCACCCTGGCCGGGCCGCCGCCGACCGCCACCGCCCCGGACCGGGTCACGCTCACGGTGACGATCGCTGGCCTGTTCGACGTGCTGACCAACACCGTCCGCGCGATCGGCACCGACCTGACGTTGCCGTCGATCGCCCGGCTACGGCTGCACATCGCCGACGGGCGGCTGCACGCCACCGCCACCGACCGGTACCGCATCCACCGGGACTGGACCCCGCTGTTGGACAACACCCCCGCCCACCTGCCCGACCCCCTGTTCCTGTCCACCTCCGACGTCGCCACCCTGCGCGCGCTGCTCCGCCGCCGCCTCGCCCCAGCCACGCGCACCGCCCCCGCCACCCTCACCGTCGGGCTCCCCTCGCCCGACGGTGAGCTGCGACCGGTCCGCCTCACGGTCGGCTCCCGCCGCACCCACCGCGACAGCCTCACCGTCGTCTCGGTCGCCGACCCGGACCTGCCCTACCCCGACATCGCCGCGCTGGACGCCCGCTTCCCGGCCATGGGCGCGACCGGCGCCGTCCAGCTCAACCCCCAGTTCATCGACGACGCCGGGCGGTTGACCCACGACGGGCGGCCCGTCTCCCGCCGCGCCGGACTGCTGTTCCACTTCCGCACCGCCCGCACCGACGGTGAGGCGGGCCCCATCCGGATCACCCACCCCGAGCGCCCCTCCTGGGCCGCCGACCTCATGCCGATCCGGATCGACCAGTAGCCCAACCCCCGCCGCCCCACCGCCCGCGTTCGCATCGCCACCGCAAAGGAGCCGTCATGGCCGGCGAGACCACCCTCACCGTGATTGGGAACCTCACCTCCGACCCGGAGCTGAAGTTCACCCCGAACGCCGTCGCCTACACCGGGTTCACCGTCGCCTCCACCCCCCGCACCCTCGACCGGCAGACCGGGAAGTGGATCGACGGGGAGCCGGTGTTCCTGCGCTGCTCGATCTGGCGGCAGGTCGCCGAGCACGTCGCCGAGTCCCTCACCAAGGGCACCCGCGTCATCGTGACCGGCAGGCTCAAGCAGCGCAGCTACGAGACCCGTGAGGGTGAGAAGCGCACCGTCTTCGAGCTGGACGTCGACGAGATCGGCCCGTCGCTGCGCTTCGCGACCGCCCGCGTCGTCAAGGCCACCCGCGCCACCACCACCCCGTCCGGACCCGCCGCCCCGCCGGCCGCCGCGCAGTCGGAGGACCCGTGGGCGGCCCCGGCGGGGTCCTACCCCAGCGAGCCGCCGTTCTGAGCCGTCCCTGACCTCTCGTGGTGCGGCAGGCAGGCCCCCGAAACGTCCGGCCAGACCCGACGGGGCCAGCCCGCCGCCACCACTCCAACCCCTCGGAAGGGATCTCCTCATCATGCCCGCTGTGACGGTCGGCGAGTGGGCCCGCGGGCAGGTCGACGCCTGGCGGCGGACCCCCCGCACGATCACCGGCCCGGACGGCAGGGCCTACCCGAACCCGGCCCGCGCCGCCGCCCGCCACCAGGCCGAAAGCGCGCTGAAGACCGTCGCCGCGCACCTGCTGATCCCCCCGGATGAGGTCGGCCCGTGCGCGGCCTGCCACGCCTACCACCACCGCTACGGGCCCGGCGGACGCCCGCTGTGCCCCACCTGCCACACCGCCGCCACCGGCCGGACCCGCCCGGCCGGTCGGACCGCCCCGGCCGGCGTCATGGGTGCGGATGTGTGCCGGGAGGCCGCGTGATGCTTCCCGCCGCACTACCTGCCGTGGTTCCCACGGTGCTACCTGCCGTGGTTCCCACAGTGCTTCCTGCCGTGGTTCCCGCGTCACGAGCGGCGGGATCTGCGTTGGTGCAGGTCAGCCCCTATGGGCAACCAGCGCTGGTCCACTCGACATGTCTTCTCACGTCGCCACCCGCCACATCCGCCGGGATCCCACCGCATCCCACGAGCGCCGGCCGCGAGTTCGCCGCGCCTCCGGTTGCCCGACCGCGCCTGGCGCTGTCCGCCGTCCTGTCAGCCGCGCTGTCACCGGTGCTGTCTGCCGTGCTGTCAGCCGCGCTGTCAGCCGCGCTGTCTGCCGTGCTGTCAGCGACACCCACGGCCGGACGGGCGTCGTCGCAGGTCAGCCGGCGCAAGCAACCCGTCTTGGCCGATTCGACATGTCTTCTCACGTCGCCACCCGCCACATCCACCGGGATCCCACCACTCACCCCTCGGGGCCGCACGCGGCCCGGGGGCTCGGGCGTGCCCCGCGACGCGCGTTCACCGCGCCCTGTCGCGTCCGGGCCAGCGACCGTCCTTTCCCTACATGCCGGTCACACCGCACCGGCCAGCGTCGTGGACGCGGAAGTGCACCGGGAGGCCGCGTGATCCTCACCATCGGCAAGGAGTCCCCGTGGAGGTGTCGCCGCCCGACCGGCGGGGCGGAAGCCCGGACCACCAGCCCGCGCCGACCGCGACGGGTCGTTGTCCGAATGTTGACCGGGTGGTCGGAGCAACACGGACAGTCAGCCCGTTGGCACAGTCGGGACCACCCAAAAACTCGCGCCCCCAGTGGCAGCAGCCCTAAGCGTGGGTGCAGGCGTAGGCAGCCTCACCGTTACACGCGGCATCCAAAAATCCTCTTCTCGGTCCCGATCTCGCCATGCCTGGCTATCGGCTGAGAAGAGACCACGATGCTTCCTGAGGTGCTTGCCGCGTCCGCGGCCCGGATCGCGGACGGAACCTTCACCGCGCTCTGGGCGCAGATCCAGCGCACCAATGGATGCGCCCACCCCGTCCGCCTCACCGGCCAGATCCGCCAGGTCGACAAGGCGACCGGGGAAATCCGCCACGTGTTCGACTCCGCCGGCATGCCCGACGGCACGATCCTCGTGCCCTGCGGGAACCGGCGGGAGACCGTGTGCCCGTCGTGCTCCTACCTGTACGCCGGGGACGCCTGGCAGATCGTCCACGCCGGTGTCTCCGGCGGCTTCGACGTGCCCGACACCGTTGCCGAACACCCCGGCCTGTTCGTCACCGTCACCGCCCCGTCGTTCGGCCCCGTCCACTCCCGCCGGGCCAACCACGGGCCGACACGGAAGTGCAACGACCGGCCGGGCCGCTGCCCCCACGGACGGCCCCGCGGCTGCCGGCTCGTCCACACCGACGACGACCCCCGCCTCGGTGCGCCGATCTGCCCTGACTGCTGTGACAACGCCCGCCTGGTTGTCTGGAACCGGTTCGCGCCCCGGCTGTGGAAACGCACCGTCGACCTCACCTACCGGCGCATGGCCCGCCTCACCGGCCTGCCTCTCGAAGGCTCCCCCGGCAACCCCGGCATCCGCCGCCGCATCCGGATCAGCTACATCAAGGTCGCTGAGGGACAGCGCCGCGGCGCGATCCACTTCCACGGCGTGTTCCGCCTCGACGACGCCACCATGCCCCCCGAAACCTGGGCGCCACCCGCCGAGGACTGGGCCACCGCGGAGCTCCTGGCCACCTGCTGGCGCTGGGCCGTGCGCCACGCCGAACAGCCCTGCCCCAACCCGCACCGCCGCCGCCCCGGCGCCCCGGCGACGCTCGCCGTCCGGTGGGGCGAGCAGGAACGCACCGAAATCCTGACCGTCGACGGCGGGGAGCTCACCCCCCGCACCGTCGGGAACTACCTGGCGAAGTACACGACGAAGTCGGTCACCGACTCCGGCGCACTGGACCGGCGCATCCGCAACGCCGAAGACCTCTACGCCCGGTGCGTGTCCCTGCCCGCCCACCTGGCCGACATCGTCAAGACCGCGTGGAAGCTCGCCGCCTGGCCAGAGTTCCGCGCCCTCGGGATGGACCGGTGGGCGCATCAGTTCGGCTTCAACGGCCACTGGATCACCAAGTCACGCACCTACTCGACGACCTTCGCGCGCTGCCGGGAACGACGCCGGACCTGGGCCCGCACCCACACCGCCGCCGGCGGGGAACGCGAGCCGCTCGACGCCTGGGGACGCCCCGAAGACGACGACGTCGTCATCACGATCGCGGAATGGGAGTTCCACGCCGCCGGCTACGCCCGCACCGGAGACCGACTCCTCGCCGAGATGGCCGCCGATCAGGCCCGGTCACGACGGGAGGCCGCCCGGAACGGCGAAACCGCCGCCTGACGACCCCCCGCCCGTGCCACGACCTCGACGCACCAGCCGCCAAGCAAGCCGTCGGGGCCGTACTCCCAGAAGGAGTACCAGCAGCATGACCGCACCGACCCGACCGCAAAACACCCCCGGCAGGAAGACCACACCGCCGGCTGCCCGCGCCGGCCGGCGGGAGCTGATCCCACTCGCCGTGGTCCTGGCCGAGCTCGGCGACGAGCACGGCCCGCTCGCCCGGAGCACGTTCGACGACTGGCGGGCCCGCGGAGTCGCTCCCAAGGTCATCAAGCTGCCGAACGGACAGCTTCGGGTCGACCGCCACGACCTCAACACCTGGCTCGACAGCCGTATCCAGAGCCCCGCCGCATGACCAGACCTCTCGCGGCCGCCGGCCGTCGCGACCAGGACGACCGGCGCACGACCTTCGACGTGCGGATCTGGAAGATCAACGCGATTGAGGGGAGGACCCGCACGACGTATCAGGTGCGGTGGAAGGTGGCAGGCAGGCCGAAGGCCAACGCCAAGAACTTCGCCACCCGGCGGCTTGCCGAGTCCCGCCATGCTGAACTGCTCGCCGCCACCCGCCGCGGAGAGGCATTCGACATCGAGACCGGCATCCCGGTCACGGAGCTTCGGGCGGTGCCGGAACCCGACCCCGTACCGGCACGGTCCTGGCTGGAGCACGCTCGGGACTTCGCGGATCTGAAGTGGTGGTCAGCAGCGCCGAAGTCCCGAGCAGGGATCGCGGATGCGTTGGCGACGGTGACACCGGCGCTGCTGACTGCCGAACCACCAGCCGTGCATGCCGACCTCGTTCGGGAAGCGCTGTATCAGTGGCTGTTCCGCACAGGAGTCAGGACATCTGACGGTGGCCCGCACAAGCCACGGACTGAGCTGGACGCTCCGGCCCACCTGGCGGGGGTGCTCGACTGGCTCGCAGGCCACACGCGGCCAGTCGCCGATCTGGCCGAAGCCGAGGTGGCCCGCGCCGCGCTGGATCGTCTCGCCAGGAAGCTGGATGGCAAGCCGGCCGCGGCAACCACGATCGCCCGGAAGCGAGCGGTGTTCTTCGGCGCCCTGGACTACGCCGTGGAACGCAAGGATCTGGAGGTGAACCCGCTCATGACACTGAAGTGGACGGCCCCGAAGCAGGTGGAACAGGTCGACCGCCGGGTGGTGTGCAACCACGGCCAGGCGCGCGCCCTGCTCGACGCGGTCCGGCACCAGGGCGACACCGGCCGGCACCTGGTCGCCTACTACGCGACGGCCTACTACGCCGGGCTGCGGCCGGGCGAGATCAACGCACTGGGCCGGGACACAGTCGAACTCCCTGCGGTGGACGCGGCCGACCAGTGGGGAGTGTTGCGTCTGGCGACATCGCGACCGGCCACCAGCTCCGGCTGGCAGGACGATCCGACGGACGGTGAGGAGATCGCTCCGGCTCGGCAGCTCAAGCATCGCGCGCTCGGGGACACCCGGCCGGTTCCCGCCTGTCCCCTTCTGGTCACCGTCCTTCGTGATCACATCGAGACGTTCGGGTTCGCCCCCGACGGCCGGCTGTTCCGCGGCGTACGGGGCGGGGAGGTCAGTGACTCGGTCACGGGCCGGGTGTGGGGGGCCGCGCGGTCTGAGGCACTGACCTCGGTGCAGGCGGCTAGCCCGCTCGCCCGACGGATCTATGACCTGCGTCATGCCTGCCTGTCGGGGTGGCTAAACGCCGGGGTCTCTCCCCAGCAGGTTGCCGAGTGGGCCGGGCACAGCGTGGCCGTGCTGCTGCGGGTCTACGCCAAGTGCGTGGACGGTGACGACGTCGCTGCCCGGAAGCGGATCGAAGCGGCGCTGCGCCCCGACGGGGGGCGATGATCGTGTGCATGTCCTGTGCACGAACCCCCGGCGGTAGCCATGATCGGCCGGGAACGGCCGGGAACATGGAACAGGCCCCGGAGTGCGCTCCAGGGCCTGTGTCGCAGCATGTTCCCCGGGGAACCCGGGGTGGTGGCAGGTGATGGATTCGAACCATCGTAGGCTGAGCCGACGGTTTTACAGACCGCTCCCTTTGGCCGCTCGGGCAACCTGCCGTGTTCAACAAGCATACCGGTCGCACCGAGTGGACTGACGGGGAGGGTCCCCCCAACGCTCCGGCCCGCGCCCGGCCCGCGTCACGGGGCCGGCGCTCGCCCCGTACGACTTGACCAGGAGGTCCGTGCCCGTGGCAGATCCGTCCTTCGACATCGTCAGCAAGGTCGACACCCAGGAGATCGACAACGCGGTCAACCAGACGGCGAAAGAGATCAAGACCCGCTTCGACTTCCGGGACACCGGGGCCTCCGCGGCGCTGTCCGGCGAGTCGATCCTCCTGCAGGCCAACAGCGAGGATCGGGTGAAGGCCGTCCTGGACGTTCTGCAGGAGAAGTTCGTGAAGCGCGGCATCTCGCTGAAGTCGCTCGAGCACGGCGAGCCGCGACAGTCGGGCAAGGAGTACAAGCTGACGGTGACCGTCCAGCAGGGCATCGCGGACGAGAAGGCCAAGGCCATCGCCAAGAAGATCCGCGCGGACGGCCCGAAGGGCGTGCAGGCGCAGATCCAGGGCGACCAGCTCCGGGTCACCGGCAAGAAGCGGGACGACCTGCAGCGGGTCATCCAGCTTCTCAAGGCCGAGGACTTCGACGTACCGCTGCAGTTCGTCAACTACCGGTGATCGCCCTCGCCCGCCGACACCGGCGGGCGACGGCGACCAGCCCGGACTGACGCCGCCCGGACACAGCGCGCCGCGGCCCCGCAGCGCGTGCCCCGCAGCCCCCAGCGCCGTGGCGCCATGGCGGTGCGGGCAGGGCCGCGAGACGGACCGCAATTCACGGGGCGTATGCACGGGAAGAAGCACGATCGCCGCCGCACGGCAGAAAGCGTTAGGAACATCCGGCGGTAGATGTCCGAAATAGGTGCACCCCGCCCGATGGGGGGTTTCGGGCGGGGTGCGTGCGGCGGAACCTGGGGGGTACGCTCCGCCGCTGTCTGGGAGCTTTGAGACTACTCGCTATCCAGCGCTTCAGCGTGCCTTCCCCGGGTCTCGTCGTGACGCGGTGGTGAACTCCGCGTTCCCGGCATGTTCCTTCCATGCCAAGCCACATCGGCCGCCACCGAGGAGCCGCGCCCATCCGGTCGGTGCCATGAAGGGAATGCCGACGTCACGGCCTGAATCAGGCGATCCGGCGCGCCGCTCCCGGCCGGCAAAGCGACCGGGAGCCGATTCCTCCGGCGGAACCGTGGCGGTGGGGTTGAGGGTGGACGGAGTAGGCGGATTGGGTGGGGTTACCGATACGGGTTCATCCTGGCGCGCTGCTCCAACCGGGCGATCCGCTCGGCGATCGGCGGGTGGGTCGAGAAGAACCGGCCGATGCCGCCGCCACGGAACGGGTTCGCGATCATCAGCGCGGCGGCCGGGCCCAGCCGCGAGTTGGCTGGCAGCGGCCTGGCGGCCGTGCCGGCCTCCAACTTGCGCAGGGCGCTGGCCAGGCCGAGCGGGTCGCCGGTGAGGGTCGACCCGGATTCGTCCGCCTGGTACTCGCGGGCCCGGCTGATCGCCAGCTGGATGATCGTGGCGGCGATCGGGCCGACGACGATGAGGGCCAGCATCTCCAGTACCCCGGGGCCGTCCTCGTCGCGACCGCCGCCGAAAATGGCAAACCACTGCAGCATGTTTGCCAGATAAACGATGATGCCCGCGAGCGCGCCCGCAACCGAGGCGATGAGGATGTCGCGGTTGTAGACATGGCTCAGCTCATGCCCGAGGACACCACGGAGCTCACGGTCATCCATGATCTCCATGATTCCCTCGGTGCAGCACACGGCCGCGTTACGGGGGTTTCGCCCGGTCGCGAAGGCGTTCGGTGACGATGTGGGGCTCAGGTACAGCTTGGGCATCGGCATGCGCGCCCGGGTGGCGAGCTCCTGGACGATCGCGTAGAGCCGGGGCTGCTGAACCTGGCTCACCGGATACGCCCGCATCGCTCGCAGGGCGATCCGATCCGAGTAGAAGTAGGAGAATCCGTTCATCGCGAGCGCGAGAACGACGGCGATGACGAGGCCGCTCGTGCCGAAGAGCGACCCGATCCACACGATCGCGGCCGAGAGAACGCCGAGGAGAAGCGCCGTCTTCAGCCCGTTGAGACTGCGATGAAGCATGGCTGTCGCGTATCCGTCCTGTCGACCTGTCGCACTCGCTTCAACGAAGGAGCCGACGCTCCCTGTTCCCGGCAGCGGTCACGCCCACCCGCGGCCGTCCGTCGCACCGGCGCGCACGGCGGCGGCGGGGGCCGGCTCGAGCCGGCCGGCCTGCTCGAGCCGGTCCGCGGTGAGGACGGCGAGCGCGGCGTAGGCGTCGGCGAGGTGGCGGTCGCGCCGTTCCAGCCTGTCCAACTGCGCTGTGACGGTGCCGACGTCCCCGCGCCGGACCGGGCCGGTCATCGCGGCCTCGCCGGCGTCCAGCGCGTTCTCCAGCGACACGCGCAGCAGCGGGCCGAGCGCGCCGGCCGGGTCGGGAACGCCCGCCTCGGCGATCAGCCGTCCGGCGGCCGTCACGAGGGTCGCCAGGAAGTTGCCGCCCAGGACCAGGGAGGCGTGGTAGAGCGCCCGCTGCTCCTCGGCGACGACCGCCACGCGCCCGCCCACGTCGGCGACCAGGCGGCGCACGAGCGCGGCCGCCGGCTCGTCCCCGGGGGCCGTCGTCACGCCGAAGGTGGCACCGGCGAGGCGGTCGACGTCGGCCGGCGTCCCGGTGAGCGTCATGATCGGGTGGATGGCGGCCGGGTGCGCCCCGGCGGCGCGGGCCGGCGCGAGCGGGGCGATCCCGTGCCGTCCGCTCAGGTGCGCGACGAGCGGGGACGGCGAGCGGGCCGCGTCGGTGCCGGCCGGGCCGGACCGCGCCGGACCGGTGCGGGCCAGGCCGGGGGCGGCCTGTGCGGCGACGGTCTCGATCAGGTCGTCGGGCACGCCGAGCAGGATCACCTCTGCGGCGGCCGCGGCCTGCTCGGGCGTGGCGCACGCCGTGGCCGCCGGGAAGCGCGCGGCGGCCCGTTCCCGGCCGGCGGGCGAGCGCACGTAGTAGGCGCGAACCTCGTGGCCGGCGGCGGCGAGCGCGGCGCCGAGCGCCGAGCCGGCGCGGCCGACGCCGATGACGGCCACGGTGAGGCCCGGGCCCGCAGCCATGCCCGCCGTTATTCCCACCACATGGCCGTCCTCCCGCGCTCGCACTCCTGGAGCGGCCCGCCGCGGTCGGCTCCTCCGTCTCCGCCACTCGTGCCCCGCCGGAGTGACCTCATGCACCGATCCAATCGTCCGAGGTGCGCACAGGCGACGGATACCGGCCATGACCGGGTTCACCGGGGGCCATCGACTCCGCCGGAGCTCACGACCGGACCACCCGGCCGCGCAATGAACGGCCACGGCCACACATCCGGAACTCCGCCGGAACACACCGTTCATCTCCCGGTGACCGATCGGTGATGCTGAGAGACGTCCGCGTCGATCCGTGCCCGGTCGGTGTCATCGGGAGGTCGTCCAGGCGCGGCGCCTATCGCGCCATACGAAATCGCGGGACGCCCCGCGCACCGCTGGTCCACCTAATCGATAGTGTTCACATCGGGGCGCCATCCCCATCCGACCGGGGCCGGGAACACACTCATGTGTGGACGTCGGCCGCACGGCGGGGGTGATCGCCGCGATACCACCACGATGCCGGTGTACTCGTTTCCACGACAACACCGGCATGCCGATCTCTGGGCGGAGGTCACCTGAATACGGCCCGCGCTGTACATAGGCGCCCCGAACGGTATGGACGTCGCCCGCGCGCGGCACGGGTGACCGCCGCGCACAGTCGCGCCCCGGGGGGTGCCCCACCGGCTGGGGGATTCGGGCGCGGGTCGCGGCACCGGCCGGGGTGTCCGCCTACGGACACCCGTCGGGGCTCCCGCGAGCAGGTGACACAGCACGTCCGCGGCCCGAAGGGGGAACCGGCGGCCTTCTCCGCGCGGCCCGCCCGCCGGTGTCCGGCCGTCTCCTCCCACCCGCCGGAGCCGACGGTTCGCCCCGGTGGGGACGGCCTCGGAGGGCCCCACGGCGGGGACGGTCCCGCCCGCCGAGCCGCACTCACGTCCGTTAGCAGAAAACGCATACCGCAACCAGCCGCACACCACCAGGCAGGGTGGGTGACGGGGATAATCCGGTCCCGAACGGCGTCCCACCGGCCTTCCCGGAGTCGGTCAGGCGTCACGATCCCCGTGGTGCATTGAGCCGCCCGGTACGCTGGGGTGGTACCTGAGGAGGTTACTGAAGGTGTCTGAGCAGGTCAGGGAGAGGGAGACCCGCCGGCTCGACCGGGTCGTCGTGCGCTTCGCGGGCGACTCAGGCGACGGTATGCAGCTCACCGGAGAACAGTTCACAAGCGAGACAGCGGCATTCGGCAACGATCTGTCCACGCTTCCGGACTTTCCCGCGGAAATCCGGGCGCCAGCCGGCACCCCGGCCGGAGTTTCTGGCTTCCAGCTACATTTCTCCGATCACGATATTCTCACCCCGGGCGACGCCCCGGACGTCCTGGTGGCGATGAACCCGGCCGCGCTGAAGGCGAACCTGAAGGATCTGCCGCCCGGCGCCGACCTGATCGTCAACACCGACGCGTTCACCGGCGGCAACCTGAAGAAGGCCGGCTACGCGACCGACCCGCTGGCCGACGGGACCCTGGACAACTACACCGTCCACCGCGTCCCGCTGACGTCCATGACGATCAACGCGGTCAACGCCGCCGAGGGCGTCGCGGGGACGGTGAACAAGAAGGAAGCCGAGCGGGCGAAGAACATGTTCGCGCTCGGCCTGATGAGCTGGCTGTACCACCGGCCGACCGGCGGCACCGAGGGCTTCCTCAAGAAGAAGTTCGCCAAGCGGCCGGAGATCGCGGCGGCCAACATCGCCGCGTTCCGGGCCGGCTTCAACTACGGCGAGACCACCGAGTCGTTCTCGGTCACCTACGAGGTCGCCCCGGCGCGCATGCGGCAGGGCACCTACCGGCGGATCACCGGGAACATCGCGCTGTCCTACGGGCTGATCGCGGCCGGCGAGCTGACGAAGCTGCCGCTGTTCCTCGGCACCTACCCGATCACCCCGGCCTCGGACATCCTGCACGAGCTGAGCAAGCACAAGCAGTTCGGCATCCGGACGTTCCAGGCCGAGGACGAGATCGCCGGTGTCGGTGCCGCCCTCGGCGCCTCGTTCGGCGGCTCGCTGGGCGTGACGACCACGTCGGGCCCGGGTGTCGCGCTCAAGAGCGAGACGATCGGCCTGGCGGTCAGCCTCGAGCTGCCGCTGCTGATCGTGGACATCCAGCGCGGCGGCCCGTCCACCGGCCTGCCGACCAAGACCGAGCAGGCCGACCTGCTGCAGGCGATGTTCGGCCGCAACGGTGAGGCCCCCGTGCCGATCGTGGCGCCGCGCTCGCCCGGCGACTGCTTCGACGCCGCCGTCGAGGCCGCCCGGATCGCGACGAAGTACCGGACGCCGGTCTTCCTGCTCTCGGACGGCTACCTGGCCAACGGCTCCGAGCCGTGGCTGCTGCCGACCCGCGAGGAGCTGCCCGACCTCACGGTGACCTTCACGACCGAGCCGAACCACGACGGGCCCAAGGGTCCGGAGTTCTGGCCCTACCAGCGCGACCCCGAGACGCTGGCCCGCCCGTGGGCGGTCCCCGGCACCCCGGGTCTGGAGCACCGCATCGGCGGTCTGGAGAAGGCCGACGGCTCGGGCAACATCTCCTACGACCCGGCGAACCACGACCGCATGGTCCGCCTGCGCCAGGCCAAGATCGACGGCATCGCCCGGGACATCGCCCCGCTCGAGGTCGACGACCCGTCCGGCATGGCGAGCGTGCTGGTCCTCGGCTGGGGTTCGACCTTCGGCCCCATCGCCGCCGGCTGCCGGCGGGTCCGGGCCAAGGGGCTGCACGTGGCCCAGGCGCACCTGCGCCACCTCAACCCGTTCCCGGCGAACACCGCCGAGGTGCTGCGCTCCTACGACAAGGTGCTGATCCCCGAGATGAACCTCGGCCAGCTCCGCACGCTGATCAGGTCGCAGTTCCTGGTGGACGCGATCGGCTACAACCAGGTCCGTGGACTGCCGTTCAAGGCCGCGGAGCTCGCGGGCGTCTTGGAGGACGTGATCAACCAGTGACCGTCACAACGAACGGCAGCGGGATTACCAACCGGCTCCTGGACCTGGTACCCGCCACGCCGAGCCAGCTGACCCGTAAGGACTTCACCTCCGACCAGGAGGTCCGGTGGTGCCCGGGATGCGGCGACTACGCCATCCTGGCCACCGTCCAGGGCTTCCTGCCCGAGCTGGGGATCGCCCGGGAGAACATCGCCTTCATCTCGGGCATCGGGTGCTCCTCACGCTTCCCGTACTACCTGCAGACCTACGGAATGCACTCCATCCACGGGCGGGCGCCGGCGATCGCGACGGGCCTGGCGACGTCCCGCCCGGACCTGTCGGTCTGGGTGGTCACCGGTGACGGCGACGCGCTCTCGATCGGCGGGAACCACCTGCTGCACGCGATGCGCCGCAACGTGAACATCAAGATCCTGATGTTCAACAACCGGATCTACGGGCTGACCAAGGGCCAGTACTCCCCGACGTCCGAGGTCGGCAAGATCACCAAGTCGACGCCGTTCGGCTCGCTCGACCGCCCGTACAACCCGGCGTCGCTGGCGCTGGGCGCGGAGGCGACGTTCGTCGCCCGGTCGATCGACTCGGACCGGGCCCACCTGACGTCGGTGCTGCGCGCGGCGGCGGAGCACCCGGGCACCGCGTTCGTGGAGATCTTCCAGAACTGCAACATCTTCAACGACGGCGCGTTCGAGGCGCTGAAGGACCGTGGCACCCGGGACGACGCCACGCTGAAGCTGATCGACGGTGAGCCGCTGGTCTTCGGCGCCGAGCGGGACAAGGGGATCCGGCGCGCGGCGTCCGGCGGCCTCGAGGTCTGCGCGGCGACCGACGAGGGCGTCCTCGTGCACGACGCGGCGAACACGGACCCGAGCCAGGCGTTCGCGCTGTCCCGGCTGACCGGGGATGACCACGGCGTCACCCCGATCGGCGTGTTCCGCAACGTCGACATCCCGACCTACGACGAGGCGCTCAACGCGCAGGTCGAGCAGACCCGGGAGCGGCAGGGGACGGGGGACCTGATGGCACTCATCTCCGGCGGCGAGACCTGGACGATCGACTGACGGCGGGCTGACCTCAGCGCGAGGGGCCGGGGTGGGCACGACTGCCACCCCGGCCCCTCGCCGTTTCGGACCGCGACCGCAGGGACCACCACCATCGTGCTATCTGCACCTATTGCCCTGTTACAGACGCTAACGCAGCACTTGCCGCTTTCTGATCAGCATGCGGTATCGTGTGCGCCGGTGGGGGTGCCGTGTGGCCCGGGGGGGCTCACAACACCGAAGCAGGCGGAGGCGCAGTGCGGGGTAACGCAGCGCGAGGTCACCGAGTCCGTCACCGGGGCTCGCCGTCGGGGTCGGGCCGCGCCCGGCACCAGGTTCCGCAGGGCGTTGGCGGCCACCGTGGGTAGCCACTCGGCCGGCCGGCACTCCCGCACGGGCTCCACCGCGACCGATCGCCGGAACCGCACCCCGGTCCCCGGCCCGGCCTCCGGCCAGGGCCAGCCGATCGACGACCAGACCCCCCGGCCCGCCCAGGCGCTCACCTCCCGCGCGCGGACTCCCTACCCGCCGGGCGGCCCGCCGCGATCCGGCTGGGTCACCAGCGAGTGGAGCAGCAACCCGTCCGCGGCCACGGCCTCGCTGCCGCCCCGTCCCGCCCCGCCCCGCCCGGCGACACGGCCCCCCGGCGAGCTGGATACCGTCACCGGCCCGATCTCGATGAGCACCTCCCAGCGCCGCGAGCTGTTCGGCGACGACCCGCAGCCCGGCCAGGCCGACGCCTACGGCCGCTCCGCGCGGCGGGCAGCGGGGGCCGCGGGCGGGCCCGGCGCATCCCGGTTCTCGCTGTTCGAACCGGCCCGCCCGGCCGGATCCCTGCGGCTCGACACGGCTCCCCGCTCCGGCGCCCGCGCCGAGGGCACCCGCGCCGACGGCACCCGCTCAACAACGGCTTCGCGCGCGGCGGCGCGGCCCACCGGTTCGACCACCGGCCGCGGCGCGCACCGCGCACCCGCGCCGCGTCGCGGGCCGAGCCGGACGCGCATGGTGGTCGCCGGTACCGCGTCCCTCGCCGGCCTCTCCGCGATCGTGACCGGTGTCGCGCTCAGCGGCGACCAGCCGGTCACCGCGGCCGGGCCCACCACGGGCGCCACCCCGCTCGTGCAGGTCGCCGGCGCCCGGCCGGCCGCGTTCGGCTCGGACGACACCCAGGCCTCCCGCGACGGGCGCGCCCCGCTGCCCACCTACCCGACGGCGGCGCCGGCCACGACGGGCGGCTCCGGAACGACCGACCAGAGCGACAGCGGGTACCGGAGCTCACCGAGCGGCCCGTCCGCACCGGCGTACAGCGGGTCCGGCACGCAGCAGCAGGGCCTGTCCGGCTACGAGATCCCGTTCGTCCCGCTGACCCCGCGGTCCACGGCGACGCCGTCCCCGGCCGCCGGCGGCACGACCACGCCGGGCAGCACCACGCCGGGCACGACAAACCCGGGCACGACGACGCCGGGGGCCACCACGCCAGGCACCACCACTCCCGGGAGCACCGCCCCCGGCACCACGACACCCACCCAGCCGGGAGCGACGACCTCGCCCACGCACGGCACCTCGCCGTCGTCGGCTCCGACGGCGACCCGGCCGACCACGTCGAGCTCGAGCACTCCGGCGCCCGCGCCGTCGCGCGAGGGCTCGCTCCCGTTCAACCCGACGCCGGTCGAGGTCACCCCGATCTGGGATCTGCTCTTCCCCGCCCAGAGCCAGAGCACGTCGACGTCGTCCAGCGCCCCGGCGGGCTCCTCTGCGACGCCCGCGCCGACGGCGTCCTCGAGTACCGGCGCCGGCTCCTAGTCGGGCTCCCGCCGGGAGGGCACGGGCAGACCCCTCCCGGCTGCGGGGACCCCGTGCCGGCCACCCCGCACAGCGCGGTGGCCGGCACGGGGCCGAGCCCGGTCCTAGCTCGTGCGGTCGATGACGAAGTCGGCCAACGACTCCAGCGCGGTCTTGGCCGAGCCGTCGGGCAGCGGCGCCAGGCACTCGCGGGCCTCGCTCGACCAGCGGATGAGCTCGGCGCGGGCCCGGTCCATCGCGGGATGCTCGCGCAGCAGCTCCAACGCCTCGACGACCCCGGACTCGGTGACCCCGGCCTCCGTGCGCGGGTTCACCCCGAGCAGGTCGCGCAGCCGGCGGGCCGCCGCGTCCTCGCCCTGCAGGGCGTAGAGCACCGGCAGCGTCGGGATGCCCTCGCGCAGGTCCGTCCCGGGTGTCTTGCCGGAGTCCTCGCTCGGCGACGCCACGTCGATGAGGTCGTCGGAGAGCTGGAAGGCCACCCCGAAGCGCTCCCCGAACGCGGCCAGGACGTCGGTCGTGACCGGGTCGGCGCCGGCGAGCATGGCGCCCAGGCGGGCGGACGTGGCGATCAGCGAAGCCGTCTTCTCCGTGATGACCCGCAGGTAGTGCTCGATCGGGTCCTGCCCCGGCCCGACCCCGACGGTCTCGCGGATCTGGCCCTCGCAGAGGGTCGCGATCGTGCGCGCCAGGATGCGGGTCGCCTCCGGCCCCAGGTCGGCCGTGATCTCGGACGCGCGTGCGAACAGGAAGTCGCCGGTGAGGATCGCGACCGTGTTCGTCCACCGGGCGTTCGCGGACGCGGCACCGCGGCGCAGCGGGGCCTCGTCCATCACGTCGTCGTGGTAAAGCGTCGACAGATGGGTCAGCTCGATCGCCACGGCCGCCGGCACGACACCGACCGCGTCCGGATCGGCGAACTGGGCGGCAAGCAGTACGACCATGGGTCGGAACCGCTTGCCGCCCGCGTCGACGAGGTGCCGGGACGCCTCGGTCACGAAGGAGAACTCGCTGCGGACGGATCCGCGCAGCATCTCCTCGACCGCGGCGAGCCCGACCCGCATCGACTTCTCGAGATCAGGGTCGGCCCTGATCCCCATCACTTCCAGCCCGATAGCGCTCATACCGCCATCAGCGTACGAAGCCGGAGGTCGCCGCGGTGGTCGCCAGGTCGAGAAGCGGCTGCGGCGCCACGCCCAACAGCAGGGTCATGAGTGCACCTATACCCACCGTAGCGAAGGTAAGAGTCGGCCGGGTGACGACGACCGGCCCGTCGGCGAGCGGCTCGGAGAAGAACATCAGCACGATGACCCGGACGTAGAAGAACGCCGCGATCGCGCTGCACACCAGGGCCACGACCACCAGCGGGGTCGCGTCACCGGCGATCGCCGCCTGGAAGACCGCGAACTTCCCGGTGAACCCGCTGGTCAGCGGGATGCCGGCGAGCGCGAGCAGTAGGAAGGCGAACGTGCCTGCCAGCAGTGGCGACGTCCGGCCCAGGCCCTGCCACTGGGAGAGGTCGCTGGCCTCGCCGTCGCCGGTGCGGACCAGGGAGACCACCGCGAACGCCGCGATCGTGGTGAAGCCGTAGGTCACCAGGTAGAACATGGCGCCGCGCAGGCCGTCGACGTTCGAGCCGGCCATCCCGACGAGCAGGAAGCCGGCGTGCGCGACCGCCGAGTAGGCGAGCATCCGCTTGATGTCACGCTGCGTGAGCGCGAGCACCGCGCCGACGACCATGGTGAGAATGGCCACAGCCCAGATCACCGGCCGCCAGTCCCACCGCATGCCGCCGAAGGCCACGTAGAAGACCCGCAGCAGCGCCCCGAAGGCGGCGACCTTCGTCCCCGCCGCCATGAAGGCGGTGATCGGTGTCGGGGCGCCCTGGTAGACGTCCGGCGTCCAGGAGTGGAACGGGGCGGCACCGATCTTGAAGAACAGGCCGACGCCGAGCAGCGCGAGCGACAGGTAGAGGTACGTGTCGTTCTGGCCGACCGTGCCCACCGCGTCGGCGATCCGGCCGAGCTCGACGCTGCCGGCGTAGCCGTAGGCGAATGCGACCCCATAAAGGAAGAAGGCCGACGAGAACGCCCCGAGCAGGAAGTACTTCATCGCGGCTTCCTGCGACAGCAGCCGCCGGCGCCGCGCCAGCCCGCACAGCAGGTACAGCGGCAGTGAGAGGATCTCCAGCGCCACGAACATGACCAGCAGGTTGTTCGAGGCGACGAAGAGCAGCATGCCGCTGACCGAGAAGACCATCAGCGGATACGCCTCGGTCTGCACGTCCGGCGAGGTGCGCTGCGCGGTGGAGCCGCGCGAGCCGGGGACGATCGCGGCGGAGGCGACGAGCGCGCCGCCGGAGGAGTCCAGCCGGCGCTCGGCGACCAGCAGCACCGCCAGCAGCGCGAACACCAGGATGGTGCCCTGCAGGAACAGCGTCGGCCCGTCGATGGCCACCGCGCCGGCGGCGAGCACCTGGCGGTGGGCGTGCAGAAGCACCACCGCGACGAACGCGCCGATGAACCCCGCCCCGGCCAGCAGCGGCTGGAGCACCCGCCGGGCCTTCGGCGGTGCGAAGGCGTCGACGAGGACCCCGGCCAGCGCGACGCCGAACAGGATGAGCATCGGGCTGAGGGACGAGTACTCGATCGACGGCGGTGTGATCTTCTGCGCGGCGCCCTGCGCCAGCACAGTCGTTGCGGCGCTCACGAACGGCCTCCGGATTCCGGCGCGGCCACCGGGGCCGTCGGCGCCGGGTCAGACTTCCCGATGTCCGCGAACGTGGCGGTCACCGTGGGCGTGATGATGTCGAGCAGCGGCTTGGGGTACACCCCGAGCCCGATGATCAGCGCGACCATCGGCGCGACCACCACCCGCTCCCGCACGCTGAGGTCCTTGACGAGACGCATCTTCTCGTCCTTGACCGGACCGGTCATCGTGCGCTGGTACAGGTACAGGATGTAGATCGCGGCGAGCACGATCCCGCAGGTCGCCACGATCGCCAGTGCCCGGTACTCGGTGAACACTCCGACCAGCACCAGGAACTCGCTGACGAAGCTGTTCGTACCCGGCAGGGCCAGCGAGGACAGTCCGGCGATCAGGAAGACCCCGGCGAGGATCGGCGTCACCTGGGCCATGCCGCCGTAGGCGCTGACGTCCCGGCTGCCCCGGCGGGCCACCAGGAAGCCGACCACCACGAACAGCAGCCCCGTCGACAGGCCGTGGTTGACCATGTAGAGCACGGCGCCCGTGCCGGCCTGCGAGGTGAAGGCGAAGGTCCCCAGCGCTATGAACCCGAAGTGGGCCAGCGAGGTGTAGGCGACCAGCCGTTTCATGTCCCGCTGGCCGATGGCCAGCAGGGCGCCGTAGAAGATGCCGATCACCGCCAGGGCCAGCACCATCGGCGCGAAGTACTCGGCGGCGTCCGGGAACAGCGGGATGCAGTACCGGATCAGGCCGAAGGTGCCGACCTTGTCCAGCACCCCGACGAGCAGGACGGCGCCGCCGGTCGGCGACTGCGCGCCGGCGTCGGGCAGCCAGGTGTGGAAGGGAAACAGCGGCGCCTTGATGGCGAAGGCGATGAAGAAGCCGAGGAAGAGCAGCTTCTGCACGCCCGGGGTGATCTCCAGCTGGCGCAGGGTGGCGAAGTCGAACGTGCCCGTGCCGAGCTGGTCGGCGGAGACCACGTACAGGCCGATCACCGCGGCGAGCATCAGCAGCCCGCCGAACAGGCTGTAGAGCAGGAACTTCACTGCCGCGTAGGAGCGCTGTGCCTTCTCCTCGACCGGCCCGTAGCTCCCGATGAGGAAGTACATCGGAATGAGCATGGCCTCGAAGAAGACATAGAAGAGGAACACGTCGGTGGCGGCGAACACCCCGACCATGCCCGTCTCCAGCGCCAGCAGCAGCGCGAAGAACGCGGGGACGGAACGCCGCCCCTCTTCCGCCTCGTCCCAGGAGGACAGCACGACCACCGGGACGAGCAGCGCGGCGAGCAGCATCAGCACCAGCGAGATGCCGTCGGCGCCCACCGAGTAGGAGACGCCGAACTCCTTGATCCACTCATAGGACTGGCCGAACTGGAAGCCGGCCTTGTCCGGATCGTAGGCGGCGGTGGCCAGCACCGCGAGCACCAGGACTGCCAGCGAGACCACGAGCGCGAGTTGCTTGGCGAGCGTGCCGTGCCGGCGCGGCAGCGACGCGACGACCAGCGAACCGACCGCGGGGACGATCAGCATGATCGTCAGCCAGGGGGCTGTGCTCACGTCAGCCGGCCCTGGTGAGCAGCAGAGCACCGACCACGAGGACGGTACCTCCCAACATCGACAGTGCGTAGGACCGGACGAAGCCGGTCTGGGTGCGTCGCAGCCGGCCGGACAGCCCGCCCACGGCGGCGGCGCTTCCGCGCACGAAGCCGTCGATGCCGACGTTGTCCGCCCAGACCAGGAAGCGGGTCAGGTACTGCCCCGGCCGCATGGCGACGACCTCGTTGAAGGTGTTCGCGTAGAGGTCGCGGCGCGCGGCGACGGTCACCACGCTGACCTCGGCGTCCGGCCGGGCGACGGCCTCGACCGGGCGGAGCTGGTAACGCAGGTAGGCACCGGCGAACCCGCCGGCGGAGACGACCAGCACCAGCGCGGTGACGACCGCGGGCGAGATGTCGTGGTGCGCCTCACCGTGCTCGCCGACCACCGGGGCGAGCCAGTTCTGCATCGAGCTGCCGAGGACGAACAGCCCACCGGCGAAGACCGAGCCGACGGCCAGCAGCATCATCGGGCCGGTCATCGTCGCCGGCGACTCGTGCGGGTGCTTGGCCTCCGGCCCGTCGTGTTCCCAGCGCGCCTTGCCGTGGAAGGTCATCAGGAACAGCCGGGTCATGTAGAAGGCGGTGATCCCGGCGCCGAGCAGCGCCACGCCACCGTAGATGTAGCCGCTGGTGCCACCCTTGGCCAGCGCCGTCTCGATGATGCGGTCCTTGGTGAAGAACCCGGACAGGCCCGGGAAACCGATGATCGCCAGGTAGCCGAGGCCGAAGGTGACCCAGGTGATCGGCATGTGCCGCCACAGCCCGCCGTACCTGCGCATGTCCTGCTCGCCGTCCATCCCGTGGATGACCGAGCCGGAGCCGAGGAACAGGCCGGCCTTGAAGAAGCCGTGCGCGAGCAGGTGCATGATGCCCAGCGCGTACCCGGCCGGGCCGAGCCCGACGGCGAGGAACATGTAGCCGATCTGGCTGACCGTCGAGTAGGCCAGGACCTTCTTGATGTCGTCGTAGGCGCAGCCGATGACGCATCCGATGAGGATCGTGACCGCGCCGATGATCAGGACGACGGTCCGCGCGGCCTGCGTCTGGTCAAAGATCGGGGCAGCCCGGACGATCAGGTACACACCGGCGGTGACCATGGTCGCGGCGTGGATGAGCGCCGAGATCGGGGTCGGGCCCTCCATGGCGTCCGGGAGCCAGGCCTGCAGCGGGAACTGACCGGACTTGCCGCAGGCGCCGAGCAGGAGCAGGAGCGCCATCGCGGTGATGGTGCCGTAGCCGATGACGTCCGCGGCGGCGGCACCGAACACCGAGTCGTAGTTCGTGCTGCCGACGGTGGCGAACATGAACATGATCGCGAGCGCGAGACCGACGTCGCCGACCCGGTTCATGTAGAAGGCCTTGTTCGCGGCGGTGGCCGCGGCCGGCTTGTACTCCCAGAACTTGATGAGCAGGAAGGACGAGAGGCCGACCAGCTCCCAGCCGCCGTAGAGCACCAGGAAGTTGTTGCCCAGCACCAGCAGCAGCATCGACGCCAGGAACAGGTTCATGTAGGCGAAGAAGCGCCGCCGGCCCGGGTCGTGCGACATGTAGCCGATCGAGTAGATGTGGATCAGCGTGCCCACACCGGTGATCAGCAGCACGAAGACCGCGGAGAGCTGGTCGAACAGCAGGCCGACGTCCACCTGGAAGCCGTTGACCGGGATCCAGCTGTAGAGGTGCTGGGAGACGGCCCGGTCGTCACCGGAGCGGTCGAGCAGCCCGAAGAACAGGACCAGGCCGACGACGAAGGATGCGGCCGCGGTCAGCGTGCCGAGCAGGTGGCCCCACCGGTCGGTACGCCGCCCGCCGAGCAGGAGAACGGCCGCCCCGGCCAGCGGAAGCGCGATGAGCAGCCAGGTCAGCGAGAACGCCCCGGACGCGGCGGCGTAGTGCACGGCCGCGCCACCGTGCTCGTCGGCCGCGAGGATGGCGGCCCCTCCGGCGCTCATCGCGGTCCGGTTCCGGGTACGTGCGCCAGCGCCAGGGCCACCGGAGGTGGTCCGGGCTGCGCCGCCCCTGTTGCGCAAAGCGTCACTGCAGTGTCGTCCGTTCTTCCGTGACCGGAGGTCCCGGTCGCGGCCGCGTCAGGGCGGCCGGGAGACAAGCCTCGGGATGCCCGAGTACGTCGAGAGGTCAGTACTTCAGGAGGTTCACGTCGTCGACCGACGCGGATCTGCGCGTCCGGAAGATCGCCAGAATGATCGCCAGGCCGACGACCACCTCGGCGGCGGCCACGACCATGACGAAGAACGCCATGATCTGGCCCTCCAGCGTCCCGTGGATGCGGGAGAACGTCACCAGGGTCAGGTTCACCGCGTTGAGCATCAGCTCGATCGACATGAACACGACGATCGCGTTGCGCCGGACCAGAACCCCGGTCGCGCCGATGGTGAACAGCAACCCCGACAGGATCAGATAGTTCGCCGGGTTCACCGACCGCTCCCCCTGCCCGCGCCCACCGGCGCCGACCCGCCGACGACGGTCTCGTCGTCGGAGTCCTCACTCGTCCCGTTCGCGCTCGGCCCGCCGTCGGGCCCACCGCCGCCCGGGCCGTCCGTACCCGGACCACCAGCACCGCCCGCACCGGGACCGCCTGTCCCAGGACCGCCCGGACCACTGGCACCGCCGTCGTCCGGACCGCCCGCGCCGGCCGGGCCGGACGGGCCCGCACCGGGCCCGCCGAGGTCCGGGCCGACGAGCTCGGGCTGCTCCGGGCCGGGGTTGGTCGCGAAGACCTTCGGCCCGGGCCGCGGGGTGACGGTGCCGCCCTCGGCGAAGCGAGCGCGCATCCGTTCCTTCTGCGTGGCCTTCTCACCGGTGTGCTCGCGGTGACCGAGGACCATCGTCCCGATCGCCGCGACCACGAGCAGCACCGAGATCGCTTCGAAGACGAAGACGTACTGGGTGAACAGCAGACGTCCGATCGCGTGGACGTTGCCGCCGGTGTTCGCCGCCTCCAGGCCCGCCGCCTTGCCGCCGTCGATCGCGCGACCGATCGGGAACACCAGCAGGCCGGCGAAGCCGAGCCCGAGGATCACCGCGGCGATCCGCTGGCCGCGCAGGGTCTCGACCAGCGAGTCGGACGAATCGACTCCGACCAGCATCAGCACGAACAGGAACAACACCATGATCGCGCCGGTGTAGACGATGATCTGGACGAAGCCCAGGAAGGGCGCGTCCTGGATCAGGTAGAACACCGCGACGCAGAACAGGTTCACCACGAGCAGCAGGGCGGAGTGCACCGCGCTGCGCATCAGGACCATGCCGAGCGCCGCCAGCAGCGCCACCGGCGCGAGCAGCCAGAACGTCCAGGCCTCGCCGTTCGACGTGCTGCTGATCTCCGCCGCCTGGGCGAGAATCTGCGGATTCATCGGGGCCGCTCCGAACCCGCGCCGTGGGCGGGCACCTTGTTCGCCGCCCTTTCGGCCTCGCCGGCCTCGTCAGCCTCGCCGGCCGGCGAGCCGCCGACCTGCCAGGGCAGCGGGGCGTCAGGATCGCGGGTGTAGTAGTCGGTCTCGCTCTCGCCGAGGCGCATCGGGTGCGGCGGGGACTCCATCCCGGCCCGAAGCGGGGCGAGCAGCTGCTCCTTGGTGAAGATCAGGTCGTTGCGGCTGTCGTCGGCCAGCTCGTAGTCGTTCGACATCGTCAGCGCCCGGGTGGGGCACGCCTCGATGCACAGCCCGCACAGGATGCAGCGCAGGTAGTTGATCTGGTAGACGCGGCCGTACCGCTCACCCGGCGAGAAACGCTCCTCGTCGGTGTTGTCCGCGCCCTCGACGTAGATCGCGTCGGCCGGGCAGGCCCACGCGCACAGCTCGCAGCCGACGCACTTCTCCAGCCCGTCCGGATGCCGGTTGAGCTGGTGACGGCCGTGGAAGCGGGGTGCCGTCTCCTTCTTCTGCTCCGGGTACTGCTCGGTCGTCGGCTTCTTGAACATCGTCGAGAAGGTGACGCCGAAACCCTTGTAGGGGTCGAGGATCCCCATGGTTCAGCTCTCCTGTCGCGGGCCGGAGCCCGCGGGGATGACGGTGGTGTTTCCCTTGTCGCCGCCGGCGGAGCCGGCCGCGCCGCTGCCGGCTGCAGTGCTGCCAGCCGCAGTGCGGCCGGCCAGTGCCCTCGTCGCGCCGTCGGACGGCGGCGGCCAGGGAATCCTGTCCAGGCTCGGGGCCGATTCGGCGCGTTCCCGCTCGGCCTCCTCCTGCTCACGCTGGGCCCTCGCCGCGCCCGGGTCGATGATCGCGACCACGAGCAGGACGCCCACCACGACCCCGAAGCCGATCAGCCACGGCGTCCGGTCGCTCACGTGCTCCTGGTAGGCGCGGAAGGTCGCGACCGCGAGCACCCACACCAGGCCGACCGGGATCAGGACCTTCCAGCCGAAGGCCATGAACTGGTCGTAGCGCAGCCGCGGCAGCGTGCCCCGCAGCCAGATGAACACGAAGATGAACAGCAGCAGCTTGATGACGAACCAGATCAGCGGGTACCAGCCGTGGTCCAGCCCGGACAGGCCCGGGATCGGCGGCGGCTGCCAGCCTCCGAGGAACAGTGTGGTCGCGATCGCCGAGACGGTGACCATGTTGATGTACTCGGCGAGGAAGAAGAACGCGAACTTGATCGAGCTGTACTCGGTGTGGAACCCGCCGACCAGCTCGCCCTCGGCCTCGGGGAGGTCGAACGGCGTCCGGTTCGTCTCACCGACCATCGCGATGCAGTAGAGGATGAACGACGGCAGCAGCGCGATGTACCACCAGTCGTGCTGGCTCTGCACGATGCCCGCGGTCGACAGTGTTCCCGCGTAGATGAAGACCGCGACGAAGGCCAGGCCCATCGCGACCTCGTAGGAGATGATCTGCGCGGCCGAGCGCAGCGAGCCCAGCAGCGGGTAGGTCGAGCCGCTGGACCAGCCGGCGAGGATCAGTCCGTACACGCCCAGCGACGCCGCCGCCAGCAGGTACAGCACGCTGACCGGCAGGTCGGCGAGCTGGAGCGTCGTGCGTTCACCGAAGATCGACACCTCCGGCCCGAACGGGATGCAGGCGAAGGCCAGGATGGCCGGCACCGCCGAGATGACCGGAGCCAGGATGAAGATCGGCTTGTCGGCCAGCGTCGGGATGATGTCTTCCTTGAGCATGAGCTTCACGCCGTCGGCGAGGCTCTGCAGCCAGCCGCGCGGGCCGTGCCGGTTCGGCCCGACCCGCTGCTGCATCTTCGCGACGACCTTGCGCTCGAAGACGATCGAGAACAGCGTCATCACCAGCAGGAACGCGAAGACCGCGACAGCCTTGATCAGGATGAGCCAGAACGGGTCGTCGGTGAGGACGGACATGTCCGGGTCGCCGACGTTCGCGGCGAGCAGGAGCGTCGAGGTCCCGGTCATGCCCGGCCTCCGGTGGTGTCTACCCGGCCCGCGGCACCGAGGCCGGTGTGGGCCACGGTCACGGCGGTGTCCTGGGCGGTCGCGAGCTGCGAGCCGAGCGCCGCGCCGCGGGTCTCGTCGGTCGGGAAGGTGTCGACTTCCCCGCCGGGCGCCGTCTCGGTCGGCAGCAGCCCGCCGGCACTGAGCCGAACCAGCACGCCGGCGTGCTCGGCCAGCGAGCGGCGGACGTGCGACCCGGGTGAGTGCGTCGGAACCCAGACGACCCGGTCCGGCATGGCGGTGATCTCCAGCGGCAGGGTGACGGAGCCGCGGGAGGTGCTGGCGGTGACCGGCTCCCCCTCGACCGCGCCGATCTCGGCGGCGGTCGCGGCCGAGAGCTGCAGCCGCGGTGGACGGGCGGTACCGGCCAGGTACGGCTCGCCGGCCTGCAGGGCGCCGTCGTCAAGGTTGAGGTGCCAGGTCGCCAGCAGGGCCTCGCCCGGACCGGCGGTCACCGGCTCGGGCACCCGCTCGACCGGAGCCGGGCCGCGCCCGGTCTCGTCACCGGCGCGGCCGAGCTCACTCAACTCGCGCGCGGCGGCGCCCGCGTCCGGAACCCGCAGGTCGATGCCCATCTCGGCGGCGAGCAGGTGCAGCACCCGCAGGTCGGGCAGGGCCGGCGTCCCCTCCAGTGCACGCTGGAAGGGACGCAGGCGGCCCTCCCAGTCGACGAACGTGCCGGCCTTCTCCGCCACCGGAGCGACCGGGAGGACGACGTCGGCGACCTCCGCGATCGACGAGCGGCGGATCTCCAGCGAGACGCAGAACGGCACCCGGGCCAGCGCGGCCAGCGCGGCCGCGGGGTCGGGCAGGTCCTCGGCGTCGACACCGGCGACGACGACCGCGTCAAGCCGGCCCGCCGCGGCGGCGGCCAGAATGCCGGCGGTGTCGCGGCCGGGCGCGCCCAGCAGGCGGGCGCCCCAGAAGGACTCCACCTCGGCCCGCGCGCCGACGTCCGCGACCGGGCGGCCGCCCGGCAGCAGCGACGGGAGCAGGCCGGCGGAGACCGCGCCGCGCTCACCGGCCCGGCGCGGCACCCAGGCCAGCGCGGCGCCGGTGGACTCGGCGAGGCGCAGCGCCGCGGACAGCGCGCCGGGCGACTCGGCGGCCCGCGAGCCGACCAGGATCACCGCGCCGGGTGCCCGCAGCGCCTCGGTGGTGGCCGACGCGCCGGTGGCCAGCTCGTCCAGCGTGGCGGCCTCGCCGCCGGGGACGACCGGGATCAGCGTGCCGGCCATCTTGCGCAGCCCGCGGGTGATCAGCGGCGCCAGCGCGTGCACGGCGGTTCCGTGCTTGCTCGCCGCCTTGCGCAGCCGCAGGAAGACGATGGGCGACTCCTCCTCCGGCTCGAACGAGACGAGCAGGACGGCGGGCGCGGCCTCCAGATCGGCGTAGGTGACCCCGATTCCGGTACCGGCGACGGCGCTACCGAGGAAGGCCTCCTCCTCGGCGGAGTGCGGGCGGGCGCGGAAGTCCACGTCGTTGGTGCCCAGGGCGAGCCGGGCGAACTTGGCGTAGGCGTAGGCGTCCTCGCGGGTGAGCCGGCCGCCGGCGAGCACGCCGACGCCGTTGCGGTCCCGGCACTCTGCCAGGCCGCGGGCGGCGTACTCCAGCGCCTCCGACCAGCTCGCCTCGACCAGCTCACCGGTGCTGTCGTCCCGGATCAGCGGCGTGGTGAGCCGGTCGGACTGCCGCGCGTAGTTGAACGCGAAGCGGCCCTTGTCGCAGTTCCACTCCTCGTTGACCGCCGGATCCTCGGCGGCGAGGCGACGCATCACCTTGCCGCGCCGGTGGTCGGTGCGCAGCGAGCAGCCGGCGGCGCAGTGCTCACAGGACGTCGGCGTCGACACCAGGTCGAACGGCCGGGCCCGGAACCGGTAGGCGGAGCTGGTGAGCGCACCGACCGGGCAGATCTGCACGGTGTTGCCGGAGAAGTAGGACGAGAACGGCTGCCCGTCGCTGACGGCGACCTGCTCGGCCGCGCCCCGCTCGAACAGCTCGATGAACGGATCCCCGGCGATCTGCGCGGAGAACCGGGTGCAGCGCGCGCACAACACGCAACGCTCCCGGTCCAGCAGGATCTGGCTGGAGATCGCCAGCGGCTTCGGGTACGCCCGCTTCGTCTCCTTGAAGCGGGAGGTCGCCGCGCCGTTGGCCATCGACTGGTTCTGCAGCGGGCACTCGCCGCCCTTGTCGCAGATCGGGCAGTCGAGGGGGTGGTTGAGGAGCAGGAACTCCAGCGTCCCGGCCTGGGCCTTCTTCGCCACCGGCGAGGTGACCTGGGTCCTGACGACCATGTCGGCGGCGACCGTGGTCGTGCAGGACGCGACCGGCTTGCGCTGGCCCTCGACCTCGACGATGCACTGCCGGCAGGCGCCGACCGGGTCCAGCAGGGGGTGGTCGCAGAACCGCGGGATCTCGATTCCCAACAGCTCAGCGGCCCGGATGATGAGGGTGCCCTTCGGCACGCTCACCTCGAGCCCGTCCACGGTGAGCGTGACGTGGTTGGGGGCGGCCGGCGCGGCCGGCTTCTCTGGGGCGACGGTCATGATCTCAGTGCGCTCCCGCGTAGGCGCCCGGCGTGCCCGCGGCCGCGCCACCCGCGGCCGCGCCGTTCGCCGAGCCGGCTACCGACGTGGTGGAACCCGACGGCCCCACCGGGGTGATCGGGAGGAACTCGTTCCGGAAGAACTTGATCCCGGAGACGATCGGCGAGGTGGCGCCGTCCGCGAGCGCGCAGAAGGCGCGTCCGAAGATGTTGTCGCAGGCGTCGACGAGGGTGTCGACGTCGTCGGGGTCGCCCTGGCCGCGCTCCATCCGGGACAGGATCTGCACCATCCAGGTGGTGCCCTCCCGGCACGGGGTGCACTTGCCGCACGACTCGTGCGCGTAGAACTGGGTCAGCCGCCGCACGATCTTGAGCATGTCGACCGAGTCGTCCATGATCATGAGGGCGGCCGTGCCGAGCAGCGAGCCGGCCTCCTGTACGCCCTCGAAGTCCAGCGGGACGTCAAGGTGGTCGGCGGTCAGCAGCGGCGTCGACGAGCCGCCCGGGGTCCACGCCTTGAGCTTGCGGCCGCCGAGGACGCCGCCCGCCATGTCGAGCAGCTCGCGCAGCGTCGTGCCCATCGGCGCCTCGTACTGGCCGGGGTGGGTCACGTGGCCGGAGAGGCTGTAGATCTTCGGGCCCGGGGCGCGCTCGCGGCCCATCGACCGGAACCAGTCGACGCCGTAGTTCACGATGAAGGGAACGGTGGCGATCGTCTCGACGTTGTTCACGACCGTGGGGGATGCGTACAGGCCGTGGGTCGCCGGGAACGGCGGGCGCAGCCGCGGCTGGCCGCGCCGGCCCTCCAGCGAGTCCAGCAGCGCCGTCTCCTCGCCGCAGATGTACGCGCCGGCGCCGGAGTGCACCACCAGGTCGAGGTCGAAGCCGCTACCGAGGATGTCGCGTCCCAGGTAGCCGGCGCGGTACGCCTCGGCGACGGCGGCGCGCAGCCGCCGGCCGGCGTGGATGAGCTCGCCGCGCAGGTAGATGAAGGCCCGGTTCGCGCGCACCGCGTAGGCGGCGATCACGATGCCCTCGATCAGCGAGTGCGGGTCGGCCTTCATCAGCGGGGCGTCCTTGCAGGTACCCGGCTCGCCCTCGTCGGCGTTGATGACGAGGTAGTGCGGTTTGCCGTCGCCCTGCGGGATGAAGCCCCACTTCATGCCGGTGGGGAAGCCCGCGCCGCCGCGGCCGCGCAGGCCGGAGTCCTTGACCAGCTTGATCAGGTCGTCCGGGCTCTGCGCCAGCGCCCGGCGCAGGCCCTGGTAGCCGTCGAGGCGCTCGTAGGTCGCCAGCGTCCACGACTCGGGCGCCGTCCAGCGCCGGGTGAGGACCGGGGTGACAGGCATGGTCAGTTCACCTTCGTCTGCGGGACGCCGGGCGTCCCCGGCGCGGGCGCCGGGCTCGCCGGGGCGGCGGCGCTCGACGATGCGGGGCTGCTCGACGCCGGCGCAGCCGGGGCCGAAGCAGCCGAGGGCGGCGCGTTCGAGGGCAGCGGGGTCAGCGGCGGGGCACCGGCCACACCGTCCTCCGCCTTCCAGCCGGCGGCCTCGGCGAGCAGCACGCCGGCCAGGGACGGGGTCCCCACCCCCTGCCCGGCGACGCCCTCCGGACGCGGGTCCTCGAAGCCGGCGAGCTGGAACGAGGACTCGCCGAACGTACACAGCGGGCCGCCGCGGGTCGGGGCCGGGCGCTCGCCGCGCCGCAGGGCCTCGACGATCTCCTCCGCCGAGTCCGGGTTGACCTGGTCGTAGAACTCGTAGTTGACGGTCATCACCGGCGCGTAGTCACAGGCCGCCAGGCACTCGGCGTGCTCCAGCGTGATCGTGCCGTCCTCGGTGGTCTGGTCGTGCCCGACGCCGAGATTCTTCGACAGGCGCTCGTAGACCTCCTCACCGCCGCGCAACAGGCAGGAGAGGTTCGTGCAGACGGAGACCAGCCAGTCGCCGACCGGGCGGCGCTTGTACATCGTGTAGAACGTCGCGACCGCGCTGACCTCGGCGTGGGTGATGCCGAGCTCCTCGGCGCAGAACTCCACGCCCTCCGCGGTGACCGCGCCCTGCTCGGACTGCACCAGGTGCAGCATCGGCAGCAGCGCCGAGCGGGAACGTCCCTCGGGGTAGCGCGCGATGATCTCGCGGGCCGCGGCGCGGGTCTGTTCGGTCAGTGGCATCAGCGATCAACTCCCCCGAGCACCGGGTCGACGGAGGCGACGCCGACGATCACGTCGGCCACCTGCCCGCCCTCCGTCAGCGCGGGCACGGCCTGCAGGTTCACGAAGCTTGGGTCCCGCACGTGGACGCGGAACGGCCTGGTGCCGCCGTCGCTGACGACGTGGTAGCCGAGCTCGCCGCGCGGCGACTCGATCTGCGTGTACACCTGGCCGGCGGGCACCCGGAAGCCCTCGGTGACGAGCTTGAAGTGGTGGATCAGGGCCTCCATCGAGGTCCCCATGATCTTGCGGATGTACTCGAGCGAGTTGCCCATGCCATCCGAGCCGATGGCCAGCTGCGACGGCCAGGCGATCTTCTTGTCGGCGACCATGACCGGGCCGGGGCGTAGCCGGTCCAGGCACTGCTCGATGATCTTGAGGGACTCGCCCATCTCCTCGATCCGCACCAGGTACCGGGCGTAGGAGTCGCCCTCGAGCGCGGTCGGGACGTCGAACTCGTAGGTCTCGTAGCCGCAGTACGGCATGGTCTTGCGCAGGTCCCAGGGCAGACCGGCGGCGCGCAGCACCGGCCCGGTCGTCCCCAGCGCGAGGCAGGCGGCGGCGTCGAGGAAGTTGACGTCGACCATCCGCGCCTTCCAGATGGGCTGGCCGGTCAGCAGCGCGTGGTACTCGCGGATGCGCTTGGGCATGTAGTCGAGGAACGCCCGGATCGCCGGGATCACCTCGTCCGGGATGTCCTGGGCGAGGCCGCCGGGCCGGATGTAGGCGTGGTTCATCCGCAGGCCGGTGATCGTCTCGAGCAGGTCGAGGATCTTCTCGCGCTCACGGAACCCGAAGATCATGCCGGTGGTGGCGCCGAGCTCCATGCCTCCGGTCGCCAGCCACACCAGGTGCGAGGCGATCCGCTGCAGCTCCATGACGAGCACCCGGATGACGGTCGCCCGTTCCGGCACCTCGTCGGTGATGCCGAGCAGCTTCTCCACCGACAGGCAGTACGCCGCCTCGTTGTACAGCGGCGAGAGGTAGTCGGCGCGGGTGAGGAACGTGACCGCCTGCGTCCAGGTGCGGTACTCGCAGCTCTTCTCGATCCCGGTGTGCAGGTAGCCGATGACCAGGCGGGTCTCGGTGACCGTCTCGCCCTCGATCTCCAGCACCAGCCGCAGCACCCCGTGGGTGGACGGGTGCTGCGGGCCCATGTTGACGGTGATCCGCTCGCCGTCGTCCTCACCGGTGCCGAGAACCTGTTCCCAGTCACCGCCCGTCACGGTGTAGATGCGACCGGCGGAGGACTCGGTGAACCCGGCCTCGTAGGGCTGCGCGCCGGTGATGGTCTCGGCCGAACCGTCGACGGGCGTCTCGGTGTGCGTGCTCATAGCGAACCTCGGAAGTCGGCTCGGGGGTGCCTGGCGGTCACGCGTGACCCCGTGGTGGCCCGCGCCCGGGTGCCGGCCGGACAGTGCCCGGTCACGAGTAGCTCCGGCGGGTCTCGGGCGGCGGGATCTGCGCGCCCTTGTACTCGACGGGGATGCCGCCGAGCGGGTAGTCCTTGCGCTGCGGGTGGCCCACCCAGTCGTCCGGCATCATGATCCGCGTCAGGCCGTGGTGGCCCTCGTAGACGATGCCGAACAGGTCGTAGGCCTCGCGCTCGTGCCAGTCCGCGGTCGGCCAGACCGGGGTCAGGCTCGGCAGCACCGCGTCGCCGTCCGCGACGGAGACCTCGACGCGCAGCCGGCGCCGGTGGGTCAGCGACGTCAGGTGCACCACGGAGTGCAGGCGGCGGCCGGTCAGGTCGTCGGGGTAGTCCACCCCGGACAACGACGACAGCAGCTCGAAGCGCAGCCCCGGGTCGTCGCGCAGCGTCCACGCGACGTCCAGCAGCCGCTCGCGGCGCACGTGGATCGTCAGCTCGCCGTACGCGAAGACGACCCGCTCGACGGCGTCGCCCAGCTCGGGGAAGACCCGCTCGAGGGTGTCGTAGACGGTGTCGGCGGCCTCGTCGCCGAACGGGCGGGACGTCGACGCCAGGGCCGCCACCGGCGGCACGAGGCCACCGAAGCCCGACGTGTCGCCACTGCCGCGCGCGCCGAAGGCGTCCCGGCGGCGGCCGCCGGGGCCGCCCGGAACGCCGGCGGAGCCCGGTACCAGGTCAGTCATCGGTCAGGGTCTCCGTGCTCGGTCCGGGACCGTCGGCCCGGGACTCGTCGGTCGGCTTGGCGTCGACGGGCACCCGCTTGCCGCGGCCGAAGACGGACGGCGGCGCGATCGCCGCCGGGCGGCGCTCGTCCAGCACCGGTTCGACGGCACCGCGCCCCGCCGGGACGGGCGCGCCTTCAGGCAGGCTGAACCGCTTGCGGTCGTTGACCGACAGCGTGCGGGTGTCGACCGCGCCGGCGGGCAGGCCGGACCACGCCGTGGCCACCTCGATCGGCTTCGGGTAGGGCGACGAGCCGGCCTTGGTGTGCTCGACCTTGCCCGACACCGAGCCGGCGAGGATCTTCTCGTGCAGCTTGATGATCGCGTCCATGAGCATCTCGGGACGCGGCGGGCAGCCCGGCAGGTACATGTCCACCGGAACGATGTGGTCGACGCCCTGCACGATCGCGTAGTTGTTGAACATTCCGCCGCTGCTCGCGCAGACGCCCATCGACAGCACCCACTTGGGCTCGGGCATCTGGTCGTAGATCTGGCGCAGCACCGGGGCCATCTTCTGGCTCACCCGGCCCGCCACGATCATGAGGTCGGCCTGGCGCGGGCTGGCCCGGAAGACCTCCATCCCGAAGCGGGAGAGGTCGTAGCGGCCGGCGCCGGTCGACATCATCTCGATGGCACAGCAGGCCAGGCCGAAGGTCGCCGGCCACAGCGACGACCTGCGCGACCAGTTGGCCAGCTTCTCGACGGTGGTCAGCAGAACTCCACCGGGCAGCTTCTCTTCTAGTCCCATTCCAGACCCCCCCGGCGCCATATGTAGGCGTAGGCGACGAAGATCGTCGCCATGAACGACACCATCGCGCCGAGACCGAAGACCGCGAGACTGTCGAACGTGACGGCCCACGGGAACAGGAAGATGATCTCGATGTCGAAGACGATGAAGAGCATCGCGGTGATGTAGTACTTCACCGGGAACCGGTGCGGCCCGGCCGGCACCGGCTCGGGTTCGATACCGCACTCGTAGATGTCGACCTTGGCACGGTTGAACCGTTTCGGGCCGACCAGCGCGCTCACCGCCAGGGAGCCGACCGCGAACAGCATCGCGATCGCGAGCAGAACGAGGATCGGCACATAACTGTCGAGCATGCCGAACTCCTCTCCTTCGAAAGTTTGGTGCGGACGTCTTGGTGGCGGTTCGCCGGGTGTGGCCGAACGGGCCTCCCGAGCCAACCGGTGCTTCGTGCTCCTGCCCCCGCGGGTGCCGAGCGCGGGTGCAGCCTACGCGACCTCTGATTTCCCGGTCGCACCGGGATTGTTCCCCTCCGCAGCACCGCCGGAGGGATCTCCCGTGGACGTCTGACACAGCCCGGAGTTCCCTGGTTCGGAGCACGCGCGACTATCGGGAGGTGTCGCGTGCGAGCACGTGCGCCGGAGTCCATACCGGCGGCTGCCGGCGTCCCTACCGGCTGCTTCCGAACGTGGCCGCGTTCAGGCGGCGGGCGCCAACCGGGTCAGCGCGTTGATCAGTCGATCCGTGGCGTCACCTCCCCGCGGGTCGGTCAGATTCGCCATGACCTTCAGGACGAAACGCATCAGCATGGGCCGAGGCAGCCCGTACCTGGTCCCCAGCGCCATCACGGTCGGATTCCCGATGAGCTGTACAAACAAACGGCCCAGGGTGTAATACCCCCCGTATGTCTGAGCCAGGATCTCCGGATATCGCCCGAGCGCCCGCTCCCGGGCCGGCCCGGAGTGCCGGGCGAGCGCAAGGACGATCGTCTCGGCGGCGATCCGGCCCGATTCCATCGCATATGCGATGCCCTCGCCGTTGAACGGGTTCACCATCCCGCCGGCGTCGCCGACGAGGAGCACTCCGTCCTGGTAGTGCGGGGCGCGGTTGAAGGCCATCGGCAGCGCGCTGCCGCGGACCGGGCCGGTGGCGTTCTCCTCGGTGTAGCCCCACTCGGGCGGCAGCCCGTTCAGCCACCGGCGGAGCAGATCCCGGTAGTCGGTGTTCTGGAAGGCGCTGGTGGTGTTGAGCATGCCCAGGCCGACGTTGCTGGTGCCGTCACCCATACCGAAGATCCACCCGTAGCCCGGCAGCAGCCGGCTCTGGCGCGGCGGGCCCTCCCACAGCTCGAGGTGGGACTCGAGGAAGTCGTCGTTCGTGCGCGGGCTGCGGTAGTAGCGCCGCACGGCCACGCCCAGCGGGCGGTCCTCCCGGCGCCGGATCCCCAGCGCCTGCGCGATCCGGGCGCTGTTGCCGTCGGCGGCGACCACAACCGGGGCACGGAACTCGGCCGGAGCCCGGTCGACCCCGGCCCGCGCGGTCACGCCGACCACCCGTCCCGTCCGGTCGTCACGCACCGGCCCGGTGACGGAGGCGCCCTCGACCAGTCGGGCACCGGCCTTGACCGCGTGCCGGGCGAGCATCTCGTCGAAGTCCGCGCGCGGGCGAACCAGGCCGTAGTCGGGCCAGCTCGCGAGCTCCGGCCACGGCAGCTCGAGGCGCACACCGCCGCCGATGATGCGCAGCCCCCTGTTACGCAGCCAGCCGGCCTCGACCGATGTGTCGATGCCCATCTCGACAAGGCTGCGCACGGCCCGCGGGGTCAGCCCGTCACCGCAGACCTTCTCCCGAGGGAAGGTGCTCTTCTCCAGCAGCAGGACGTCGAGCCCGGTGCGGGCGAGGTGGTACGCGGCGGCCGAGCCGCCCGGCCCGGCACCAACCACGATGACGTCGGCGTCAGGGCGGTCATCGGGGCGGTCATCCGCCCGGGTGCCGTCCCGTTCCGTCATCCGCTTGGTCACGCGCTGCTCCGGATTCCCGCGCCAGTCGGCCGATCAGGGCCGTGTCCCACGTCTCCCGCTTGCGCGCTCGTGAAATTCTTCACGAGCGCCACGCCGAGTGTAGGCCCTGCCAAGGCCCAAGGCACCAACCAGGACCTCGAGATGCGCAGACGAGTCAACTTCCCCCGTACTTCGCAACGCAGCGCCACGGCACGGCGACGATAGGCACCTCGGTGGTGCCTCGACCGGGCCAACACCCGCCTGTCGGTGCGGCGCGAGCCGGCCGGCAGCGCGGGCGGCGCGGGCAGCGCCGGCGGGCACGCAGGCGGCCCACGCCGGGCGAGCGGGCGGGCGGGGGCGACGCCAAGCGGGCACGGATGACGCGCACGATCGGGCCGACCGTCCCCGGCCAGGAGGTGACATGACCACCCGAGCTGGGTAGTTCCGCAAAGTTGGCTGACAAAAATTGGCTGACTTTGGCTGGCAGAAAGTTGGCTGACATCGCGCGAATGACTGACATCGCGCGGACCCGCGTCTCACGGATCGACGCGCCCCCACCGGATCCGGAGCCCGCCGACCGCCCGGCGTGGATCGACAGGCCCCACCGACATCGGAGATCGACGCGGCCATGACCTCAGAAACAGTCGTTCTCACCACCGCCGAAGGTCCGACACCCGCGGTCATAGCGGAGCCCCGGTGGACCGCCCGCGGCGGCGTCCTCGTCGTGCACGAGGTGTTCGGGCTCACCGACCACGTGACCGACGTCTGCCGCAGGTTCGCGGACGCCGGCTGGCGGGCCGTCGCCCCGGATCTGTACCACCGGCAGGGCTCCCCCGTCTTCGACTACACCGACTCGGCGGCGGCGGTCTCGCTGCGCGGCCGGCTGGCCGGCGACGACATCCTCGACGACCTGGACTCCGGGCTGATGGTGCTCGCCGAGTCGGGGACGGCGGTCGACCGCTGCGCCGTCGTCGGGTTCTGCATGGGCGGCGGCATCGCCTTCCACGCGGCCGTACGGCGCCCGCTCGGCGCCGCCGTCACGTTCTACGGCGGCGGCATCGAGGACGGTCGGTTCGGCGAGCCCTCGCAGCTCGACCTCGCCGCCGCCCTGCAGACCCCCTGGCTGGGGCTGTACGGGGATCTCGACCGCTCGATCCCGGTGGAGCAGGTGGAGCACCTGCGGGCCGCGGCCGCCCGCGCCGACGTCGACACCGAGGTCGTCCGCTACCCGGGGGTGGGCCACGCCTTCTACAACGACGCGCGCCCCGACTCCTACGACGCCGCCGCGGCCCGCGACGCCTGGGCGCGCGCGCTGACCTGGATGGACGCACACGTCCCGAAGTGAAGGTCGACGAGGTCCGTTCCCAGCGCGGCAACCACGCCCTCAAACCCGTCCCAGAGCCAGCCCGCGCCGCGTGACGACGCCGTAGAGACCCCCCGGAAACGCCGGGCAGCCACCGTCGAGACCGTCATCGGCCACCCCGAGGACCTCACCGGCCTGCGCTGCTTCCGCCGCAGAGGGACCCCCGCCGTCACCGCCGGACTCGGCCTGGCTTGCACCGCCCTGAACCTGTTCCGCCTGCACCCTGCCCTTACCCCCACCTGACCGCCCGAGCACCACAGACACCCCCGGCCCCAGCCAGTCCGGACCCCCACGTGGCAACAGCCGACGCCACAGCGACACCCGCCAGCGCCATCATCAGCGAAACCGATTCTGCGCTGGGCTCACAGGTCCGGCCGGTAGACCACCAGCCTGCCGGCGCGCTCCCGTTTGGCCGCGTACATAGCCAGGTCGGCCTGGTGGAGCAGGATGTCGGGACTGGCTGGCCGAGCGGTGGAGCCGTCGAGGGTGACCAGGCCGAGGCTGGCTCGTGGGGTGTAGGGCCGCCCGGCCACCTGGCACGGCGCCTGGACCGCGGTCGCAAGCCGTTCGCCGATCCGGCGGGGGTCGTCGGGGCCGCCGCCGTCGAGGATGACGGCGAACTCGTCCCCGCCGAGCCGGGCGACGGTGTCCAGTGCCCGGGTTCCCGCCCGCAGCCGTTCGGCACTGATCTTGAGGAGTTCGTCACCGGTGGCATGCCCGAACGTGTCGTTCACCTGCTTGAAGTCGTCAAGGTCCAGGAACAGCAGAGACACCGGCGCGGCGCCGTCGCCGCGACCGCCGTTGTCGGCGTCGCGCGAGAGTGCCCGCTGCAGCCGCCGGATGAACAATGCCCGGTTCGCCAGACCAGTCAGCGGATCATAGAATGCCTGGTAGTGCAGTTGGCGCTCACGTTCCCGGACCTCGGCGAGCAGCTGGCCGTTCTCCGCCAATGTGACCATCTGCCGGACCAGTACTACCAGCAGCAAGCAGACCATCCCATACGTCTCGACCCGGTCGAGCTGTGCACCAGTCGACAGCTTGCCGAAAACCAGCAGGCCAGCCGCACAGAGCGTCATGTAGGGCAGCACGGCGTGCGCCCAAATCGCCCGCGGGCCAGGCTGCGCTGGGACGTCCGGCTGCACGCGGGCGGGTACCGGCACCAGCGCTGCCAGGAAGGTCAGCAGCCAGCTGAGGGCGAACCCCAGATAGGCCCCCGGCGGGGCGGCACGGTTGCCCGCTGCCGCGAGGTAGAGAAAGCCGTTACCGGTGACTGTCGAGATAAGCAAACCTGCGCCAAGCAATGCCGAGGTCGCCAGGGAACGCGGCCGGCGGAAGCTCGCGATCAGCAGTACCGCGGCGGCGAGGATCATGCTGGTGACCGGCTGGACCAGAGCGAACAGGAACTGCATGAGATCGGGCGCGCCCACCTGGACGACCGTGGCCAGCACCGTCCCCCACTCCAGCAGGGCGATCGAACCGACGATCAGTATGCTGTCCAGCACGGTGATCGCGTACCAGCGATGCCCACGACGTCGCACCGTGCTTGCGCTCTCGCCCGGGCCGTCTATCGGCTCAGAGGGCAGGGACAGCAACCCAAGTAGTGCCACCCCATAGAGGACGAAGAAGCCCGCCTGGGCCGGGGAAAACCGACCCGCCACGGAGCCCCCGGCCAGCAATGTCTTCGCCGTCCCCAGGCTGGGAGCCACCGCGCCGGCTGTGGCGAGACCGATCAGCAGCCGCCAGCGGCGCTCGGCACCACGGGCGCGCCGAGCAGTCCACAAGCAGGAGACGGCCGTCGCGGCCAGGAATGCCGCAGCGGTGGACGTGACGGCAGCAGCGGCAGGCCGCGGATCCAGCAGCACCACGACGGCGACGTCCAGCCCAAGCAGCACCAGGCAGCCGACTACCGCCCACGACAGTAGCGGTGGCGTGCGGCCGGCACCGGTCGAACGCCACGCCCTTGATACAGCGGCGACGCCGCCGCGCAGTCCGGACATCGCTCGAATCCCTCAGGAGAGCCTAACGCAATCATACGAACTCATGCAGTAATGGTCCGGTGCGAGGTTCCGGGCGCTCCCACGCACGCCGCCCGCTCGACGGCGCAACCACCACGGGCCACGGTCGATCTTGAGGTTCCGCGGAACCGGGACGGCGGTGCCAACCGACGCCGTACGTCAGTCGTCTCCGCCGGGGCGGACGGCGCGGTGGACGGCGACGATGCCGCCGCTGAGATTGCGCCAGCCCACCCTTGTCCAGCCGGCCGCGCGGATCGTCTCCGCCAGCGCGGCCTGCCCCGGCCAGGCCCGGATGGACTCCGCCAGGTACACGTACGAGTCCGGGCTGCTGCTCACCGCTCGCGCGACCGCGGGCAGCGCGCGCATCAGGTACTCCATGTACGCCGTGCGCACCGGCCGCCACACCGGACGGCTGAACTCGCAGACCGCCAGCACGCCCCCCGGCCGGGTGACCCGCAGCAGCTCGGCGAGGCAGACGTCGACCTCGGCCACGTTGCGCAGACCGAAGGAGATCGTGACCCGGTCGAAGGAGCCGTCCGCGAAGGGCAGGCTCAGGCCGTCACCAGCCGCCAGCAGCACCCGGCCGCCACCCGTTCCCGCCCCACCCGTTCCCGCCCCGGCGCCCGCCCGCGCGGTCGCGTCGGCGAGCCGGCGCCGGGCCTGGGCCAGCATGCCGAGAGAGAAGTCGCAGGCCACGACATCGGCCCCGGCGGCGGCGAAGGCCCGGGACGACGTCGCCGTCCCGGCCGCGACGTCGAGGACCCGCAGGCCAGGCGCCAGGGCCAGGGCCCGCGCGGTCGCGGTCCGCCAGGTGCGGTCCAGGCCGGCCGACAGCACCGCGTTCGTCACGTCGTACCGCCGCGCGACCTGGTCGAACATCGCGGCCACCTGGTCGGGCTTCTTGTCCAGACCCGCTCGACTCACCGGCTCATCCCTCTGCGTTCATCATGGCCACGGACCCCGTCGTCGCGGACCCAGCCGCGTCAGACCCGGCCAGCGTGGACCCAGCCGCCGCCGACCCAGCCGCCTCGGCGGCGAGCGCCGTGGCCTGGGCGGCGTCCCAGTCCGTGCCGGCCCCGAGCGCCGCCAGCCGGGACCGGGTCCGGTCGTCGCACAGCGCGCCGGCAACCCCGGCCTCGTAGAGCCGGGCGAGGCGCACCCCGAGGCCCGCCGCGACGGCGTACTCCCGTTCGAGATCCGTGCCGAACATCGCCGGATCGTCGGTGGCCAGCGAGCAGCGCAGCCCGGCCGCGAGCAGCTCGGGCAGCGGGTGCGCCGCCAGGTCGGTGACGACACCCGTCCGCAGGTTCGACGTCGGGCAGATGTCCAGCACGATGCCCCGCTCTACCAGCTCGGCGACGAGCTCGGGGTCCTCGAGGGCCCGCACGCCGTGCCGGATCCGCCTCGCCCCCAGCGCGTGCAGCGCGCCGCGCACCGACTCGGCGCCGGCCGTCTCCCCCGCGTGCGGGACGGCGGGCAGGCCGGCGTCCGCGGCGGCGGCGAAGACCGGCGCGTACGGCTCCGGCGGATGGCCCACCTCGGGCCCGCCGAGCCCGATCCCGACGACACCGCGGTCGGTGAACCGGGCTGCCCAGCCGACGACGTCCATCGCGACCTCGGGTGGCAGCACCCGGTCGATGTCCGGGGTCAGCCGTACCTCGACCCCGAAGCGCTCGCGGGCCTCGACGGCACCCTCGGCGTAGCCGGTGAAGATCTCCTGCCAGGGCACGCCCCGGTTCACCCGGAACCACGGCGAGAAGATGCCTTCGAGGTAGACGGCGCCCTGCGCGGCGGCCCGTCCCGCGTAGTCGACGACGACCTCGCGGAAGTCGTCGGCCGTGCGCATGACCTGCGTCGTGAGCACCCAGATCTTGAGGAAGTGGTCGAAGTCGCGGAAGCGGTACAGCTCGGCCACGCCCTCGACGGTGCGCGCCGGCAGCGCCTCGTTGTTGCGGCGCGCCATCGCGAGCAGCATCTCCGGCCGCACCGTCCCCTCGAGGTGGACGTGCAGCTCGATCTTCGGCCCGCTACCCACCGCGGCCGGCTCGCCCCTGACCGCCTCAGCGGACGTCGACACAGCATTCGGGACGGCCTTCGGGACAGCGTTCGGTTCGTGGCGCTGGTCGTGGCTCAGGTCGACACCAGCGGCAGCGCGGTCGAGGAGAAGTGCGAGGCCACCCGGTCGTCGACCGGGTCGAGCGCCGGGTCACGGTGCACGACGAGGTGCCGGTACAGCGTGTCGCGCTGCGCCGGGATGCGGTCGGCGGCCCGGATCAGGTGGATGAGCTCGGACCGGTTGGTGCGGTGCCGGGCCCCCGCGGAGGAGACGACGTTCTCCTCGAGCATCACCGAGCCGAGATCGTCGGCGCCCATGTGCAGGGTGAGCTGGCCGACCTCCTTGCCGGTGGTCAGCCACGAGCCCTGCAGGTGGGCCACGTTGTCGAAGAACAGCCTCGCGACGGCCACCAGCCGCAGGTACTCCAGGGTCGTCGCCTGCGTCCGGCCGCCGAGGTGGTTGTTCTCCGGCTGGTACGTCCACGGGATGAACGAGCGGAACCCGCCAGTGCGGTCCTGGACGTCCCGGATCATGCGCATGTGCTCGATGCGCTCGGCGTTGGTCTCGCCGGTGCCCATCATGAACGTCGCCGTCGACTCCAGGCCCAGGCCGTGGGCGATCTCCATGACCGACAGCCACACGTGGCCGGGCTCCTTGAGCGGGGCGATCGCGTGCCGGGGACGCTCGGTGAGGATCTCCGCGCCCGCGCCGGCGAAGCTGTCGAGCCCGGCGTCGCGCAGCCGGGTGATCACCTCGGCGAAGTCCAGGTCGGACGTCCGCGCGATGTGCACGACCTCGCTGGCGCCGAGCGAGTGCAGGGCGAGCTGCGGGTAGGCGGCCTTGATGCCGGCGAACGTCCGCTCGTACCACTCGATCCCGAACTCGGGGTTGTGGCCGCCCTGCAGCATGATCTGGGTGGCGCCCAGCTCGACCGCCTCGCCGCATTTGGCGACGATGTCGTCGAGGTCGCGGACCCAGCCCTCGGCGTGCTTCGGCGACCGGTAGAAGGCGCAGAACCGGCAGGCCGTCACGCAGACGTTGGTGTAGTTGATGTTCCGGTCGATGATGTAGGTGGCGATGCCGTCCGGGTACCGGCGGCGGCGGACGGCGTCGGCCGCGCGCCCGAGCCCGTGCAGCGGAGCGGACGTGTAGAGGAGGAGCGCCTCCTCCGGCGAGATCCGCCCGCCGTCGGCCGCCCGGTCGAGCAGCGCGCGGATCTCGGCGTCGGGAACGCGGGCCCGGCCCGCCGGGGACTCACCGTCGGCATCAACAAGGCTCACCCCAGGATCGTACGACCTGCGCCGGGCGAGCCCCGGGCGACGGGCGGCCGAACTCGGACGAGCCGGCTCGGAAGACACCGCCTCAGAAGCCCCGGCCCGGGCTACACCGGCCCGGGGAAGCGCCGGCCCGGGTGGCGCCGGCCCCGGCGGCGCCGGGGCCGGGGCCGGGGCCGGGTGGCGGACCGGCTCAGATCCGGTCGTATCCCGAGCTGTCGCGGGAGCCGGAACCCGCCCCGGCGCCGGGCCCGCCCGCACCGGTCGTTCCCGGGCCGGAAGGCCCGGCGCCGTTCTGGCCGCCGAAGTCGGAACGGTGCACGTCGGAGTGCATGTTGTCCGGCCCGACACGGGCGTCATGGCCGGTACCCTGCCCGCTACGGCCGCGGCTGGTGAGCTTGCTGGACAGCTGTCGGATCTTGTCGCGGTTCTCCGGCTTGTTCGCCGCGGCCCGCGCCTTGTCGACCATCTGGCGGGCCTTCGGGCTGTGGAGCATCTCCTGGACCTTGCTGCTGAAGTTCGCCATGACGACGGTGTACCTGCGTCGGGCCTGTTTCATGCCGCCGACCTCCACGCGGCCGCGAAGCGTGGCCGGCCCGGGCCCGCGCCAGCACGGTTCAGCCGTTCTGGTTCCCGAGCCCGCCGGGCAGCTGGGTGGGCAGGTTGGGAACCTGGTCGCCCAGGTCAGGGGTCTGGTCACGCAGGTTGTCGGTCTTGCCCCACAGGTCGTCGATCCGGCCGCCGATGTCGTCCCGGAATGTGCTGACGACTCTGTCCCAGAGCCGCTGGCGCTGGTCGTCCACCATCGTGGCGATCTGGTCGGCCGCCGACAGCAGGAGCAGCACGAGCGCCACGAAGATGATCGTCTTCTTGAACGGGATCCGCAGGCGCCACCGCCGGCGCGGCCGGCGGCTCGGCGCGTACGGTGCCGGCGCGGGGGGTGCCGGCGCGGGGGGTGCCGGGCGGTGCGCGTCGCCGTAGTACGGCGCCGGCGCCGGAGCGGGCGAGGGCGCCGGCCGGGGAGCCGGTCGCGGCGCCGGGCGAGGCGCGGGCGGGGGTGGCGCGGCGGGTGCATATCCACGGGGAGCCGGCCTGGCACTCGCCGGCCGCGCGCCGCCGCCCTGGGCCTGCGGCGGACCGGCCGCGCCGGCACCGGCCGCCGCCGCGCCGGCTCCAGCCGCGCCGGCCGCACCTGCCGAGTACCGCCCGTCCGGTCGGGCGGCTTCGGGCTCGTCCCCGTACTGGACGAATCCGCCCTTGCGGCGGCGGCGGGCGGGTTGCTGCCCGCCCGGCACCGGCGGGGATGCCGGGTGGGCACCGGGCAACCCGCCCGGGGCCGCACCGTCGCCCGGCCGGCCCGAGGCAGGCGCCGGCGGGCCCTCCCACCAGCGGCTACTGACGTCCGCGGGGCCGGCGACGCGGGTCCGGGCCGGTCGGCCGGGGGCCTGGCCCGCGCCGGCCGTCCCGCCCGCCACACGGGTCGCCGCGGGCCCACCACCGGCTCCGGCGGCTCCGGCGGCACCTGCCGCGCCGAAGGTGTCGCCCGCGCCGCCCGCGCCGGCGGCCGCCGCGGCGGCGGCGGACCGGCCGCGTGGCCAGGTGCCGTCGAGAACCTCACTGGCCACGGCGCGCGTGTTGCCGCTCCGGCCACGGTCACCGAGCAGGTTCAGCAGGATCTGCTCGGCGGACGGCCGCACCCGCTGGTCGCGTCGCAGCGCCGCGGCGACGACGTCGCGCAGCTGTGCCGGGACGGGCCGCAGGTCGGGCTGGCCGGTGAGGATCCGCTCCGACATCTCGAGATAGGTGCCGTCGCCGTAGGGGTGGCTCCCGCCCGCGGCGTAGGCGACAAGGAGGCCCCAGGCGAAGACGTCGGTCGCCGGGCCCACCGGCGCCGTGCCCTCCATCTGTTCCGGGGCCATCCACCCGGCCGAGCCCAGGACCAGCCCGGACTGGGTGCGCCCGCCCGCCGCGTCGAGCGCCCGCGCGATCCCGAAGTCGATCACCCGGGGGCCGGAGTACGACAGCAGCACGTTGCTGGGCTTGAGGTCACGGTGCACGATCCCGGCGCCGTGGATCGCGGTCAGCGCGGAGGCCACCCCGACGGCGACCCCCTGCAGGGTGGACAGCGGCAGCGCCCCGGACTCGGCGACGACCTCGTCGAGCCGGGCACCGTCGATGAACTCGGTGACCAGGTAGGGACGGCGGGCGTGCGGGTCGGCGTCGAGGACCTGCGCGGTGCAGAAGGGGGCCACCCGGCGGGCGGCGGCGACCTCGTCGGCGAACCGCTCCCGGAACTCCGGATCCACCGCGAGATCCGAGCGGATCACCTTGATCGCTACGTGCCGGCTGCTCTGGTCGAGGGCCAGGAAGACGGTGCCCATGCCGCCGGCGCCCAGCCGGCCGACGACCTCGTAGCGCCCGATCAACGTCGGATCACCCGGCTGCAGGGGGGCACCCCGCGTCCGGCGTGCCGATCGGTCCGCCACTGGTCTCCCGCTCGTCTCGGGCGCCACCGCGACGTGCCGCCACCCTCGATCCCGCGGGAACCCGCGGACACCCCATCATCACGCCTCGGCCGCGCCGGCGACAGGCCGGCGGTCCGGGTCGCGCCGGGCGGCCGTCGCTCGCGACGGTAACCCGCGCAGCGTCGGATGACCGTATGCTGTCCGTCTTCCGACGGCCGCCCGCCGTAACAGCACCCAGCCCGCGAGCCGGGCCACCGGGCCCGGCGATCTCCAACCCCGAGGGCCACTGCGATCCCAGACCACACGACCAGGACAGATCACTATCTATCGGACAGAACTCCCAAAGGGCCGGGCGGCCTGCTCGCCCTTTCGTTTCCATCTCGCCCTAATGAGGTGGAATCCGCTGCCATCGACACCCGAAACGGCGAGGAAGAAACCAAACGGCGAGAAGGACTCCTCAGGGCAAGGAGCCGAGCCGGGCCTCCGATCAGCCGCCAGGAACCGCCAGGAACAGAGCCACCCCAGCATCAGAGCCGGGCCCGCGCCGCCGCGCCGCGGCGGGCCGGAACCGCCCGGCGGCGTGCCCGCCGGCGACGCGCCGCCCGCCGCTGGTTGCAGACTAGAGAGCATGCGCGGTCTCCTGGTGATCGGACACGGCTCGCGGCGGGCGGAGGCGAACGCCACGGTCGTCGAGCTCGCGCGCACGCTGGCCGGTGCCGACACCGACAGCCCAGCCCCAGCCCCAGGCGACGGGAGCGGCGGCGGCGTGCCGACCGGCACGCCCCCCGCCTGGGACGCGGTGGAACCGGCCTTCCTCGAGATCGCCCGCCCGGACATCGCGGAGGGCTACGCCGCGCTGGTCCGCACCGGCTGCTCGGAGATCGTGGCGCATCCCTTCTTCCTGTTCGACGGGAACCACACCAGCCGCGACATCCCGGACGCTCTGGCGGCAGCGCAGACGGACCACCCCGGGACGAGTTGGACGGTCACCCAGCCGCTCGGGCTGCATCCGGGGGTCGTGCGGGCCGTGCAGGCCCGCATCGAGGACGCGCTGCACCAGGCCGCCGCCGCGGCACCGGCACATTCCTGACCATTGCGTTCGCGGGGTACCGCTAAGGCCACGGCAGTGCCCACCCCGCCCGCCCAGCCGCCGGCCCCACGACGCCGGCAGGCCCCCGACCGGGTCTGCCGACGCCCTGGGCTACGCCGTCGGCGCTCGCCGGCCGGCCACGAGATCGGCGACCGCCGCCGCGAGCGGGTAGATCCCCGGCTCGGACGGGATCGCGTCCACCCGCAGGCCAACAGCCTCGCAGGCCTGCGCGGTGCGCCGGCCCATCGCGGCGACGAGGACACTGTCCGGCAACGGACCGTACAGCTCGACCAGGCAGCGGGCCGCCGTCGACGACGCCAGCGCGACGGCGTCGACGTCACCATGGCGCAGTTCCTCGGCGATCCGCGGGTCGGCCTCGGCGGGCGCGTCGGCGAGCAGCCGCACGCGACGCAGCGTCCGGATCCCCACCGGCGGCGGCGCGGCCCCGCAGATCACCACCCGCAGCCCGGGCACCGGGACCTCCGTCACCACCGTGTGGGCGACCTGGACCTCGGCCGACGACCGCGCGCAGGCCAGCCCCAGCGCGTCGAGCGCGGCGGCGGCCGAGGCGGATGCCGCGACGAGCGTCAGCCCGGCGAGCGCCCGCACGTCCGTACCCGCGCCCCGCAGCAGCGAGACCACGGCGGCGACCTCGTCGGAGTCAGCCAGCACGAGGCCGTCCGCACCTGGAAGCGCCTCGCGCAGCGGCGTCGCGTCCCCGGTCGGGACGAGCCGGCTGACCACCGTCTCGACGGCCTCGCCGCCCAGCTCGCGCAGCCTGCGGGCGAGCAGCCCCTGCCGCGCCCTGGTACGCGGGACGAGGACACGGATACCCGCCAGCGGAGCGTCGCCGGCCACCCCGGGCCGCCCCGACGAGGCGCGGCCGCCCTGCCCGCCGGAGACACCCCGACCACCGAAGACGCCCCGACCGCCGGAAATGCCCTGCCCGTCGGGGACGCGCGTGTCCCGCATGCCGTACCCGTCAGGGACCCGCTCGCCGTGATCGGCGTCGGCCTCGACCACCGGCGGGATGGGGACGGCGGCGTCCCTGCGTGCGGCGACCTCGCCGACGACCAGCACCGCCGGGGAGCGCAGCCCGAAGGCCACGGCGTCGACGACGAGGGCGTCCAGGGTCGTGCGGAGCACCCGCTGTGCCGGGGTCGTGCCGCGCTCGATGACAGCGGCCGGGGTCCCGGGCGGACGTCCGCCCGCCAGCAGCGCGTCGACGATGTCGACCAGCCGGGCGACCCCCATGAGCACGACGATCGTGGCGCGGGAGGCACCGAGCGCGGCCCAGTCGACCGTCGACTCGGGGTGCCCCGGCGGCAGGTGGCCGGAGATGATCGCGAGATCCTGCGCGACACCACGGTGCGTGACGGGGATGCCGGCGTACGCGGGCACGGCGATCGCGGAGGTCACGCCGGGGACCACGGTGCAGCTGACACCGGCGGCGGCGCAGGCCTCGGCCTCCTCGCCGCCCCGGCCCAGCAGGAACGGGTCGCCGCCCTTGAGCCGCACCACCCGGGCGCCGGCGCGCGCGTGCTCGACCAGCAGCGCGTTGACCTCGTCCTGGCTGCGGGACGTCGTCGGGCTCTTGCCCACGTGGATGACGCGGGCGTCCGGCCGGGCGACGTCGAGGAGGACGGCTGCGGCCAGGCGGTCGGTGACGACGACGTCGGCGGTGGCGAGCAGCTCCCGCCCGCGGACCGTCAGCAGCCCGGGATCACCCGGCCCAGCCCCCACCAGCCATACCTCGCCGGGCCGACTGACCTGGGAAGGTGCCGGATCCGACCCGGATCCACGGGCTTGCGGCCCAGGTGTCACGACTGCCACGGCGTGCACGGTACAGCGTGGTCCTGGCCACCTGCCCCGAACTGTGCGCCACCCGGCTCCCGGCTGCGGGCCAAGCGAACTAGTGGATGCCGCACTCGGTCTTGGTCGTACCGGCCCAGCGGCCGTCCCGGCCGGCGCCGCGCTGGGTGCACGGCCAGCAGCCCACCGACTCGTAGCCGTCGGAGAGCAGCGGGTTCACGATCACGTTGTGCTCCTGGACGTACCGCTCGACGTCCTCGTCCGTCCAGGTGGCCAGCGGGTGGATCTTGACCTTGCCGCGGCGCTGATCCCAGCCGACGACCGGCAGGCTCTTGCGCCCGGCGGACTCCACCCGCCGCGAACCGGCCGCCCAGGCCCGGTAGGGGGCGAGCGCGCGGTCCAGCGGGACGATCTTGCGCATCCGGCAGCACAGGTCCGGGTCGCTCTCGTAGAGCCGCGGCCCGTGCACGGCGTCCTGACCGACGACGGTGAGCTGCGGGCGGGCGCTGATGATCGGCAACGAGTAGGTGTGCGCGACGGCGTCCCGGGTGCCGATGGTCTCCGCGAAGTGGTAGCCGGTGTCGATGAAGACCACCGGGACGTCCGAGCGGATGCGCGCGAGCATGTCGACGAGGACCGCCTCGGCCATCGACGCCGCGACGACGAGACCGGTGCCGAACTCGTCGGCGGCCCACTGGAGGATCTCCTCCGCCGGGGCGCCCTCGAGCTCGTCGCCGGCCCGCAGTGCCCGGGCCTTCAGCGCGGCATCCATCAGTTCTTCTCCTCCACGTCCGACGGCGCCACGACGGTGCCGTTCGCCGAACCTGTTCTGGCTGTGGCCAGCGCAGTGAGACTGAGCCGGAAGGCGCGCCGGCACGACCGGCACGACCAGTGCCCGTGGCCCTCGCCCGTCCCGCCCGGCGCGGGCTCGGGAACGAGGTCCTCGTCACCGCAGTAGGGGCAGTAGAACGGGACGGCGCGGGCGCTCACGTCGCGCCGCCCTCGGTCTGGCCGCCGGCCGGGCCGGCCGACGCGGAGCCGGCCGACGCGGAGCCGGACCCGACGCCGGTCAGCAGCGCCTCGTCCGCGCGTTCCGCCCAGTCGGCGAAGGTGTCGCCGTCGGCCCGGTGTTCCTGGTAGGTCTCCAGCAGGCCGACGACGTAGTCGACCAGGCCGTCGGCGGTCACCTTGAGACCACGTGACTTCCGGCCCAGCCGGGAGCGGGTGCCCAGGTGGCCACCGAGGTGGACCTGGAACCCCTCGACCATCTCGCCGTTGTCGTCCGGGACGAGCGAGCCCTTGAGGCCGATGTCGGCCACCTGGAACCGCGCGCAGGCGTTCGGGCAGCCGTTGATGTTGATGCCGATGGGCTCGTCGAAGTCGGGCAGCCGGCGCTCCAGCTCGACGATGAGGTCGCGGGCGTTGCCCTTGGTCTCGACGATCGCCAGCTTGCAGAACTCGATGCCGGTGCAGGCCATCGTGCCGCGGCGGAAGACGCTCGGCCGGACGACCAGGTCGAGCGCGGCCAGCTCCGCCTCGAGCGCGTCGAGATTCTCGCCGGGGACGTCCAGGATCACCAGCTTCTGGGTGGTGGTCGCCCGGATCCGCCCCTGGCCGAACCGGTCGGCGAGGTTCGCGACGGCGGTGAGCGTCGTCCCGGTGAGGCGGCCGGCCCGCGGCGCGAAGCCGACCGCGAAGAACCCGTCACGCTGCTGGTGGACGCCGATGTGGTCGCGGCCCTCGTTGCGGGGCGGCAGCGGCGCCGGGCCGTCCGGCAGCGCCGCGTCCAGGTACTCCTTCTCCAGGGTCGAGCGCACCCACTCGACGCCCATGTCGGCGACGAGGAACTTCAGCCGCGCCCTGGTCCGCATCCGCCGGTAGCCGTAGTCACGGAAGAGCTGGATGACGCCGTGCCACACCTCGGGCACCCGCTCCGGGGTGACGAAGGTGCCCAGGCGCACGCCGAGCTTCGGGTTCGTCGACAGCCCACCGCCGACCCACAGGTCGTATCCGGGGCCGAGCTCGGGGTGCACGACACCGACGAAGGCGATGTCGTTGATCTCGTGCAGGGTGCACTGGTCGGGGCAGCCCGACATCGCGCTCTTGAACTTGCGGGGCAGGTTCGACAGCGTGGTGTCGCCGACGAACCGCTCCACCACCTGGTCGATGACGCCGGTGGCGTCGATGACCTCGTCGGCGTCCACCCCGGCCAGCGGGCAGCCGAGGATGACGCGCGGGGTGTCGCCGCACGACTCCTCGGTGGTCATCCCCGCGGCCTCGAGCGCCCCCCAGATGGCCGGGACGTCCTCGATGCGGATCCAGTGCAGCTGGATGTTCTGGCGGTCGGTCACGTCGGCGACGTCCCGGCCGTAACGGGTGGAGATGTCAGCGATGATCCGGAGCTGTTCGGAGGTCATCCGGCCGCCGTCCAGGCGGATGCGCTGCATGAAGTAGCGGTCGTCGAGCTCCTCGGGCTCGAGGACGGCGGTGCGGCCGCCACTGATCCCCGGCCGGCGCTGGGTGTAAAGCCCCCACCAACGGAACCGGCCGCGCAGATCCTGCGGGTCGATCCCGTCGAACCCCGTGTGCGGGTACTCGTTCAGGATGCGTTCGCGCACGGCGAGGCCGTCCTGGTCCTTCTTCATCCGCTCGTTGGGGTTGAGCGGCTCGGAGTAGCCCAGCGCCCATTGGCCCTGCCCCTTGGGTCGGGACGGGCTTTGCGGGCGCGCGGCACGCGGGGGTCGAGCAGGAGAAGTCATGAGATCTCTCGGTGAGCAGGGTCCACGACGGCGTCGAACGCCGGCGCGGGCGGAGTTCAGCGGGAGCGGCGACAGCCGGCGCTGGAGACGCGCAACAGGTCGACGTGCAGACGTGCGACCAGGCGGAGGTCGACGGGGCAGACGTCACCCGGCCGGGACGCGAGCGCGCCGCGGACGCCGGACGGACCATGCCGGCCCGGCTGGCCGGAGCCGGAGTACGCCGACGGCGCCGAGGGGGCCGTCGAGGCACCGGGCATGAACCGGATAACGTTGATCCCCGACCGTGACGGCCCAGCCGGCGGGAACGCGCCAGCGCGTCGGCGACGGGCGTCTGTTCGCCCGACCGACGGCTCCAGCAGATGGACCCGGGCAGTCACGATGGCCATGCTCCCACAGATGACGCCCTGACGTCGTGGTTGTGTCGTCACACCCCATCTGGGTCACGGCTCACACACAACGCGCGAACGACCGGGAATTCGAGCCGACGGCACGGCCAGAACCGGGCCGAAGCGGGACGGGGCTCGCCCGTGGGGCTCAGACGAGGCGTGGGCGCCGGCACATCTGCCGGAGCCGGTCGAGCAGCGCGCTGGTGGACAGGTCCTTCTCCATCAGCTCGTCCGCACCGAGGGCCATGACCTCGTCGCGCAGCGCGCTCTCGGAGAAGCCGGTGAAGATCACCACTCGCGCGTCGGGCGCCGCCATCCGCACATGCGGCAGGGCTCCGATGCCGTCGAGCACGGGCATCGCGACGTCCAGCAGGACGAGGTCGGGCGCGGTCTGGGTGACGACCTCGACGGCCTCCGCCCCGTTCGTCGCCCGGCCGACCACGGTGAAGTCCGGCTCGGTGTCGAACAGGAGGCAGAGGAGCTCGCGCAGCCCGTCGGCGTCATCCGCGATCACGACGCGGAACGGACCGGGCCGGAACCGGCCGCGCCCGGCCGGCGCGCGGGCCACCTCAGCGTCGGAGACACCGGCTCCGTTGAGACCGGCCCCGTTGAGACCGGCTCCCGCGACGCCGACTTCGGGGAGACCGACTTCAGCGGCGCCGACTTCAGCGACGCCGACTTCCGCGTCCGTCGACGGCCAGCAGTCCATCACTCGTCTTTTGTACGCGCCGCGGGCGAGTCGTGCCCATCGTCATTCGGGATGGTTTCGCGGTATGACCCGACCGCGCCGGGTACCCCACCCGTTCGCTCCCACCCAGAAGCACCTGACGGGCCCCCCAGAGCGGATACCCGGGCCGGTGCGGCGAATTGTCTCGACCAGGCGGCGAGCGCGGGCCTTTCAGGCCCTATTTCCGATCCGTCGATCAAAAACACTGAAGACACAATCGATTCACAATACCGGAGGGTGGATTCCGGGAAAACAGGGATGTCGCCGCCGGACGGGATCCGGACGGTCGCCGAGCGCATACCAGCCAGCACCCAAACCCACCCCGCACGCCCCGACGGGCAATCCGTCATCCAAGGCAACGATCACGGAGTGTGATCAGATTCGGCGTCACACAGCTACCACACACCAACGGGTCGACGACGACTCTCCGTGTCTAGGACCTTTGGCCCCTAGTCGTCACCTGCGCCAGGCGGAGTATTCTGATCACACAAGGTGATGTCTCGTATCCGTGACCCGAACGGGCCACACCCTTGGAAACCCACCAGGCACACGACGGCAGGCACCAGATCCGTATGGTGCGTGAACGCGGTCGGCTGACCGCACCACGCGTCCAGGCGGGAAGGTGCCGCCGCGTCCCATAACGGTGAGCAGGCGGCCAGCGGAAGGATCGGCGCAGATGCGGCAACGGAGCCGAGGCCGGCAGGGTTCGAGTACCGCGGAGGACATCCTCCCGACGGAGATCCGGCGGCGCCGGTGTGAGCGCGGCCTGTCCCGCGACGAACTGGCCGGGCGGACCGGATACAGCCGCCAGTACATCGGCCAGCTGGAACAGCCCAGCCGGGGCATACCGGCGCGGCCGGTCCTCGCCGCGGTCGACGCGGCCCTGGAGGCCGGGGGCGCGCTCGTCGACCTGCGCGAGGCCGCCATCGCCGAGCGCACCGAGCGGCACCGCCGCCAGCCCGACGCGGAGATCGAGTCCCGCCGGCGGATCGGTGACCTCCTCGACCACCGGCGCTCAGACCGCGAGCTCGACTATCTCGACCGGCTCGCCGCCGACCTCATCGCGGCGGCCGACCTGCTGGACCCGGCCGACCTCACCGCCCAGGTCCTCGACCAGCAGGCCTTCGTCGACCAGCTCCTGCGCACCCCGATGCTGCCGCACCAGCAGTTCCGCCTCTTCATGATCGCGGGCCACCTGGCCGGGCTGCTGGCCATCTCCCTGCTCGACATGGACGAGCTCGCGAAGGCCAGCACCTGCTGCCTGGAGGCCGCGGTGTTCACCGAGCTGACCGGCCACGAGGGCCTGCGTGCGTGGACACTCGCCGTCAACAGCCTCATCGACGCGGCCGCCCGGCACGCCGAGGAGTCCGAGCCCGCGGCGGGGCGGGCCGGGCTCGACGGCCGCCGAGCGGAGCAGGGGCTGGTGGCGACGCGCTCCGCCGGTTCGGATCTGCGGGCCGGCACCCACGCGGCCCGTACCGGCGCGGCGGACAGCCAGGACGGGGTCGACCACCCGCTCGAATCCACCGCCGATCACGCTGGGTACATGGAGGGCCGGGGGCGCGGCGCCGGCATCGCACCTTCGGGTGGCGCGGCCGCCCCGCGCTCGACCTGGAACCACCAGCAGAGCGACGGAGTACCGTCACTTTCCGCGACAGGCGTGAGCGGCGCCGCAGCCGCGCAACAACCGAACCTGGACGAGATGCTGATTGCGCCGGGTGGCCGGGCGACACCGCCTCGGCTCATCGCTCTCGTCAAAAGCCGGATCGCGCGTTTCGCGACGGCCAGTGCGCAGCGGGCCACACCCCCGGTGGGTATCTCCCAGGCATTCCGGCCGCCTGTCTAATACGTCACCATTGCGGCGTTGCGAGTAGGTCACCGGGGCGGCCCGGCAAGCCGGCGATCATTAGGTCCGCCGCCGACCGGGATATCCGGGTCGCTTCCCGGCACCGGCGCACCACTCGGGCATTCGTGCCCGCCGCGCCCGGCGCGGATGACTAGACGCGGCGGGCGCGGCGAGAGTCGGCGTCACACCGACGCAAAAACGATCTCGCCGAGCGGTGGCACGTCGCCACGGGCCGCCGCGCGGCGGGCGAACTCCAGGATTCCGGCCTGCTGGCGGGCACCCAGCCGGAAGTCGAGCGTCGTGAAGTAGCGGGCCAGCGTCGCGGGGTCGAACACCTCGAACCGTGCCGCGCGCCGGGCGACCTCGTCCACTTCGAGCAGGGCCGCGTCGAGACTCGACCGGAAGGCCTCGTGAACCTCCTTGACCACGCCGGGATGGGCCGCGGCGAACGAGCGCCGGGCTGCCCAGAGGGCGAACACCATCGGCAGGCCGGTCCACTCCCGCCACTCGCGAGCGAGGTCGAACACCCGCAGCGGATGGCCCGGGCCCGCCCGCTCCGCGTCGTAGGTCGCCCGCAGCGCCACATCGCCGATCGTGACGGCCAGGTCGGCCTCACGCAGCATCAGCGGGATGTCAGGCGGCATGGTCACGTACTGCGGGCGTAGCCCCCACCGCTGCTCGAACAGCATGCGCGCGAGCAGCACACTCGTCCGGGACGTCGAGCCCAGCGCGACGGTGCGGACCTCGCTGAGCGGGAGCGCGCTGGTGGCGACGACCGACAGGACCGGCCCGTCGGAGCCCACGGCCAGATCCGGGAGGACGGCGAGATCCCCGGCGTGCCGGAGATACTCGACGAGGCTGATCGGGCCGATGTCGAGGTCACCGGCGACCAGTGCGTCGCTCAGGCGGTCCGGGGTGTCCTTGGTCAGCTCCAGGTCGAGCAGCGCACCGGAGTGGACCAGGCCCCAGTAGAGCGGCAGACAGTTGAGAAACTGGATGTGGCCGACCCTGGGCCGACCCGGCCGCTCCGCCGCTTCCGGCCGCTCCGCCGCTTCCGGGCGCTCCGGCCCGCCACCAGGTCGGTGGTCAGCCAGGCCGCCCGGGGCCGTCACCAGGGTCGGCCGCCGCGCCGCGCCGCGACATTGTCCAGGACGGCCCGGCGCTGGCGCAGCGCCAGCGGGTAGCTGAGCAGGCCGCTGATCACGGCCGCGAGCGCGAACCCCAGCACGCCGCCCACGCCGGCCAGGAACAGCACCCCGAGGACGGCGCCGAACATCGCCGCGCGCAGCGCGAAGTACCGGAGGTTGAGCCCCATGAGCCCGCCCTCACCCGGCGCGGCTCCGGCCCGCCCGCGACCCGCGCCACCCGTGCCGATGGGGTGGCCGCCAGCGGACGGCGACACGTCGTCAGCGGACATCATGCTCTCCGGTTTCTGGCGGGACGCCCCCGACGGCGGCGCACCCAACCGAGCCGTTGCAGGACCGATGGAAAGAACCCCAGCCCGAGGATGATCACAAGCAGCCCGAGCAGGCCGGCCGGGCCGATCGCCAGGCCGCACCACCGCAGCAGGCTGTAGGCGACCAGCCCCGGTACCAGGATCACCAGGAACGCGAGCACGAAGATGGAGCCCATCCCAGGCGCGCCCTCCGGGCGGACCGGGCGGACCGGGCGAGCGCGCCCGGGCGGCGGGCCCGCCGGCCCGCCCGCGTGATCCGGCGGGCCGGGCGCCGCCGGCCCGCCGGCCACGACCGGGCTGTCGGGCCGCGATCCGCCGCCCGACCGGGCCGGGTTCTCCTCGAGCGCCATCGCCGGGTCAGGCGTCGATCGAGACGGGGTTGTCCCGCCGGGTGGTGTCCGGACCGTCGTACCTGCGCACGACCCGGTAGCGGGTGTCCCGCTCGACCGGCCGGAAGCCCGCGTCACGGATCACGGATAGAAGATCCTCCCGGGTCATCGTGTTCGGCGTTCCGAAGCCGTCCGCGTCGTGAGTGATCTTGTACTCGACGACCGAGCCGTCGAGGTCGTCGACGCCGAAGTTCAGGGACAGCTGGGCGGTGGTCAGCCCGTGCATCACCCAGAAGCACTTGACGTGATCGACGTTGTCGAACAGCAGCCGCGACACCGCGAACGTCTTGAGAGCCTCCGCACCGGTCGCCATCGGCTGGTTCATCAGGCGGTTGCGGGGATCGCCGACCGAGTCGTGCTGGAAGCGCAGCGGGATGAACACCGCGAAACCGCCTGTCTCATCCTGCAGCTCACGCAGGCGCAGCACGTGGTCGACCCGGTGCCGCGGCTCCTCGACATGGCCGTACAGCATCGTGCACGGCGTGCGCAGGCCCTTGGAGTGCGCGAGACGGTGGATCCGCGACCAGTCCTCCCAGTGGGTCTCGTGGCCGACGATCTTCTGCCGGACCTCCCAGTCGAAGATCTCCGCGCCGCCGCCCGTCAACGACTCCAGGCCCGCGTCGATGAGCTCGTCCAGGATCTCGTCCGCGGAGAGGCCGCTGATCTTCTCGAACCAGTGGATCTCGGTGGCGGTGAACGCCTTGAGCGCGACGCCGGGCAGCGCCTTCCCCAGCTCGCGCAGCGACCGCGGATAGTAACGCCACGGCAACGTCGGGTGCAGGCCGTTGACGATGTGCAGCTCGGTGATCCCGGCCGGCTCCATATCCTTCGCCAGCCGGACGGCCTCCTCGATGCGCATGGTGTAGGCGTCCGACTCGCCGGGCTTGCGTTGGAACGAGCAGTAGGCGCACGAGGCCGAGCAGACGTTCGTCAGGTTGAGGTGCCGGTTCACGTTGAAGAAGGTCTGGTCGCCGTTCTTTCGGGTACGCACCTCGTGCGCGAGACCGCCCAGCCAGGCGAGGTCGTCGCTCGCGTAGAGGGCCTCACCGTCGGCCCGGCTGAGCCGGGCACCGTCGTGGACTTTGGCTTCGATCTCGCGCTTGAGCCCGGCATCCATGCGATCCAGCGTAGCTCCGCGGACCGACAATCCATGACGTCCCGGTCCGCCAGCGGTGCCGTGATCCCCGCCGCAGGCCCGATCGCGGTCGCTGCCCGAACCATGCACAGTCACCCTCGGGAAGCGGGCGGGTTCCCGGTGGAGTCTTCGGCCCTGGCCCGCTCGGCGGACCGTTGCGCGGCCCGCCGCTGCATGCGGCCCAGCGGCCAGGTGAGGAGCCCGGCCGCCGCGAAGCCGATGAGGACGCTGAGCAGCGGGGCCACCCCGACCGCGATGAGGACCACGGTGAGGATCACGAGCACGGCAAGCCGGATCAGGAAGTACGGGAGCTGGACGCGCAGATCCGGGGCGACCTCGGGCTCACGGCGCGGCCGCCGCTGGCTCCCGGAACCCGCCGCTGCCCCGGGGCCCATGGGTGCCCCGGGCCGCGCAGGCTTCGCGGGCCCCGCGGACGCCGGGTTCCGGCCACGTGCCTGTCCGGCTTTCTTTCTCGCCATGACGTTCCCGCCCGTCCCTTATCCGCTGGTCGGGGCGCGCCGCGGCCCGTCCCCCAGGTCTGTTGTACGCGCCGGGGCGGTGCGGGCGGCGCCGAGCTCGCCCGTCCACCGGCGGAACAGGGTGTTGGGAACGCCGGCGGCATCGAGAACCCGGCCGGCGACGAAGTCCACCAGGTCCTCCGCGGCGCGGGCGCCGGCGTAGAAGCCGGGACTGGCCGCGGCCACGACGGCACCGGCGGCGTCCAGGTCGAGCATGTGCCGCAGCGTGGCCCGGGTGTAGGGCATCTCCCGGGGCACCACGACCAGGCGCCGGCCCTCCTTGAGGGTGACGTCCGCCGCGCGCTGGAGCAGGTCCTTGGACAGGCCGAGGGCGATGCCGGCGACCGAGGCGGTGCTCGCCGGGACAACGATCATCCCTTGGGTCGGGTAGGAGCCACTGCTCGGGCGCGCACCCATGTCGTCGGGCGGGTGGACGTCCACCAGGCGGTCGACGCGGGCGGCCACCTCGGCCGCGTCGGCGCGGGGCCGGCCGTCGAGCCGGGTGCGGAGCCAGCTCGCCAGCGGGTCGCGCCAGGCGCCGTCCCGCCAGCCGATGCCGGTCTCGTCGAGCAGGGTGAGCCGGGCCGCGCGGGAGACCACGATGTCGACGGGCAGATCGGCGGCCAGCAGACCGCGCAGGACGGCGGCGGCGTAGGGCGTTCCGCTCGCGCCGCTGACCCCGACGACCCAGGGCCGCCGCGGATCGCCCCCCGTCGCGGGCGGGCCGCCGGGTGCGCCGGCGGCGGATCGGGACATCCCGTGGATCAGCCGGACAGACCGCGGCTGACCAGGTCGGCCAGCGCGAAGGCGAACAGGCCGATCCCCACGAAGCCGTTGGCCGTGAGGAACGCGCGGTTCATCCGGGAGAGATCGGTCGGCGAGACGATCGCGTGTTCGTAGCAGAAGGCCGCCGCGGTCAGCACCAGGCCGGCCCACCACCAGGCACCGAAGTCCTCCAGCAGGCCGAACACGACGAACAGCGCGAAGGTCACGACGTGGGTGACGACCGAGGCCGCGAGCGCGGCCCGGACGCCGAACCGCGCCGGAACGGAGCGCACCCCGATCCGCCGGTCGACCTCGGCGTCCAGGCAGGAGTAGATCAGGTCGAAGCCGCCGATCCAGGTGCCGACGGCGAGCCCGAGCAGGACGGCCGACCACGACCACCGGCCGGTGATGGCGATCCAGGCGCCGACCGGGGCCACGGCCTGGGCGATCGCGAGGATCGCCTGCGGGAAGTCGGTGAACCGCTTCGCGTAGGAGTAGACGAAGAGCGGGGCCACCGCGACCGGGGCCAGTGCCAGGCACAGCCAGGACAGAGCCGCGGCCGAGCCGAGGAACACCGCGAGCGCGACGATCGAGCCGACAACCGCCGTGCGGACGGACACCACTCCGGTGACGAGCTCGCGACCGGCGGTACGCGGGTTGCGGGCGTCGATGGCCCGGTCGATGATCCGGTTCGTGGCCATCGCGAACGTGCGGGCCGCCACCATCGCGACCGTGACGAGGGCCAGGTCGCGCCAGTGCACCGACCGCGAGACCGCGAAGCAGGCCGCGAGCGCCGCCACGTAGGCGAACGGCAGTGCGAAGACGGAGTGCTCGATGACGACGAGCCGCAGGAACGCGCGCACCGGGCCGTGCGTCGGCCCGCCGGAGGCCCGCCCGGGCATGCCTGGGGCGAAGGCGGCGTCGCTCACAGGCCGTACTCCTTCCACCGACGCGTCACCCTGTCCCGGACGGCCTCATCCATGACGATCTCCTCGGGCCATCCGCCGTCGCGCCGGTATCCCTCGGTGGGCAGCTTGCGGGTCGCGTCGACCCCGACCTTGCCGCCGTAGAACTGCTCGTAGGAGGCGTGGTCGAGGTGGTCGACCGGGCCCACCGTGGTGAGCAGGTCGTGCGCGTAGTCCACATTGCCGAACGCCCGCCAGGCGACCTCGTGGTAGTCGTGGACGTCACAGTCGGCGTCGACGACGATGATCAGCTTCGACAGCGAGAGCAGGCCCGCGCCCCAGACCGCGTTCATCACCTTCTGGGCGTGCTTGGGGAACCGCTTCTCGATCGAGACGATCGCGCAGTTGTGGAAGACCCCGGCCTCGGGCAGGTCGTAGTCGACGATCTCGGGGATCATCATCCGGATCAGCGGCAGAAAGATGCGCTCGGTCGCCTTGCCCATCGGCCCGTCCTCCTGCGGTGGACGTCCGACCACGATGCTCTGGAAGACCGGGTCGCGCTGCATGGTCATCACGTCGACGTGCAGCGCGGGGAACGGCTCGATCGGCGTGTAGAAGCCGGTGTGGTCTCCGAAGGGCCCTTCGGGCAGCCGTTCGCCGGGCTCGAGCCAGCCCTCGAGCACGACCTGGGAGTTCGCCGGCACCTGGAGCGGGACGGTCAGGCAGTCGACCATCTCGACGCGCTCGCGGCGCAGGAAGCCGGCGAACAGGTACTCGTCGATCTCGGCGGGCAGCGGGGCGGACGCCGCGTAGGTGACGGCGGGGTCGCAGCCGAACGCGATCGCGACCGGCAGCCGCTCGCCGCGCCGCTCGGCGACGGCGTGGTGGGCGTTGGAGTCCTTGTGGATCTGCCAGTGCATGCCGACGGTGCGGGCGTCGTGCTGCTGCAGCCGGTACATGCCGAGGTTGCGCGCCCCGGTCTCGGGATGCTTCGTGTGGGTCAGCCCCAGGTTGAGGAACGGCCCGCCGTCACGCGGCCAGGCGTGCACGCCGGGCAGCAGGTTCAGGTCGACGTCCGAGCCCTTGAGGACGACGTCCTGGCAGGGAGCGGTGCGGACCTTGCGCGGCGGCAGGGCGGTGAGCTGCGCGGCCTTGCCGAGCGCGTCACGCAGGCCGCCGAAGCCGACTGGCAGCTCGGGGCGCAGCATCTCGCCGATGCGCGTGCCGACGTCGTCGAGGCGGTCGACGCCGAGCGCCGCGGCCATCCGTGCCTCGGTGCCGAACACGTTGATCGCCAGCGGCATGTCGGAGCCGAGGGGCTTGTCGAAGAGCAGTGCCGGGCCGCGTTCGCGGACGACCCGGGTGACGATCTCGGTCACCTCCAGGCGGGTGTCGACGGGAACCCGCACCCGGCGAAGGTCCCCGCTCCGGTCGAGGTGAGCGAGGAACGCGCGGAGATCGGCCCAGGCCATGGCGTCCATCTTTGCAGCGCCGGCGAAGGGCCGCTGGTCGTACCCTGTCCCAGGGCGCTCCAAGCGTCTGGCGCGTCACATTCGCGACCGGTGAACAGCGCCTTCGCGGACCGCTGGGACATGGCGTCCACCCGGGAGGCACACTAGGGACACACGAGACGTTCATCCTGGAAGCCGTGGATCCGACAGAGCGGGTCCGGGAGGCCGGGGGCGGACAGTCCAGCGCCGGTGACCGCGAGGTGCCGGTGCGTCTTCGACAGGGGCACGCCGATCGGCGATGTCCACGGGCAGGTGCGCGGCGGCGCGCCGCTCACAGCGAGTGAGAGGAGCGGTCGGCCGGTGCTGGGTCTCGCGCTGACATTCCTGATCATAGGTGTCTGGGTGTTTTCGGTCATAGACGTGATCGGCACTCCAGCGGACGCGGTCAAGGTCGTGCCCAAACCGATCTGGCTGATCGTGCTGATCGTCTTCTTCTTCCTCGGCTCGGTCTGCTGGTTCCTGTTCGGGCGGCCACGCGTCGCCCACGGCTACGACGGCTACGAGCGCCGTGCGGCCTCGGACCACCCGGCGTTCGGCGGCCGTGGGCCATGGGGAACCGAGCGTGCCGCCGGCGGCCGCATCCGCTCCGGGGTCTCCCGGACAGGGATGCGCCGCCAGGCCGTCCGTCCCGTCGGCCCGGACGACGATCCCGAGTTCCTGCGGGAGCTCGCCAACCGCATCCGCGGCGGCGAGCCCGAGCCGCCCGCCCGCGGCTGACCCCCCGACTGCCGGCCCCCCGGCCGGCAGCCCAGGGGTCAGTTCCACCCGTTGCCGGTGCCTCAGACCCCGGCGTACGAGTGCAGGCCGCTGATCACCAGGTTCACCAGGTAGTAGTCGACGAACAGCGCGCTGAAGGCCAGCAGCGAGACCGCCGCCGCGCGCCGTCCCCGCCACCCGGCTGTCGCGCGGGCGTGCAGGTACGCCGCGTAGATCACCCAGGTGATGAAGGACCAGGTCTCCTTCGGGTCCCAGCCCCAGTAGCGGCCCCAGGCCGCCTCGGCCCAGATCGCCCCGGCGATGATGGCGAACGTCCAGATCGGGAAGGCGAACGCGATCGCGCGGTAGGTGATCGTGTCGAGGGTGGCCGAGGACGGCAGGCGCATCACGATCCCGCCCCGGCTGCGCATGGCTCGCGACGCCTCGGCGCGGCCGGAGGCCACCTCGGCCAGCCGGTTCTCCCAACGGTCCTTCAGCAGGAACAGGACCGTCGTCACAGCGGACACCAGGAAGACACCGCTGGCGACGATCGCCCCGGCGACGTGGATCCGCAGCCAGTACGAGTTGAGCGCCGGGACGAGCGGCCCCGCCGCGACGTAGAGGACCGTGCCGGCGAAGCCCATGGAGAGCACGACCGGGACCATCACGAAGACCCCGAGCCACCGGATCTGCTGGCGGGTCATCAGGGCCAGGAACGTCGTCACCGCGATCAGGCAGATCATGGACGAGAACTCGTACATGTTGCCCCAGGGAACCCGGCTCGCCGCGATCGCCCGGGTGACCGCCGAACCGACGTGCGCCACCCAGCCGACGATCGTCAGAACCACCGCGATCCGGCCGATCCAGGGCGCGAACCCGGATCCGGCGGCATCGCCACCGCCCGCCGCGACGTCCGAGCCCGCGGCCCCTCCGGCCGCGTCCGCCAGGCCCGCGGTGCCCGCCCCTGCCCGCGTCGCCTTCCCGGGCCTGCCCGGCTTCCCGGCGGCCTCGGCGGTGCCGGTGGCGGAGGTCGCGGCGCCGACCAGGATCTCCTGCTTCTCGGCCTGCGCACCGGCCTCGCCGGCGGTCTCCAGCTGCCCGTCACCGTCCGCGGTGGCGGCCTTCCCGGACGGCGTGCCGAGCCGGCTGAACGCGAACTCGGCCGCGTATCCGAGCATCCCCGCCGCGTAGACGGCGACCGACGTCCCGAACAGCAGGTCGGACAGATTGGCCATGCCTTCGTTGACCGGCATCAAGGCTCCCGTTCGCTGGTGGCGCTGATGGTCGTGCTCGTGACCGGGTCGGCCGGCATGGCAGCGGCCGGCTTCTCCCCGTCCGCGGCGGCCCCGTCCGCGGTGGTGTCGGCCGCGGTGGTGTCGGCCGCGGTGGCCTCGGCCTCGGTGGTGTCGAGCCGGATCTCCTCGCTGAGGGCGGCCAGCTCGGCGGCGAAGCCCTGCGCGTCCGATCTGGAGAGGCCGCCGACCTCCACCGTGCTGCCGCCACCGTCCAGCGGGGTCGCCCGCACCCACACCCGGCGGCGCCGCACCCGCAGGCTCGCGACGAGGCCGAGAATGATGACGACGGACGCGCCCAGCACCAGTCCCTTGTAGGGGTCCGACTTGGTCTGGAACGTGGCGAACTCGTGCACGCCGTCCACCTCGAGCGAGAGGCCGCCCGGCAGGCCGGTCAGCGTCCGCTGCCCGGGGTTGTTCAGGGCGACGACCTGGGCGATCCGCTTCTCCCCGGCCGGCCCGGTCATCGGGAACTGGGTCATGTCCCGGGTGTCGACGGCGTAGACGTTCTGCGGGATGCCCTCGTTGAGGTGCAGGTTCCCGACGAACCCGGTGAGCGTGAGCCCGGGCGCCCGCGCCGCCGGAAAGGTGGAGACGTATCCGTGCCCCGGGTCCAGCACGGTGGTCGGGGTGAACACCCCGCTGAACGCGAGCTGCTGCGGCTCCTGGCGCTCCCCCACCGGCGGCAGGCCGGTGTCGGGGATCTTGACCGTGCAGGTCGAGGTGAACATGCCGTCCCGGGGCGTGCAGGGCACATAGGACTCCCAGACGACCGCGCCGGCGGGGTCACGCAGGACGAAGTGCGGCGCGTAGCCGTGACCGATCAGGTAGATCTTCGCGCTGCCGATCCGCAGCGGGTGGTTGACCCGGATCGTGTCGGTGCGCACGGGCGAGCCGATGTCCGACTGGTACGAGACGTCGGCCCGGAAGTCCGCGGGCTGGCCGTTGTCCTGGTACGAGGCGGAGAACTGGTCGAGGGTGAGCGAGAACGGCGGCAGGCCGGCCGCGTCCACCAGCTCGCCGCCGCTGTACTGGTCGTAGGAGATCAGGGTGTTCGCGAACCCGTTGCCGGTGACGACCAGGACGGTGCCCTGGTAGCCGAACCACGAGCCCAGCCCCATCCCGGCGAGGAGCGCGACGAGCGCCAGGTGGAACACCAGGTTGCCGCTCTCGCGCAGGTAGCCCTTCTCCGCGGCGACCGAGTGGTCCGGCGAGCCGTCGGGACGGCGGGCGTCACCAGGCGCGACGGCCACCCGGAACCGCCGCCCGCGGAGCGCCCCACGGGCCAGGTCGACGGCGTCCGGGGCGTCGAGCGGGCTCGTCCAGGTGCTGCCGCCGGGCAGCCGGCCCGGCCGGGCCGGCGCCTTCGGCGGGGCGGTGAACAACGCCCGCGCGTGCCAGTGCACCCGCGACCAGAGACAGCCGATCAGCGAGATGAACAGCAGGAGGTAGATCGCGGCGAACCAGGGCGCGCCGAAGACGTTGAAGGCGGAGAACCGGTCGAGCCAGGGGGCGAGCGTGGGGTGCTCGGCGAAGTACTCCTCGACCTTCATCGGGTTGAGGTTGCGCTGGGGGATGAGCGAGCCGGGCACCGCGGCCAGCGCGAGCAGGAAGAGCAGCACCAGCGCAGTGCGCATGCTGGTGAGCTGCCGCCAGGACCGGACCAGCAGCGCGAGCCAGGCGGCGCGCGGCCCTGCGCCGGCTGCACCGGCTGCACCCGCGAAACCAGCGGAACCAGCGGAACCAGCGGCACCGGCTGCGTCCGCGGAACCAGCGGCACCGGCCGGTTCCGCGGAACCGGCGGCACTCGCGGCGCCGGCCGGCCGCGCGTCAGCGCCGGTTTCCTGTCCCGCTTCCGGGACGTCTCCCGGGCCCGTTCCCGAGACGGTTCCGGCTCCCGACTCCGAATCCGCCTTCGGCGCCTCGTCC